>NZ_JHQR01000068.1 GCF_014843825.1 Mesorhizobium silamurunense
CAACGGCGCGCCAGGCGTCGCCGCCCCAGGCGTCGTCACCATGGCCACGGCATCGCCGGTCAAAGCCGCCGTCTGCACCTGCGCGAGGCCGGAAGGTTCCGGCAGCACGGCCACCGTTTCAGGCAGCGCAACGGTCGGCGTATCGTCCTCGACGGCCGGCGTCGAAGCCGCTGCAAGCGCAGGCGTGGCCTTCATCTGCGAGGTCGAGGTACAGCCGCTGAGGCCGGCAGCGGCAACGAGCGCGCCGATCGCGGAGAGGATGATTTTCGCTGCCAAGCCCTGCAGGTCCGGTTGTCGGTTGTTAAAAAGTCCTTACACGAGCGATTCCAACCGGGCAATCGGGGCCGTATGCAGGTTTCGGGTGGCGAGACCGAAGCAAACTGCCATATTGCTCCCTATCTGTACTATTCATGTACCTGTTTTTCGCGATTTGCGGAAAGGAGCCCACCATGGAAAACGCATCACCGATCACGGCCGGCCACGCAGTGTTAGAAACAGTGATCGGCTTCATGGGCATTGCCTGGAGCGAAAAGGGTCTGATCCGGCTCTGCCTGCCCGAGCGCAGCCGCGAAGCGGTCGAGCGCCGGCTGTTTGGCCATGCCGGCGTTTCGACCACGACAGAGCAGCCGAAATGGGTGGCCGAACTGATCGCGTCGATCAAGGCCTATGCGGCTGGAGAGGATGTCGATTTTTCCGACGTGCCGGTCGATCTCGACGGCGTCGACGATTTCCGCCTCGCCATCTATGACGCCGCGCGCAAGCTCGGCTTCGGCGAGACCACCACCTATGGCGAACTGGCTAAGCGCGCCGGCCATTCCGGCCTCGCCCGCGAAACCGGTGCGGCCCTCGGCGCCAATCCGGTGCCTCTGGTCATTCCATGCCACCGCATCCTTGCCGCCGGCGGCAAGATCGGCGGCTTCTCCGCACCTGGCGGCTCGGTCACCAAGGAGAAGATGTTGGCCATGGAAGGCGTGCGCGTCGGCCCGCCGCCGGCCGCGCAGGCATCATTCGGTTTCTGACAAGCTTGCCGAACGCCGGGCTGCTCTAGTGATGGGGGAAGAGCCGCCGGCGGAAGTGTCGGTCGAAGTCCGGCCGCTTGCAGACATAGACGGGGCAGGATTTGGTGTCGGCGCTGGGCACATAGGCCCGCGCCCTCACCTCGCCCATGTTGCAGAAGCGTTCGTCCCGCACATAGCGGTCATAGAGCGGCAGTCCCGGAACGCGGCTCGACTGGTAGCGCAGGATGACGGCGCCCTGCCTGGCGATCGTCGCCTGCACGCGATCGCAGCTCATGCGCGTCGGGTCGTAGCGCGAGACGGCCTGCGCCTCGGCGGCCACCAGCATCAGGCAGGCGGCGAGCAGAATTCTCTTCATGGTCCTCTCCTACGACAGCGAGCATATCTTGCCTCCTAGAACGCACGCCTGGCCGCAAAACTTCCACGCGGATTGGGGCCGTTGCACGCTATCGCGGCACATGCCGGTAACGCCATCTTGTTTTCGTCCGCGAACCATACTATATCCGACGCATTGAATTTGGCCGATCGATCGGGCCTCGCGATCTTCGCGTTTGCTGACGTCTCCAAAATTTCGATACCGCCGGCCGGGCTTTGGTCCGGTCAAACGAAGCAAATGTGAAGGATATTCTAAATGGCAACTGGTACGGTCAAGTGGTTCAACGCCACCAAGGGCTTCGGCTTCATCCAGCCCGACAGTGGCGGCGCGGACGTTTTCGTCCACATCTCCGCCGTCGAGCGCGCTGGCATGACCACCCTCGTTGAAGGCCAGAAAATCAACTTCGAGATCGAGCAGGACCGCCGCACCGGCAAGTCCGCTGCTGGATCTCTGAGCAAGGCAGCCTGATTTTTGCGAATGGCGCGCGCCGGACGAAGGTTCGGGGCGCACGGCAAGTCACGGATGTACTGACGGTCGCGCGATAAGCGCGCCGGAGCGGAAGGATCCGACAAGCCGAAGCAGCAGATTGCTGCCGGCCCGGCTCCGACGTTCCCGATCAGGCTACCGGCATAGGAA
This sequence comes from Mesorhizobium silamurunense, assembly GCF_014843825.1. Taxonomy (GTDB): domain Bacteria; phylum Pseudomonadota; class Alphaproteobacteria; order Rhizobiales; family Rhizobiaceae; genus Mesorhizobium; species Mesorhizobium silamurunense. The sequence goes on from NZ_JHQR01000068.1 coordinate 2,029, forward strand.
GGCGGGCATTGTCCCGCCTTTTTTGTTGTCTGTCTTTGGCAGCGCTCTCCCGCGCATGTTAGAGTCGCCACATGACCAAGCTCGAGCAAATCCAAGCACTCGTCACCGATCTTGATCCAGGGGAATTCAAGGCGTTTGCTGCCTGGTTCGAGGCGCTTCAAGCTGACTTATGGGATAAGCAGATCGAAGCCGACGCCAAGGCCGGTCGGCTGGATAAGCTTGCCGAGCAGGCGTTGGCTGAAATTCGGGCCGGAAAGCTTCGACCTCTTTAGTTTCAGCCGCGAGACCTGCTCAGGCCTGCCACTCGATCGGCACATGCCCCTTATCCGCCTCGACGCGATTCAGCCACTCCACCACGGCCGGATAGGCGTCAAGCTGGAAGCCGCCCTTCTCGGCGGTATGGGTATAAGCATAGAGCGCGATGTCGGCGACGCTATAAGTGCTGCCTGCGAAAAAGGCGTTCTGCTCCAGATGCTTGTTCATCACGTCGAGCGCCTTGTTGCCGCGCTCCAGCGTCAGGGCGAGCCGTTCAGGCGTCGCATCCTTCGCCCTTTCCGGAAATGTGCGCAGCGCCTTGCGCACCGCGATATAGGGCTCGTGGCTGTACTGCTCGAAGAACAGCCATTGATAGGCCAGCCCGCGCTCGTATCTGTCGGCAGGCAGGAAACGCGTGCCTTCGGCGAGATAGAGCAGGATGGCGTTGGATTCGGCGATGCGCCGGCCGTCGTCGAGCTCGAGCAGCGGCACCATCGCGTTTGGGTTCTTGGCGACATAGTCGGCCTTGCGCGTCTCGCCGGTATGTGAGCTGACCTCGACACGGCTGAAGGGAATGCCGAGCTTTGCCATCAACAGACGCGGCTTGTAGCAATTGCCGCTGTCGATCATGTCATAAAGTATCATGGCCCTCTCCTCGAGCATCGAGCGATCGAGAAGCCTCTAACCCGCTTGCGCGAGTCTCATCCAGTGATTTGTTTTTGGGTCAAAACATCAGCGGCGCTGATGCAATTGCACGACCTTGTTGTCCGTGGCGAGCAGCGCATCGATCGAAAGCGGCTCTTCGTTGAAGATCGTGCCGGCGAGCGCCGGGCGGGCGAGGTGGAACCCTTGCAGAAGGTCGACGCCGCCGTCGAGCGCGACGCGCAGATGCGTGGCCTGCTCGATGCCTTCGACCAGCACCTTGGCGCCGCGGTCGTGCAGCATCGAGACCAGCGGCCGGAAGAACCGCTCGGCAGCGGCATGGCGGCAGAACTCGGCGAACCAGCCGCCGTCGATCTTGACGATGTCCGGCAAAAGCAGGCTCATGCGCGTTTCGGTCGAATGTCCAGTGCCGAAATCGTCGATGGCGATGCGGATGCCGTCACGCCTCATCTCGCGCACGATGCCGGCGAGCCGATGCTCGTCGGCCGCCTGTTCGGTGATCTCGCAGACCAGCCTGGTCGGCTCGAGGCCGAAATCGCCGAGATGCCTGGTCATGAGGCGGATCTCGGCCAGCGCCCGCCCGAGGTGATCGTTGATCATCGGGTTGTAGTTGAAGAACAGGGTAAGCCCATCGACGCCGATGTTGCGGTAGTTGCCGAGATGCAGCATCCGGCACATCGTCTCGACGAACAGGCGATCCGATGCCGGCACACCGTCGAAGAACACCGGCGGCGCCACGGGCCTCGCCGCGCGGCGCGGCTCGATCAGGGCTTCGACGGCGACAGCTTTCAGCGTCCTGCCCTGCGGCGCGAAGATCGGCTGGTAGGCGCTCCACAGCCGGAACTCGCCATAGACGCCGAACTGGAGGCCGATCTCGTCGGCGAAGATTGCCTCGGCGGCATTGCGCCGCCTCTCGGGCCCCGCGGTCATGGCCTCCCCTTGCGCCCGAACACCCTCGGCGGTCGCGACGGCGGCACGGGAGCGGAATTGGTTGCGACCGAAGTCTTGCTCTCTTCAGCTTCGGACACCCGCGTAGTCTTGCCGAAGACGCGAAAACTGGTCGGCGCCAGTTCCGGCCGGGCGAGCACATAGCCTTGCACCATGGAGGCCCCGGATTTCTCGGCGAGCTCGAGCTGCCAGCCTTCCTCGATGCCTTCGAAGACCGTGCGGATGCCCTGGCTTTCGAAACTCTTCACCATCGCGGTAAGCAGCGCGAATCCGGCCCCGGACTCCATCAGCTGCGTGATCCAGTGGGCATCGAACTTGACGATGTCGGGCTTGAGCTCCTTGATGCGGTTGATGTCGGACTCGTCGGCGCCGTAATCGTCCACGGCGATGCGGAAGCCGTTGCCCCTCAGCGCTTCGACAAAGCTGTAGAGCGTCTCCTGCGAAGCCGATTTCTGCTCGGTCACCTCGCAGACGATGCGGCGCGGATCGATGCCGGCCTCGTGCAGCACCAGGCGCATGTCGCGCAGCGCCTTGTCGACAATGGCGCGATCAGTGAACACAGACGGATCGAAATTGATGAAGATGGATGCCTCTTCCGGCAGGCAGGCACCGGCGTTGAGCAGATGCAGCGTCCTGGTCAGCGCCTCGATATGCAGCCGGTCGCCCGCCGGGCAGGTGCCGAAGAAACTCATCGGCGACTGCGGCTCACCATCGCGGAACGGCCGGATCAGGCCCTCGAAGGCGACGAGCGAAAGCTTGCCTTCATTGAAGGCGAAGATCGGCTGGAAGGCGCTCTGCAGCGTGTAGATGCCCCAGACACCGCTCGAGGTGCCGTCATCATGACGGATGATATGGGCAAGCCCGATGCTGCGCGACAAAGGTCCCTCGCTCCGCGAAATCAGCGGAATTCAATCAGCCATCCTGCCAGCCAAGGGTTTACCGGTCGTTGATGAATTTATAGTTGCCGGTCACACCACCTTGACCGCTGGATCATCCGACAATGCTTGCGCTTGGGCCGATCATGCGACATGAGAGGCGCCGCGGCCGCTCCTGGCCGCGCCATTCTCTTGGAGACGCTCTGTCATGGCCTTTCTTGCCGACGCCCTTTCCCGCGTGAAGCCTTCCGCGACCATCGCGGTGACGCAGAAAGCGCGCGAGCTGAAAAATGCCGGCCGTGACGTCATCGGCCTCGGCGCCGGCGAACCTGATTTCGACACGCCCGACAACATCAAGAACGCGGCGATCGACGCGATCCGCCGCGGCGAGACCAAGTATCCGCCGGTTTCCGGCATCGCGCCGCTGCGCGAGGCGATCGCGAAAAAGTTCAAGCGCGAGAACAATCTCGATTACCGGCCGGAGCAGACCATCGTCGGCACCGGCGGCAAGCAGATCCTGTTCAACGCCTTCATGGCGACGCTGAACCCCGGCGACGAGGTCATCATCCCCCGCCCCTATTGGGTGAGCTACCCGGAGATGGTGGCGATCTGCGGCGGCACGTCGGTTTTTGCCGATACCTCGATCGACAACGGCTTCAAGCTGACGGCCGAGGTGCTGGAAAGGGCGATCACGCCGAAGACGAAATGGCTGCTGATGAACTCGCCGTCCAACCCGTCCGGCGCCGCCTACACCGAAGCCGAGCTTCGCGCTCTGGCCGACGTGCTGCTCAAGCACCCGCATGTCTGGACATTGACCGACGACATGTACGAGCACCTGACCTATGGCGACTTCGTCTTCAAGACCATCGCCGAGGTCGAGCCGAGCCTCTACGAGCGCACGCTGACCATGAACGGCGTGTCGAAAGCCTATGCCATGACCGGCTGGCGCATCGGCTACGCCGCCGGCCCGGTGCCGCTGATCAAGGCGATGGACATGATCCAGGGCCAGCAGACTTCGGGCGCCTGCACCATCGCGCAATGGGCTTCCGTCGAGGCGCTCAATGGCCCGCAGGACTACATCGCGAAGAACAAGGCGATCTTCCAGGGCCGGCGCGATCTTGTCGTCTCGATGCTCAACCAGGCGCGCGGCATCACTTGCCCGTCGCCGGAAGGCGCCTTCTATGTCTATCCGTCTTGCGCTGAGCTGATCGGAAAGAAAACGAAGAGCGGCAAAGTCATCGACAGCGACGAGGCCTTCTGCTCGGAACTGCTCGACGTCGAAGGCGTCGCGGTGGTGTTCGGCTCGGCCTTCGGCCTCGGCCCGAACTTCCGCATCTCTTACGCCACCTCAGAGGCGCTGCTGGAAGAAGCCTGCACCCGCATCCAGCGCTTCACCGCATCGCTGACCTGACCGGCAACGCGGCCGGCCGATGAGAAAAACCCGGCTTCGCGCCGGGTTTTTTTGGACTTCTCAGCCGCCATATTGCTCGTCGGAGACCGCCTCCAGCCACTCGGCGTGGACGCCGTCCAGCGCTTCCTGCATGGCAACATGCGTCATGGTGGTTTTCGGTCCAGCGCCGTGCCAGTGCTTCTCGCCCGGCGCGAAGGAGACGACGTCGCCCGCCCTGATCGCCTCGATCGGCCCGCCCCATGTCTGCGCAAGCCCGGCGCCCGAGGTGACATAGAGCGTCTGGCCGAGCGGGTGCGAGTGCCAATGGGTGCGGGCGCCCGGTTCGAAGCTGACCAGCGTCGCCCTCAGCCGCGCCGGCGCCTCCTTCTCGATGATCGGCGTCTGCAGCACCTTGCCGGTGAAATACTTTTCAGGCGCGATGACCGTCGGCACGCTACCGCACGCAATGATCTTCATCGTAGAAATCCTCAATCGTTGACGAACCGGCAAATCGCTAGCGCGGCATCTCGCAGTCTAGTTTCACCCCGGCACGGGGCCAGTGCAACCGGCCTTTCCGATTGTCGACCTCGACGGCACCGAAACATGCTTCGGCGCTGCTTCAACTCATTTTATTAGCCATTTAAAATACTGTCATAAATTGTTGCTTTTTAACCATAAAATGAGGCGCCGGGCCGCGCGCCTGGGAACCGGGCAAGGCAGCGGCCATGCTCAATGTCTTTTTAACGGCTGGGCTCTAGCCATGGCCGTGCTGTGGGGCACGGACATGAGCATCTCAGCGACAATCGAGGGTCATAGCGGCAGGATTTACCGCGGCATTCAGGCGCTGCTTGTGGCGAGCATCGCCGCCACCGCTACTGCCGTCTTTGGCCTGACCGAAAATGCCTCCCGCGCCACCGCTCTTACGATGGCCGCGACATCGACCAGCCTGGCGCTCCTGGTGCTGATGTATATGCGCTCGAGCATCGTCCAGCGCCTGCAGTCGGCGGCGGACGCTGAAGCCGAGAAGCACCGCTTTCTCAGCATCGACGCCATGACCGGCGCCATGACCCGACGCTATTTCCTCGAGGCGCTGAACGACAGGCTAGGCGCCTTGCGCAACGGGCGGCAGGCGAGCCTTGTGCTGATCGACCTCGACCATTTCAAGCAGCTCAACGACACTTTCGGCCACCAGTTCGGCGACCTTGCCCTCGCCTATCTGGTCAAGGAGGCGGAGCGCATCTTTGCCGATAGCATTGTCGGACGGCTGGGCGGCGACGAGTTCGGCGTCATTATCCCGCATGGCGACGCGGCCGCGCTCGACAAGGATGTGCGCCGGCTGCTCGACGCGATGCGGGCCGGAAAGCGGCATGAAGGCAAGATCATTCCGCTGTCGATCTCGCTGGGGGTTGCGCTTGCGCCGCTGCACGCCTCCAACCCCACCGAGCTGATGTTGCTTGCCGATCTCGCGCTCTACGAAAGCAAGGCGGCAGGCCGGGGTCGTGTCACCGTCTTCGACGAGGAGATGCTGTCGGACAAGCGATACCGCCGCCTCGTGGAGCGCGAGTTGCGCGCCGCCGTCTATCTTGGCGAGCTGGAGCTCCACTACCAGCCGATCGTCGGCGCCGAGGGCTCCATCGACGCGCTCGAAGGCTTGATCCGCTGGCGCCATCCCGTCCGCGGGCTGATCTCGCCGGCCGAATTCATCCCGATTGCCGAGCGTTCTGCCCTCATCGACATGATCGGCGAGTGGGTCTTCAAGCGCGCCTGCGCCGATATCGGTCACTTTCCAGGGCGGCGCATCTCGATCAACGTCTCGGGCGAGCAGCTGAAGCAACGACGAGATCGTGACGATGTGCGAGCGCATTCTGCGCGAGACCGGCCGGTCGGCATCCTCGTTCATCATCGAGATCACCGAGACGGTTGCGACCGCCGCGACGCCGGAAATCCTCAGGCGCCTGGAAGCCTTGCGCGGGCTCGGCTTCCATATCGCGCTTGACGACTTCGGCACGGGTCACTGCGGCTTCAACTATCTGAAGACCTTGCCCATCGACAGCGTCAAAATCGACCGATCCTACATCCGCAGCCTCGCCCACGATCAGGTGGCGCAGATCTTCGTTTCCGCGCTCGCCCAGATCGCGCGCATCCAGGACATCACCATCGTCGCCGAAGGCGTCGAAACGTCGGAGGAGTTCACCTTTGCCCGCACCGCCGGCTGCAGCCGCTTCCAGGGCTATTTCTTCGGCAAGCCGGCGCCGCGCGACAAGGCGAGCGTGCTCTGCGCTGCCGATAGCAAGCCACTGGCGCTCAGCGCCTGACAAACTGGGCGCCTGACAGACCAAAGCCGGCGCACTTCCTATTTCTCTTGCCCTCTCCGCGAACCCGTGTGACGATGGCCTTGGGCAGGTGGTGAGCAACAGCCCCGTCCGCGACGGCCGAACAGGCCGGCCGCCGCTCTTCACAGAGTGCGATCGGACGCAAAACCGGTTTCCACTTTTGCTGATCGCTCTCTTGGGAAACGCCTGAGTGGAGGTCAGCCATGGGTACTCGCGCCGGAGGACGACGCACGGGACCGAAATGCATTGCCATAGTCGGTCCCTTCGCAAGCGGTAAGACGACACTTCTCGAAGCAATCCTGGCCCGCACGGGCGCCATCCCCCGCCAGAATCCCGTCTCATCGGGCAACACTGTTTCTGATCATTCGCCAGAAGCCCGTGCCCACGCCATGAGCGTCGAGGCGACTTTCGCCACCACGGAGTTCATGGGCGAGCAGTTCACCTTCGTCGACTGCCCCGGCTCCATCGAATTCGCCTTCGAGGCTGAGCCGGTGCTTGCAGCCTGCGATGTCGCAGTTGTCGTCGCCGAAGCGGACGAAAAGAAGATCCCGGCGCTCCAGCTCATCATGCGCAAGCTCGACGATCTCGGCGTGCCGCGCATCCTGTTCCTTAATAAAGTGGACAAGGCCATCGCCGGCGTGCGCGAGACGCTCAAGATGCTGCAGCCGGCAAGCTCCGTGCCGCTGCTGCTGCGCCAGATTCCGCTGCGCAAGGACGGCGTCGTCATCGGCTCGATCGATCTGGCGCTCGAGCGCGCCTATGTCTACCGCGAATATGCCGAAAGCCAGGTCGCCGAGATTCCGGACGACGACAGGGCGCGCGAGCTCGAGGCCCGCTTCTCGATGCTGGAGACGCTGGCCGACCATGACGACCAGCTGATGGAGCAGTTGCTCGATGAGATCGAGCCGCCGAAGGATGCGGTCTTCGACGATCTTGCCGCCGACCTCCGCGCCGGCACAGTGACGCCGGTGCTGATCGGCACCGCCGAGAAAGGCAATGGCGTGCTGCGCCTGTTGAAGACGATCCGCCACGATGCGCCGGACGTCGAGGCGACCCGCAAGCGCCTTGGCGCGCCAGACGGCAACCAGACGGTCGTGCAGGTGATGAAGACCATCCACACCGCGCATGGCGGCAAGCTGTCGGTGTCACGCGTGCTTTCCGGGCAGTTGGCCGATGCGGCCGAGCTCTTCCTCTCCAGCGGCGACACGACGAAGGTCTCCGGCATCTACAAGATGCTTGGCAAGGACCAATTGAAGCTGTCATCGGCCAAAGCCGGCGACACCATCGCGCTCGGCAAGCTCGACAATGTCAGGACCGGCCAGACGCTGAGTTCCGCAAAGGGCGGCATCAGCCCGCTGCTCGCACTGGAGCCGCCACAGCCGGTATTCGCCTTCGCGCTTCGCCCCAAGGAACGCAAGGACGAGGTCAAGATGTCGGCGGCGATCCAGAGGCTTGCCGAGGAAGACCCCTCGCTCAGCCTGCACCACAACCAGGACTCCGCGGAGACCGTGCTGTCGGGGCATGGCGAAATGCACCTGCGCGTGGTGCGCGAACGCCTGGAAGGCAAGAACCAGATCCCGATCGAAGGCCACTCGCCGGCGGTGCCCTATCGCGAGACGATCCGCAAATCCGCACAGCAGCGCGGCCGCCACAAGAAGCAGTCCGGCGGCCATGGCCAGTTCGGCGACGTGGTGATCGAGATCAAGCCGCTGCCGCGCGGCTCGGGCTTCCAGTTCACCGACTCCATCACCGGCGGCGTCGTGCCCAAGACCTACATCCAGTCGGTGGAGACGGGCATTCGCGACTATCTGAAGAACGGCCCGCTCGGCTTCCCGGTTGTCGATGTCGCCGTCAACCTGTCGGACGGCTCCTACCATGCGGTCGACTCTTCCGACATGGCCTTCCAGATGGCGGCGAAGCTGGCGATGAAGGAAGGCATGGCGGCCTGTTCGCCGGTCCTGCTGGAGCCGATCATGAAGGTCGAGATCGTCACGCCCTCGGATGCAACCTCGAAGATCATCGCTCTGATCCCGCAGCGGCGCGGCCAGATCCTCGGCTATGACGCGCGGCCCGACTGGCCGGGCTGGGACGTGGTCGAGGCGACCATGCCCCAGGCCGAGATCGGCGACCTGATCATCGAGTTGCGGTCGGCGACGGCAGGCGTCGCCAGCTACAAGGCCGCTTTCGACCATATGGCCGAACTGACCGGCCGCCTGGCCGACGAGGCGATGAACGCCAACGGCAAGGCTGCCTGACCGATTTTGGCTGAAGATGCGAAAACGGCGCCCGGATCATCCGGACGCCGTTTCTTATTGCGGACCGTCTTCCTGGAAGGCAACGGCAGGTCCGCCGCATCAGGAAATGGTTCGGACGCGGTAGCTGCCTGAGCCCGGCCTGTCCGGGTGATGCCCCCATCTCCCGAACCGACCAACCGCGTCCTATGATTTACTTAATCGATAGAGTGCGTCTGCGACATGTTACCCGATGTTACATGTCACTGTTACGTGGCTCCCGTGCACGCATTTCCGCTACCGGCGTGACCCCAGCGCAACAAAAAAGCCGGATCAATAAAGATCCGGCTGAGTTTGATTGGAAGTGCCGATTAGGGCTAACCTCCAGAGGGGAACACTCGAGGGCGCTAATGGGAGGAGAACGCGCCCTGGAGATGAACTATATATGTGCTCATCATGCCCAAGAAACAAGCATCTATTTTGCAACACACGCATGCAAAAAGACGCAGGCTGTGGTCTAACCCTTTCCGAGTACCGATAGGACCAGAAAAAATCGCCGAATCCGGAGCCGTTCCGGACTGAAAGCGATCGCTGATATGCAAATCGGGTCAGATTCCGGCCGCGAAATACGCTAAATTCAAAATGATGCGAACTCGGGCAGGTCGCGTTTATTTTTGCGGCAGGAGAGCCTGATGCGAACTTTTTCGGCAATTGCCGGCAGCGCCGTGTTCTTTGTTGCCGCCCCCGGCGTCGTCGCCGGGCTGCTCCCCTGGTTGCTGAGCGACCGCTATCGCATGCCGCAGTCCACCGTGCCGGGTTTTGTGCCGGCTGGCTGGATCCTCGTCGTCGGCGCCGCGGCGGTCCTGCTTCATTCCTTCGCGCGCTTCGCGCTTGAGGGCCTGGGCACGCCGGCCCCTGTCGCACCGACCGAGAAACTCGTTGTCGGCGGTGTCTATCGCCATGTGCGCAACCCCATGTATGTGGCGGTGCTGTCGATCATCCTCGGCCAGGTGCTCATCTTTTCGAGCTGGGCGACGCTCGTCTACGGCCTGATCGCCGCGTCGGCGATGATCTCCTTCGTCAAATTCTACGAAGAGCCGACGCTCGCCCGCCGCTATGGCGCCGAATACGAAACCTATCGCCGCGCCGTTCCTGGCTGGCTGCCGCGCATCACACCGTGGCGCGGGTGACCCGCCCTTCCTCAGGGAGCGCCAATATTCAGGTCAGGCTGAGTCGAGAACGGTAGGTTCCGAGAACCGGAACGGAGCGACTTCAACTACGTGAGTACCGTCCTACGCCGGCCGTAGCCTTAACTGCACGGCGATACATGAGTGCTTCGTCCGGCGAAGGCCGGAAGCGCAGGAACCCGCCGTTCGCCTAGTAGGACCAGCTACGGGCCTTGGCGATGATAAAGTCGCGGAACACATGTAGCTTCGCCTGGTTCTTCATTGCGTCGGGATAGGCGAAATAGGTGTCGAAGGACGGCACCTCGGTCTCAGGCAGCAACTGAACCAGGTTCGAGTCCTTGTTGATGACGTAGTCGGGCAGCATGGCGATGCCGGCGCCGCCCTGGACCGCGCGCTTGATCGACAGGATGTCGTTGATCTGCAGCGTCGGCACTCGTTGCCCGCCTTCGAAATCGCCGACCGTTTCCAGCCAGTTCAGTTCCGACAGATGCGAGGGCACCGGCACGCCGAAAGTGACGATCCGGTGGTTCCTGAGCTCGGCGATCGAGGCAGGCTTGCCGAATTTCGCTACATAGGAAGGCGCCGCGTAGAGATGGAAGTGCACGGTGAACAGCCGGCGCTGGATGAGATCCGGCTGCTGCGGCTGCCTGAGGCGGATGGCGCAGTCGGCCTGGCGCATGGTGAGGTCGAGCTCCTCATTGGCAAGGATGAGCTGCAGGCTGATCTCGGGATAGAGCTCGATGAATTCCTGCACGCGCTCGGTCAGCCAGCCGGCGCCCAACCCTACCGTGGTCGTCACCCTCAGCACGCCGGATGGGCGATCCTTGGTCTCGGTCAGCCGCGACTTGATCGTCTCCAGCTTCATCAGCACGTCATGCGCCGTGCGGAACAGCATCTCGCCCTGCTCGGTCAGCACGAGGCCGCGCGCGTGGCGATGAAACAGCGCCACGCCGACATCATGCTCCAGCGCGCTGACCTGCCGCGAAATCGCCGATTGCGACAGATGCAATGTCTCGGCGGCATGGGTGAACGACCCAGCCTCCGCCGCAGCGTGAAACACGCGTAGCTTGTCCCAGTCCAGCGCCATGATTCCCCTCGTGTTGTCTTTGGCGTCTGAATGAAAAATCAGGCTTTTAAACGGCTTCTCGCAGCCGATAGCTTATTCCGCCGCTTCGCGCTGAACTTCGATCCCCGCCAGATATTTCTCCGCCTCGAGCGCGGCCATGCAACCCAGTCCCGCCGCCGTCACCGCCTGCCGGTAGACGTCGTCGGTGACATCGCCGGCGGCAAACACGCCGGGAACGTCGGTGCGGCTAGAATCGGGCGCCGTCCACAGATAGCCGTTCGGCTTCTGTTTGAGCTTGCCGACGAAGAGCTCGACCGCCGGCGCGTGGCCGATCGCGACGAAGACACCATCGACCTTCAGCCGCGACACTTCTCCTGTCACCACGTTGCGCAACTTCAGCCCGTCGACCGAAGGCGGCAGCGGCGCCTTGCCCGGCTGCCCGGTGATCTCGTCGACGACAGTGTCCCAGATGACGCGGACATTGTCCTTCTTGAACAGCCGCTCGCGCAGGATGCGCTCGGCGCGGAAATCGGCGCGCCGGTGAATGACGGTGACACTCTTTGCAAGATTGGCAAGGTAGAGCGCCTCCTCGACCGCCGAATTGCCGCCTCCGACCACCGCGACATCCTTGCCGCGGTAGAAGAAGCCGTCGCAGGTGGCGCAGGCCGACACGCCGAAGCCCATGAAGGTCTGTTCCGATGGGATGCCCAGCCACTTGGCCTGCGCGCCGGTCGCGATGATCAGCGCATCTGCCGTATAGACAGTGCCGGAATCGCCGGTGGCGCGGAATGGCCGCACATTGAGGTCGACCTCGGTGATGATGTCGTTGACGATCTCGGTGCCTACATGCTCGGCCTGTTTGAGCATTTGCTCCATCAACCAGGGGCCCTGGATCGGATCGGCGAAGCCCGGATAGTTTTCGACATCGGTGGTGATCATCAACTGGCCGCCCTGCTGCAGTCCGGCGACGAGCATCGGCTTCAGCATGGCGCGGGCGGCGTAGATCGCCGCCGTGTAGCCGGCCGGACCGGAGCCGATGATGAGAACGGGCGCGTGTTTGGTGTTCATGAAAAAAGTCCCCTGCGGCACGAGGCCGTGGTTTGTCGCCGGTAATGTAAGTGTTGCCCGGCAAGCCAGCAAGGCAGCTTGGCCTTCGTCCCCGGAAAGCTTCGAGGCACGGCATACAGGACCATATCCTCACCTTGAAGCAGAAAAATCATCGCAAAGGGGATGGCCTCCCGCACGAAACCAAATTACAAAATCGCGAAAGATTCTTGCGCGAAAGCCATTCATGCCGCTCAAAGCCGATCTCGACGCCATCGACTGGAAGATCCTGCGCGAATTGCAGAACGACGGCCGCATGACCAATGTTGAGCTGTCCAACCGCGTCGGCATCTCGGCGCCGCCTTGCCTGCGCCGCGTCCGGCGGCTGGAAGAGGCCGGCATCATCCGCGGCTATCGCGCGCTCCTCAACGCGCCGGCGCTCGGCATGGATGTCGTTGCCTTCTGCCTGATCGGCCTGCATCACCAGGCCGATGCCGAGCTAAAATCCTTCGCCGAGCGCACGCGCGGCTGGCCGATCGTGCGCGACGCCTGGATGGTGTCGGGCGAGTCCGATTTCCTGCTGCACTGCGTGGCGAGCGATCTCGGCACCTTCCAGACCTTCGTCATCGAGGAGCTCGCCTCTGCCCCCAACGTCGACACCGTGCGCACCGCGCTGACCATCCGCCGCGTCAAGGACGAGGGGTTGGTGGCATTCGAGGGGAAGTCCTAACCCCTGCCAAGCCCGGCGATAAAATCGCAAAGCCTCCGATGGTCGTTGCCTGTTGTCAGCTTGCGCGCGATGAAGGCGCCGTCGCCAAGTTTTCGGTTGACCCGGCTTCCGACTTGCCAGCCTTCCACCAGCCCGCCCCGCCGCCCCGCCTCCATGTCGTCGGCCTTGTCGCCAACGATGATCGAGCGACCCGTGTCCAAGTTCAAAAGATCGCAGGCGCGCAAGAGCATTCCCGGATTGGGCTTGCGCATCGGATGATCGCCTACCGCTAGAACACCCGTGCCGCTTGAATGATAGGCACAGGCTAGCACTAGATCGATCTTGCATTCTTCCGCTTCGAGAAGCTCCAGGAGTCGGCCATTGACTGCCGCGAATTCCGACCAGCCGAAATAGCCGCGTGCGATGCCCGACTGGTTCGAGACAATGACTGCCGGAAGCCCGACAAGATTGGCGGTTCGGATGACCGGCAGCATCTCCGGCCGCAGCACGATGTCTATAGGGTTGCTCGGGTAGCCGGTGTCGACATTGATGGTGCCGTCGCGGTCGAGGAAGAGCGCCGGCAGACCGGCCGGAAAGGCTCTGGACCCAATCCGCTCGACCCACAGGCCGGGCTCGGCGAGCGGAAAATCTCCCTCGCGGTCAGCCATCGCTGAGACGCGCTTCCACCGCCTCGCACAGATGGTGGTAGAGGCAGAGGTGCCCTTGCTGGATGATCGGCGTCGAGGTCGAGGGCACGTTGAGCAGGATGTTGGTCAGCGGCTTCAACTTGCCGCCGGTGTCGCCGGTCAGGCTGATCACCGTCATGCCCATTTCCCGCGCCTGCTCGGCGGCGGCAAGGATGCTCGGCGAATTGCCGCTGGTGGAGATGGCGAGCAGCACCGCACCCTCCGATCCATGCGCCTCGACCTGGCGCGAGAAGACGGTGTCGAAGCCGTAGTCGTTGCCCCAGGCGGTCAGCACCGCCGCATTGGCCGGCAGCGCGATGACATTGTAGGCCTTGCGCTCCTTGAGGAAGCGGCCGACCAGTTCGCCGGCGATGTGGATGGCATCGCTCGCCGAGCCGCCATTGCCGCAGATCAGCAGCGCCTTGCCCTGCGAAAGCGCCGTCACGACCGTGCTCACCGCGCGTTCCATCTCGCCGGTGAGGTCGCGCTCGACCATCGCCGAGATCGCCGCCGCGGAGCGGACCAGATAGTCGTTCAAGTCGGACATGGAAACCCTCAATTCGTGCCGCCGGCGCGCAGCTTGCCGATGGTGCTGGTCGTGCTCTTGCCGGCGACGAGGTCGACCAGCACCACGCGCCCGCCTGCCTTCTGGACCACGTCGGCACCGACCACGGTCTCGATCGTGTAATCCGCGCCCTTGACCAGGATGTCGGGCTTGAGCGCCTCGATCAGCTTGAGCGGCGTGTCCTCCTCGAAGACGACGACGGCATCGACCGAGGCAAGGGCCGCGAGCACGCAGGCGCGGTCATGCTGGTCGTTGACCGGGCGTCCGGGCCCTTTCAAGCGTCGCACCGAGGCATCGCTGTTCAGGCCCAGCACCAGCCGGTCGCACTGGCTGCGCGCGGCATGGAGCAGGCTAACATGGCCGGCATGCAGGATATCGAAGCAGCCATTGGTGAAACCGACGGTCAGCCCCTCCTCCTTCCACGCCGCAACCATCCTGGCCGCCGCATTGGCGTCGAGAATGGCGTCCTGGTGGGCGACCGGTCCATGCGAGCGGAACAGCGCGCCGGAGAGCTCCTCGACGGTCAGCCGCGCCGTGCCGCGTTTTCCCACCACGACGCCGCCGGCGGCGTTGGCGATTGTAGCGGCCTGCACGCGGTCCGCACCGGCGGCGAGCGAAAGCGCGAAGGTCGCGATGACCGTGTCGCCCGCGCCCGAGACGTCGAACACTTCGCGCGCCTGCGTGGAAATGTGACGGGCATCCTCGGAAGTGACGACGCTCATGCCCTTTTCGCTGCGCGTGGCGACGATGAAGTCGAAATCATGCGCTGCGATCAGGTCTCGTGCCGCAGCGACGATCTCCTCGTCGCTGAACACGGCGCGTCCAACCGCCTCGCCAAGCTCCTTGCGATTGGGCGTGACCGCCGTCGCCCCCGCATAGCGCGCATAATCGCGGCCCTTCGGGTCGACCAGCACCGGCTTTCCGGCATCGCGGCAGATAGCAATCAGTTCGGCCGCCACGCCGTCGAGCAGGATGCCCTTGCCATAGTCGGACAGGATGACGATGTCGGCGCGCGCAAGCGCTGCCTGGAAGTGCTCGACGAGCGCTGCCCGCTCGCTGCGGGCAAGCGGCTTGATCTCCTCCTCGTCGAACCGCAGCACCTGCTGGTTGAGCGCGCTGAAGCGGCTCTTCGACGAGGTCATGCGGCCTTGCCGCTGCACCATGCCATCGGTATCGGCACCGAGATCGCCGAGCATGCGCAGGAGATTGTCGCCGGCCTTGTCGGCGCCGATCACGGACACCGGGATCGCGGCGCCGCCCAGCGAGACGATGTTGGAAACGACGTTGCCGGCGCCGCCCATGGCCAGCATCTCGCCCCGGCCGTGCAGCACCGGGATCGGCGCTTCCGGCGAGATCCGCTCGATGACGCCGCTGACGAAGCGGTCGAGGATGAAGTCGCCGACCACCAGCGCGGTGACCTCGCTGAAGCGGGCAATAGTGCGATGCAAGGGCTCCGGGGAAGGCAAATGGTGCTTGATCATCTCACTGGCACACGCCGAACAGGCTGGTCTTGATCAGGGTTGCGGCGTCGGAAATCCGGCGCCCTTCATTCTTCGCGATGCCGATATACCGCAATTGGGGCCAGCGCAACGGCGGGCCGACGCGCGCACGGCCAAGGCCGGCGGACGGATCAGCTCTTTTGCAAGGCAACATGGACACCGAGACCGACAAGCACAGCGCCGCCCGCGCGCTGCATCAGGCGCTGTGCGCGGCCCGAGCGGCGCAGCCGCACGATCATCGTGCCGGCCAGCAAGACGCAAACGATGTCGGACGACGAGAACATCAGATTGACGATGGTTCCCAGCACCACGAACTGCAGCCAAACCGGAAAAGTCGCCGAGGCATCTATGAACTGCGGCAGGAACGCCATGAAGAAGATCGCTGTCTTGGGATTGAGCACCTCGACCGTGATGCTCTCGAAAAAGGCGCGGCGGGCCGATTTTCGCTCGATGACCGGGAGCGTCCCGTCTCCTTGGGTCTTGGCGCGGAACAGCGAGACGCCGAGCCAGATCAGGTAGAGCGCGCCGACAAGTTTGACGGCCAGGTAAAGCGGCGGCACGGCGTGGAACAGCACGGACAGGCCGGTCGCGGCAGCAAGAACATGCACATAGCCGCCAAGGTGGATGCCGAGAGCAGCGGTGAGCCCCGACCAGCGTCCGCGCGCAATGGTCTGCGCCGCCGCATAGAGCATGGCCGGACCAGGAATGTAGGCAAAGATCGCCGTGGTGACGAAAAAGGCCACAAGCAGTTCGGTCGATGGCATTGCCTTGCTCCTGTCGCGACCCCGTCGGTTGCCGGCACTTCGCCCGGGTGGCCGGCTCGCGCGAGGAAGCGTGAGCTTTGCGGCGCGACTGTGGCCGAACGGATGCACTGCAGGTGTTTGACCTGCTTTATCGACACTCCTGCCAGCCTCCCCTATAAGGACCGGAATCGATAAGCGAAACCAGAGGCCTTCATGATCATCGTCACGGGCGGCGCCGGCATGATCGGCTCCAACATCGTCGCCGCGCTCGATGCCGAGGGGCATGACGATATCGTGGTCGTCGACGATCTCACCGACGGCCACAAGATCGCCAACCTGGCCGACCTTCGGATCGCCGACTATCTCGACAAGGACGAATTTCTGGCTCGGCTAGAGGACGGCGGAATCGGCCGCGTCGAAGCCGTTTTCCATCAGGGCGCCTGCTCGACCACAACCGAATGGAACGGCAAGTTCATGATGGACGTGAACTATGCTTATTCGAAGCGCCTGCTGCACGCCTGCCTCGCGCTGCGCGTGCCTTTCCTTTATGCCTCGTCGGCCTCGGTCTATGGCGGCGGCAGCGAGTTCCGCGAAGAGCCCGAATTCGAGCGGCCGCTCAACGTCTATGCTTATTCGAAGAAGCTGTTCGACGACTATGTCCGCCGCAACGTCTTCGATACCGATCATTCGCAGGTTGCCGGCCTGCGCTATTTCAACGTTTACGGGCCGCGCGAGTCGCATAAGGGCGCCATGGCCTCGGTCGCATTCCATCTGTTCAACCAGGTGGCGCGAGGCGAAAATCCGAAGCTGTTCGGTGCTTATGGCGACTTCGGCCCGGGCGAACAAAGCCGCGACTTCATCCATGTCGGCGATGTCGCCGAGGTCAATCTGTGGCTTTGGAAGCGGGGCTTGAGCGGCATATTCAACTGCGGCACCGGCCGGGCCCAGCCGTTCCGCGCCATCGCCGAAACGGTGATCGACACGCTGGGCCGAGGCCAGATCGAGTTCATCCCCTTTCCCGACCATCTCAAGGGCAGCTACCAGAGTTTTACGCAGGCTGATATGTCCCGCTTGCGCGCGGCCGGCTACAATGGCCAATTCCGGACCGTCGAAACCGGCGTTAGAGACTATGTCCAATGGCTGAAAGCCCAACGATCCTCGTGATCGGCCCACGCTGGGTGGGCGACATGGTCATGGCGCAGTGCCTGTTTGCGGCACTGAAGGAAAAGCATCCGAACGCCGCCATCGACGTGCTGGCGCCCGCCTGGGCAGCGCCCCTGGTCAAGCGCATGCCCGAAATACGCTGCCAGATCGATTTCCCGCTGATGCCCGGAGCGCTGGAATTCGGCAGCCGCAGGCGCTTCGGCCGCTTGCTGCGCGGCCGCTACGACATGGCCTATGTGCTGCCGGGGAGCTGGAAATCGGCGCTGATCCCGTTCTTTGCCCGCATTCCGCGCCGTGTCGGCAATTTGCGCGAAATGCGCTACGGCTTGCTGACCGACATCGTTCCGCTGCCCGATGCGGTGAAGCGGCGCACGGCACGGGCCTATTTCGGGCTTGCCCGCGGCGGCACGTTTCGCGCGCCAAAACTCACGGTCGATGCGGCCAACCAGGCCGACCTGCTGGCGCGGTTCGGGCTCGACGCGAAGCAGTTCATCGCCTTGATGCCGGGCGCCGAGTTCGGCCCGGCAAAACGCTGGCCGAGCGAACACTATGCCGAGCTTGCCCGCGAAATGATGGCAAAGGGCCTGGGCGTTGCCCTGCTCGGCTCGAAGAACGACGCCGAGGTTACCGGCGAGATCGCGAGGCTCGCGCCGGGCGCCATCGACCTTGCCGGCAGGACAAAGCTCGAGGACGCCATCGACCTGATCGCCGCGGCGAAGCTTGCCGTTTCGAACGACAGCGGATTGATGCATGTCGCGGCCGCCGTCGGCACGCCGATCGTCGCCGTCTACGGCTCGACGTCGCCCGAGAACACGCCGCCGCTGACCGATCGCTCGGAGCTGATCTGGCTGCATCTTTCCTGCTCGCCCTGCCACAGCAAGGTCTGCCCGCTCGGCCATCTCAACTGCCTGAAGACGCTGGACGTCGCGCGGGTCGCTGCCGCGGCCGACCGGTTGCTCAAGGTTCCGGCAGCCGCATGAAGGTGCTGATCGTCAAGACATCGTCGATGGGTGATGTCATCCACACGTTCCCGGCGGTCGAGGATGCGCTGCGCAATCGCCCCGGCATAAGCTTCGACTGGTGCGTCGAAGAAGCGTTTGCGGACATCGTCGCCTTGCATCCGGCAATAAAGTCCATCCACAAGGTGGCGATCCGGCGCTGGCGCAAGAAACCGTTCGACGGCGGCACGTGGCGCGAGGTGGCCGGCCTGCGCCGCGGCTTGCGAACCGGCCACTATGACCTGGTCATCGACGCCCAGGGGCTATTGAAATCGGCAGTGGTCGCCAGGCTGGCCGGCGCGCCGATCGCCGGTTTCGACCGTTCCAGCGCCCGAGAGCCCTCGGCGACGCTGTTTTATCAGCGCACATACGCGGTGCCGCGCGACCTGCATGCCATCGAGCGCACGCGGCGGCTGTTCGGCCTGGCCTTGGGTTATCAGCCTGATCTTTCGGTCCTCGACTCCGGCATAGTGCCGCCGGCAGATGGACTTCCCGGCGTCGAAGGCAGAACCGCTTTCCTGCTGCACGGCACCAGCCGAGAGGACAAGAAATGGCCGGTTGAGGATTGGATCGAGACCGGGCGCCGGCTGGTGTCCAGGCAATTCACGCCGGTCGTCACCTGGTCGAACGAAGCGGAAAAGCGGCTCGCCGAAGCCATCGCCGGCGCGGTGCCGAAAACGGTGCTGATCCAGAAATCGCCGCTCGCGGAGATCGCCGCGATACTCGGCCGGTCGACGCTCGTCATCGGCGCCGACACCGGCCTCAGCCATCTCGCCAGCGCCTTCGGCCTGCCGACCGTCGCCATCTTCCTGGCGACGGAACCCGGCCTGACCGGCCCACGCGGGCCGTTTTCCTCGACCTTGCTGGCGCCTGCCGGCGGCAATGTCACGCCGGCTGAGGTGATGACTGAAGCGGAACGGCTGCTGGCGCTTAGATCGGAAGCGCCAGTCTAGGCCTAAATAAACTGCACCTGGACGATCTCATACCCCCGCGCTCCGCCGGGGGCATTGACCTCGATGGCGTCGCCGACTTCCTTGCCGATCAGCGCGCGCGCGATCGGCGAGGAGATCGAGATGCGGCCGGACTTCACATCCGCTTCCTGGTCTCCGACGATCTGATAGGTCTTCTTTTCCTCGGTGTCCTCGTCGACCAGCACGACGGTGGCGCCGAACTTGACCTTGTCGCCGCTGAGCTTCGTGACGTCGATGACCTCGGCCCGCGCGATCAGGTCCTCGAGCTCGTTGATGCGGCCTTCATTGTGGCTCTGCGACTCTTTCGCCGCGTGGTACTCGGCATTTTCAGACAGGTCGCCATGCGAGCGCGCTTCGGAGATCGCCTCGATGATGCGTGGACGCTCTTCCTGCTGGCGCCAGCGCAGTTCTTCCTTCAATGACGCGAACCCCTCGCCTGTCATCGGGACCTTGATCATGATGCCTGACCTTTCCTGCCGCCATCCCCGCTTTTCGGGGATAGCCTTGTCGTTGGGTACAAAAAGAAAACGGTCCGGCAGCCTCGGGCTAACGGAACCGTTTCACCACAATTTCCCTGAATATAGCGATCTTCGCGCGATTTTCACGTCCAAAAATGAAGTTCGGCAAAATGATCACTACTTTCGCTTGATCGCCTGGCGGCGAATGCGGCAGCAGCAAAAAACCGGCTGCGATTGTTCGCAGCCGGCTTGGGAAGCTGGTCGTCGGATCAGCTCCTCAGGAAATGATCGATCTGCTCCGATAGCATGCCGTATTCGCGCGAGCCTTTGCCGGTCCGCTTCTCGATCTCCATCAGCTGCTGCTGCGCGCCGGCAAGATCGCCGATCTGCAGGTGAGCCTCGCCGAGATATTCGCGCACCAAGGTGTAGTTCGGGTCGATGCGCAACGCTTCCTCGTAGTAGCCCAGGCCGACCGTGACGCGACCGGAATGGCGATGCGAATAGCCGAGATAGTTGAGAATGCGCGGATCCTGCTTGTTGGCGGCGAGCGTCAGCACCGAGATCGCCTCGTCGTAGCGTCCTGCCATCGCCAGATCGTGGCCCGCCTCGTAGATGCTGTCGTCATCCAGCATGCCATATTGTGGCGTTACGCATTTCTTCTTCTTCTTGTCCCAGACTTCGCCCTTCTTGCACTGCGTGGTCTGACCGCCGCTGCCGCCACCCTCGCCGGCGGTGAAGGCGGGCGCCACAAACAGCGGCAGGGCGGCAACAGCCAGTACCTGAATAAGCAAACGTCTGCGCATTTAAGCCTCCTTGAGCGTGACAATGGCAGACTAACGCCACCTCGATACGGTTTCATCCCGAAAAGCTGGCGGCGGCCAAACTATTTGGACTTTCGGGAGCGCGTCCTGTTCCTTGCGAACGGACGTGACGCGGGCCGCAAATTCGCTATCATCAGTCGAGCGCACCACGAGGAGAAAGGGCAGTGCAGCAGCGCCTCGAGAAGGAATGGGATCTTTCGATCGACCCGGACACGGTGCGCCTGTTCATCCTGAAGGCCAAGGCGCTGAGTGCCGCCGTCAACGAGGACTATGACGACGGCACCGAGCACGAGGTCGAATTCGACGGCGACAGGCATGACAACCATCACCATGACGGCCTTGTCGAGGAAGCCTCGGAAGACCTCACCGAGGAGGAATTCCGCGAGCTGATCAACGACCTCAACGTCGATGAGGCGGCCGAACTCGTGGCGTTGGCCTGGGTCGGCCGCGGCGACTACGAAGCTTCCGAATGGATCGACGCGGTTGCGGCCGCGCGCGAGCGCGCCAACAAACGCACCGCAAAGTACCTGCTCGGACTGCCGCAACTCGCAGACTGGCTGGAGGAAGGCCTGGAGGCGATCGGCGCGTAACGGGCCGGTAACCGATTTTGATCGCAGCGCCGGGGCTTCCAAAGCAACCTTGCATTGCCGGCGCCGTTTCCGGCCGATGGCAACGCTGAGCTTTTCCGGATTTTGCAGACTGGTGCTGCCTTTGGTGGCAGCAACCTTGCTGATCACGCCGGCGATGGCCCGGCACCACCATCACCGGCCGCATAAGAGCCATTTGGCGCCGGCCAGCGAAAGTGCGACGCCGTCGCCGGAGGCGCCGGCATCGGCGCCGATTCCCGAGCCGCGCCCTGCTGAAGAGCCTGATCGAGATTCCGAACTCGAACCGCAGACGCCGGCAGCCGTCCCGACGCCACCGGAAAAGCCGACCGAAGTGGCGCCTGAACCGCCTGCCACCGCACCGAAGCCGCCGGAGAAGCCCGCACAGGCGGAAGTGCCTCCCGATCCGCGTTCCGCTGAACTGCCAGCCGACAAGATGCCGGAAGAAGAGGTGGCCTGCCGCACGCGGCTGAAGGCGCTCGGCGTCGAATTCGAAGAACACAAGGCCGAGCATGATGCCGCAATCGGCTGCTCGATCCCCTACCCGATCGTTCTGAAAACGCTGGGAAAATCGATCGGCATCGGTTCCGGCACTGAGCTCAATTGCCGGATGGCCGAGGCTGCGGCGCGCTTTGCCGCCGATGTCATCCGGCCGGCCGTCAAGGCCGAATTCGGCGCCGATCTCAAATCGATCACCCAGGCCTCCGCCTTCGTCTGCCGTCCGCGCCACGGTGGCGAAAAGCTGTCGGAGCACGCCTTCGGCAATGCGCTGGACATAGCTTCCTTCACGCTGACGGACGGCAAAAAGATCGAGATCGGACCGGCGCCGCCCGAGAAGGATGCAAACTTCCTGAACACGGTTCGCAAGGCCGCCTGCGGACCGTTCAAGACGGTACTCGGTCCGGGCAGCGATCCCGACCATGCGCTGCATTTCCATCTAGACCTCGAGCCGCGCCGCCACGGCGGGACGTTCTGCCAATAAGAACAGATGCCGCAATTCGGCCCCAGGCGTGAATGCCGGCGCTGATCTTTCCTTTACTCTTGCCGACTAGACTTGTGCCATCCGGGGACAGGATGCCTTTCGATGGCTCGAATATTTGGCGCCAGCCTCGCCTTGGCGCGACTGAACACTCGTGCGCGCTTCGC
Organism: Mesorhizobium silamurunense; assembly: GCF_014843825.1. Classification (GTDB taxonomy): domain Bacteria; phylum Pseudomonadota; class Alphaproteobacteria; order Rhizobiales; family Rhizobiaceae; genus Mesorhizobium; species Mesorhizobium silamurunense. The sequence goes on from NZ_JHQR01000068.1 coordinate 24,386, forward strand.
CGCCGCCAGGTTGGCGGCAGGGCTCGCGATCACAGCAGTCTCGGCCTGCACCACCGGCGACGTCTTCTCGCTGCAGCCTGCTGTCGATGTCGGCAGCCAGACCGCCGCCGTGCCCGAGGCTCCGCAATATTCCGGCATGCAGAGGCTTGTCCCGTCCAACCCCTACATGACCCAGGCCGCCTATCCGCGCATGGATGAGCCGATGTCATCGCCCGAGCAGATGCCGGCGAGCGAGATCGACTGCCGCAATGAGCTGAAACGGCTCGGCGTCGTTTACCAGGACATTCAGCCGATCCACGAAGGCCAGTGCGGCATCGACTTCCCGGTGAAAGTTTCGGCCATCGGCAGCGTCGAGATGAAGCCCGCCGCCACGCTGACCTGCAACATGGCCGCAACCTTTGCCGCCTGGACTAGGAACGAGCTCGTGCCGGCCGCCCGCTGGCGCTATTTCTCCGGCGTCAAGGCCATCCACCAGGGGTCGAGCTATTCCTGCCGCAACATCGCCGGCGAGGGCGTCTTATCCGAACACGGCAAGGGCAACGCGCTCGACGTCATGAGCATCGAGCTCAACAATGGCGACGACATCGACGTGCGCAAGCCAGGCCTGTTCGCCTTCCGCACCCGCGGCTTCCTCAACAATGTACGCGCCGACGGCTGCCAGTATTTCAACACGGTGCTCGGCCCGGGCTACAATTACGACCACCGCAACCACTTCCACTTCGACGTCAAGAACCGCAGGAGCGGGTACCGCGCCTGCCGCTAACTGGCATCCTCTGCCCAATCCGCTGAACGCCGCGTAGAGTGGCCTGATACAAGCTTGGGGAGCGGTCTCTCGTGAGTGAGCGAAGCCTTCGGCGGCGCGCGGCGATCTGGCTGGCGGCTTTCTGCGCCTTCTATCTGGCATTTGCCTATCTCGCCGCGCCGGAATTCTGGACCTGGCGGGAGCGCGGCTTCCGCACGCAGCGCTTCGAGATGGTGACGCATACGCCGCAGGGGATTCCGGGCGACCCGATCAATGTCGGACTTGTCGGCACCGAGAAGGAAGTGGTCCACGCCTTTGCCGTCGCCGGCTGGGACACGGCCGATGCCGTCACTTTGCGGACCGCGATCGACATCGGCGAAAGCGTCTTGTTTTCCCGTCCCTATCCCGATGCGCCGATGAGCCGCCTGCTGTTCGAAGGCCGCGCCCAGGATCTCGCCTTCGAAAAGCCGGTCGGCGACAGCGCCGACCGGCGCTACCACGTCCGCTTCTGGCAGACAAATACGGTCGGCGACGATGGCCGCCCGCTCTGGCTGGGCGCCGCAAGCTTCGACCGCGGCGTCGGCCTCAGTCACGACACCGGCGCGATCACCCATCACATCGGCCCGGACATCGACGCCGAGCGCGACTTCCTGATCGGCGACCTCGATGCTGCCGGCATGCTGGTCTCGACCAGCGAGATACCGGGGATCGGCGCCACGAAAGACGGCAGGAATGGCGGCGGCGATCCCTATTTCACCGACGGCATGGCGGTAATCGGCGTGTTGAGGAGGCTGCCCTGACCGAGGCTGTAAGACTCAGGCCATTGTGATGACGATCTTGCCGAACGGCTGGCGCCGCCCTGGGATGTCGCCTGAAACCGCTGTGCTTGAAAAAATTGTCATGCTCCAAAAATAGCGGCGGACTATTTTCGAATGCGCTGCAGCAATGCTATTGACCGCCTATGCTTTATGTTGAAATCGCCGTCGTGGCCGTCCTCATCTTGGTGAACGGCCTTCTGGCAATGTCCGAACTTGCGATCGTCTCGTCGCGGCCGGCCCGCCTCAAGGCGATGATCGACCGCAACGTCAGGGGCGCCGGTCGCGCCCTGGCGCTCGGTTCCAACCCCGGCAAGTTCCTGTCGTCGGTGCAGATCGGCATCACCTTGGTCGGCGTGCTGTCCGGCGCCTTTTCCGGCGCCACGCTCGGCGAGCGGTTGGCGCAGTATCTGGTCTCGACCGGCATCCGTGAGAACATCGCGGATCCCATCGGGGTCGGCATCGTCGTCGCTATCATCACCTATGCCTCGTTGATCGTCGGCGAGCTCGTGCCGAAGCAGATCGCGTTGAGGGATCCGGAGCGGGTCGCGGTCCGCGCCGCACCGGCGATGACCATCCTTGCCACCGTTTCGGCGCCGCTGGTCTTCCTGCTCGACATTTCCGGCCGCGCCATTCTCTGGCTGCTCGGGCAGACCGGCGAGACGGAAGAGAAGGTCACCGACGAGGAGATCAAGATGCTGGTCGCCGAGGCCGAGCATCACGGCACGATCGAATCCGACGAGCGGCGCATGATCGCCGGCGTCATGCGGCTTGGCGACCGCGCGGTGCGCGCCGTGATGACGCCGCGCACCGAGGTCGACTGGATCAACCTGCAATCCGACGAGGCGGCCATCAGGCGGCTCTTGATGGAGACGCAGCATTCGCGGCTGCCCGCAGGCGACGGCAATGTCGACGCCATGATCGGTGTCGTGCAGACGCGCGATGTGCTGGCCGCCCTTCTCGCCGGCAGGGTGTTGGATCCGCGCCAGCATGTGCGCGAGGCGCCTATCGTGCATGACCAGGCCGACGCGCTCGACGTGCTGGCGAAGCTGAAGGAATCGGACGTGCCGATGGCGCTCGTCCATGACGAATACGGCCATTTCGAGGGCATCGTCACGCCGGCCGACATGCTGGAAGCGATCACCGGCGTCTTCCGCTCGGACCTCGAGGCCGGCGAGGAAGAAAACGCCGTCAAGCGGGAGGACGGCTCATGGCTGCTCGCCGGTTACATGCAGGCCGACGAGATGGCCGAAACACTCGGCATCGATCTGCCGGAGAACCGCGACTATGAGACGGTGGCCGGCTATGTGCTGTCGCATCTGCATCACCTTCCCACCACCGGTGAATGCGTCGACGCGCAAGGCTGGCGCTTCGAGGTGGTCGACCTCGACGGCCGCCGTATCGACAAGCTGATCGCAACGCGACTGCCCGACGGCCATCGCCCGATCGCGCGGCGATAGATTCAAACCTTATGGAATGAGCACGACCTTGCCCGTCGAACGGCGCTCCTCGATCAAGCGATGCGCGTCGCCGGCCTCGTGGAGCGAAAAACGGCCGCCGATTGTCACCCGCAGTTGGCCACTCGCCGCCAGTTTGAAAACTTCGGACTGGCTCGCCTTCAGCACGCCGGGAGTCAAAAGCGGCAGCAGCGCGAAGCCCTTGAGCGATTGGTTCCGGCCGATCATCGCTTCCAATTCAGCGACCCCAAGCGCGAGACGACCGAGCGCCGCGAACACGAGTTCGCCGCCGGGTGACAGCACGTCCAGGAAATCCTCGGTTATCGCACCGCCGACAGTGTCATAGATCGTATCGACGCCGCCCTTCGCGACATCTCCGACCTCGGCCGCCCAATCCGGCACCTGATGATCTATGGCGGCATCGGCGCCAAGCGACAGGACGAAGTCACGCTTGGCTTTGCCGCCGGCCAGCGCGATGATCCGGCGGGCGCCCTGCCCTCGCGCCAGTTGGATGAGCAATGAACCGACGCCGCCCGCGGCGGCTGGAATGAGCACCGCTTTGTTCGCGGGCGGGCTTTGCCTGAGCTGATGGAAGGCCGTCAGCCCTTGCACCATCAAGGCCGTCGCCTCCTCGAAGGACAGCGTATCCGGCAACGGCACGGCCAGGCTGGCGTCGATCGTCACATACTCGGCATAACCGCCGAGAGGCCGCTCCGAGACAAAGAGCGGCGCCGCCACGCGGCTTCCCAGCAATCGCGGGTCCACGCCCTCGCCGACAGCCTCGATGGTGCCGGCGGCCTCGACGCCGGGGAACATCGGCAGGCTCGGCGTGACCGCGTAGCGATCCGCCCGCATCAGCACCTCGAAGAAATTGATGCCGGCGGCTGCAACCTTGACCAGGACCTCCCCGGCGCCAGCGGACGGCTCCGGAATGTCGACGACTTGCAGCACTTCGGGACCGCCGAAGCGGCTGAACTGAACGGCTTTCATGGCAGGCTCCGATCGCTATGGCATCGGGCGCGCTTTGCCACTATCTGCGTTCTCGCCGCTACACACAGATTTGTCCGCTGCTCACCAGGAGGTGACCATGGCCCGCACAATCAAGAAACTGCCGATGCTGCCGGCGGAGCGTGCCCTGAAGGTGATCTCCGGCCGCTGGAAAGCGGTGATCCTCTACTATCTGTTCGACGGCCCGCGCCGGCTCTCGGCACTGAAGGCGCTTATGCCCGGCATCACCCAGAAGGTGCTGATCGACCAGTTGCGCGAGATGGAGGAGCACGGTCTGGTCAGCCGCGAGATCTTCGCCGAAATCCCGGCGCGCGTCGAATATTCCGCGACGCCTCTCGGCCTCAGCCTCGAGCCGATCCTTTTGGCGCTTTGCGAGTGGGGGCAGCACCATGCGGACGAACTGAACGAGCGCGAGCGCCTTGCCGACTGCATCATCAGGCCAAGGCAGGCGGCTCAGGCTTCCGCAAATTGAAAAGGGCGGCGCAAGCGCCGCTCAAGCCTCCGCGAATTGAAAAGGGCGGCGCAAGCGCCGCCCTTGGGAAATGATCTTGAGAGGATAATCTCGGGAGGATGATCCTGCTGCGACGGCTCAAGCCGCCTTGGCTTCGGCGTCAATCGCATCGGCGGCGCGAGCCGCCTTCAGGACCTTCGCCCACCAGGCGACATCATTGATCAATGCGGCAGCAGCCTGGTTGAGGTGCTCGATGTCCTCGAGCTTCTTCTCGCCCTGGCGCACCGCCAGGAAATCGCCCCAGGCGATGTGGACGGCCGACTTGACCGGCGCCATCTGCAGCTCGACGGCATGCAGCCGGAGCTGCTCGACGGCCCGCGAGCCCCCGACGCTGCCATAGCCGACGAAACCTGCCGGCTTCTTGTTCCATTCGTTGGCAGCGTAGTCGATGGCGTTCTTCAGCACCGCGGTCGGGCCGTGATTGTATTCGGCGGCGGTGAAGATGAAGCCGTCGAACTCGGCGACCTTCTTCTGCCAGCGCTGCGCCACCTCGTTCTGCGACGGCGCCCAGGCGGACGATGCGACCTCGTCGAAGAAGGGCAGCGGGAAGTCACGCAGATCGACGACTTCGACATCGATGTCGGCATGCGTCTTGGCGATCTTGGCGATCCACTGCGTCGGCACGTCGGCGAAGCGGGCGGCGCGCGTCGAACCGACGACAATGGCGATTTTGGGCTTGGACATTGGGCTCTCCTTGCGGGGGAATTTCTGGTATCGTTTGGATACCGGCGCTATATGTGATACTGACAAAGCCGCACGCAAGGAGGCACGTTTTTGTTACTGAGGCACCCCCACAACACCGAGGACTGCCGCGCCGTGTCGGAGATCCTGCAACGGGTCGGCGACAAATGGACCGTTCTGGTGGTCGGCAAGCTGGGCGGCGGAGCGATGCGCTTCAACGAATTGCGCACGGCCGTCGGTGGCATTTCGCAGAAGATGCTGACCACCACCTTGCGCGGCCTGGAGCGTGACGGCTTCGTGACGCGCAAGGTGTTTCCGACCATTCCGCCGCGCGTCGACTACGAGCTTACCGAGCTCGGCCACGAGTTGCTGGTGCCAGTCGGGGCGCTCGGCGAATGGGCGCGCAAGAACACCAGTCGAGTTCAAGCAGCGCGCGCGAAATTCGACGGCCAGAAGGCCTGAAATCCTTGCGACGCAAGGGATTTCGGGTTCTCGCGGAAAGGCAACCCGCTCGCGTCAGGCCTGCATCCTGCATTCAATTTTGATGGCGTCCGCCGATGTTCGGCTGCCGTGTCATGCCCAATGCGGCGGCGCCGCCGTTCGGCCGATGATCGTCTGCCGCCGGTAGTCCGTCAGGCGCTTCGGCTCGTACTGCTGCAGCACATGGTGGGGCAGAGATCGAGCCCCGCTGCCCGGTTGCCGAGGGGCGTCTGGCCATATGTGCAGGCAACGCACGGAATATCTTTTTTGACCTCGGCATAGGCGGTTATGCCGAGCAGGCAGACCAGAGCGACGAGGGCTGCCACAAGCCAGCCGTTCAGCATGTGTTGACGCATTGTCTTTCCTCCAACGCCCGCAAAGTGGAGCGTGAAGGCAACCACTGGATGTCGCGACGTGCATAACCCGCGCGGGCGTTGTTACAAATGTCCTGGAATTGGAGAATCGGCTTGCGTCAGCTTTCGGCCGGAACCGGCTTCGGCTTGCCCTCGCCGTCGAGCGCCACCATGACGAAATCGGCATGGGTGACCTTCTCCATCAGGTCGGAGAGGTAGCGCTGCGCCCAGGCCTCGACCTTGAGCGTCATCGAGGTGCGGCCGACGCGCTCGACATGCGTGTAGATGCACAGCGTGTCGCCGATCTTCATCGGCTTGGCGAAGGACATCTCCTTCACCGCGGCCGTCACCACGCGGCCCTTTGCGCGCTCGGCGGCCCGGATGCCGCAGGCAAGGTCCATCTGCGCCATCACCCAGCCGCCGAAGATGTCGCCGGCGGCGTTGGCGTCGGACGGCATGGCAAGCGTCCTCAGCGTGAGATCGCCGAGCGGCTTTCCGTCCGCGTAATGCACCATGAGGAGGTCCTTCAACAGCTGCTCTGCCTGCACCCGTACCAACGCGGCTGCCATGTCGCAAGCTTTGCTGAAAGCGAAAGCAGCGCCGCTCAAGCGGTCGCTTTTTTCACAAGCCATGCCGGAAGCCCCGGCGACGCGGTGAGCCGGCAGTGTCTAGGGTAAGCGCCGGATTTCGGAGCCCGCCCGCGCATCATGCAGACCTATGATTTCATTATCGTCGGCTCCGGCTCGGCCGGCTCGGTCGTTGCGGAAAAGCTTTCGGCCTCGGGCCGCTATTCGGTCCTGGTGCTGGAAGCCGGTGGCACCGATCGCAGGTTCTATGTCCAGATGCCGCTCGGCTATGGCAAGACCTTCTTCGACCCCGCCGTCAACTGGAACTACAAGGCCGAGCCCGACCCCGGTCTTGCCGGCAATGCCGACCACTGGCCCCGCGGCAAGCTGCTCGGCGGATCGAGCTCGATCAACGCCATGGTCTTCATCCGGGGCGCGCGCGAGGACTTCGACGCCTGGGCCGCCGCCGGCAATCCGGGCTGGAGCTATGACGCACTGCTGCCAGCCTTCAAGGCGCTGGAGGACAACGAGGCCGGCGCCAACCAGTGGCGCGGTGTCGGCGGCCCGTTGCGCATCACCGATTGCTCGAACGCCGTGCATCCGCTGACCAAGCGCTACCTGGCCGCCGCCGAGCAGGCCGGCCTGCCGTTCAATTCGGACTTCAACGGCGCCACCCAGGAAGGCGTCGGCGTCTACCAGATCACCACCAGGAACGGCCGCCGCATGTCCACCGCTCGCGCCTTCCTGCGCCCGGCGATGAAGCGCAGCAACATCCGCGTCGAGACCAACGCGCTGGCGACGAAAATCCTGTTCGAGGGCAAACGTGCGGTCGGCATCGAATACGAGCAGAACGGCGAGACAAAAACGGTACGCGCCGGCCGCGAGGTCATCCTGTCCGGCGGCTCGATCAACTCGCCGCAATTGCTGCAGCTCTCCGGCGTCGGTCCGTCGACGCTGCTCACCGGTCTCGACATCCCGGTCATCCATGCCAATGAGAATGTCGGCGCCAACCTGCAGGACCACGTCGGCATCAACTACACTTTCAAGGGCAAGCTGCCGACACTCAACCAGATCCTGCGCCCTTGGTGGGGCAAGCTGCTGGTCGGCATGCAATACATCCTGCTGCGCTCGGGTCCGCTGTCGCTGTCGATGAACAATGCCGGCGGCTTCTTCCGCACCGACCCGTCGATGGCGCGGCCGAACATGCAGCTTTATTTCCAGGCCTTCTCGACCGTCATTCCGAAGAGCGGCGAGCGCCCGATCCTGACGCCTGATCCATGGCCGGGCTTCTCCGTCGGCCTTTCCAACTGCCGACCGTCGAGCCGCGGCGAGATCATGATCCGCTCGAGCAATCCGCGCGACTATCCGAGGATCACAGCGAACGCCTATTCCACCAACGCCGATGTCGACGAGATGCTGGCGGCGGTGAAGTTCGTGCGCAAGATCGCCGCGATGCCGGCCTTGGCCGAGATCATCGAGGAAGAGGTTTTGCCTGGTCCGTCGATCACTTCCGACGCCGATCTGATTCAGGATTTCAGGAAGCGCTCAGGCACCGTCTATCACCCGGTTTCGACCTGCCGGATGGGTCCGGACGCCTCGCGCGCCGTCGTCGATCCAAGGCTTCGGGTGCACGGGTTAAGCGGTCTGCGCGTCATCGACGCATCGATCTTTCCCGACAACATCACCGGCAACACCAACGCCGCCTCGATCCTCACCGGATGGAAAGGCGCCGAACTGGTTCTGGAGGATCAGAAATGAAAGTCACCGACGTCAAGACCTGGGTTGTCGACAACCCGCCGCCCGGCATCGGCGGCAAGTATTTCATTTTCGTCAAGCTCACCACCGACGGCGGCGTGGTGGGCTACGGCGAGGCCTACAACGCCACCTTCTCGGCGCATATCACCGCCAGGATGATCGAGGACATGGCCGAGCGTTACCTGATCGGCCGCGATCCGCACGATGTCGAAAACCTCTTCCGCCGCGTCTATTCCTCCGGCTTCACCCAGCGTCCCGACGTTTCCGGCATGGGCTGCTTCTCGGCGCTCGAAATGGCTTGCTGGGACATCATCGGCAAGGAGGCGGACAAGCCTGTCTACAAGTTGCTCGGCGGCCAGGTGCACGAGACGCTGCGCTCCTACACCTACCTCTATCCGCACACCGGCAGCGTCCATTCGGAAGATGCGCGCGGCAAGAACGTCTACAACGATCCCGACATGGCCGCGGCCTGCGCGCTGGAATATGTCGAGCAGGGTTTCAATGCCGTGAAGCTCGACCCTGCCGGCCCCTACACCGCCTTTGACGGCCACCAGCCGCGCCTCATCGACATCGACCTTTCGGCGCGCATGATCAAGGCGATCCGCGAGGCTGTCGGTAACAGGGCGGACATCCTGTTCGGCACGCATGGCCAGTTCACCGCCTCCGGCGCGCTGCGCATGGCACGTGCCATCGAGCCCTATGATCCGCTGTGGTTCGAGGAACCGGTGCCGCCCGACATGCCCGAGGTGATGGCGCAAGTCGCCCGCGCGACCTCCATCCCGATCGCCACCGGGGAGCGGCTGACCACGAAATTCGAATTCGCCCGCGTCATCGAGAACCGCGCCGCCACCATCCTGCAGCCGGACCTCGGCCGCTCCGGCGGCATCCTGGAGACCAAGAAGATCGCCGCCATGGCCGAGGCCTACCACATCCAGGTCGCGCCCCACTGCTATTGCGGGCCGATCGTCGGCGCCGCCAACATCCAGCTAGCGGTGACGCTGCCCAACTTCCTCATTCTGGAATCGCTGAAGCAGTGGGATGGTTTTCACGCCACGCTGCTGAAGAAGAAGATCGAATGGCAGGATGGCAACGTCATCCCGTCGAAGGAGCCTGGCATGGGGGTCGAGCTCAATGAGGAGGTCTGCGACGCCCACCCCTATAGCGGCAAGGACCTGCATCTGCAGATGATGCAGACGCCGCTGATGCCGTGACCGCGCGCCTCGCTTACGCCTTCATCGGCCTTGGCCATCTCGGCGGCAACCTTGCCGCCAGCGTGCTGCGCAACGGTTTTGCCGTCACCGTCTTCGATCGCGACCCCGCGGCGATCGAGCGGCTTGTGGCGCTCGGCGCAACGGCGGCAACAAGTCCTGCGGAGGCGGCCGCGCGAACCGGCAATGCCATCACCTGCCTCCCCTCGCCGAAGGTGAGCGAAACGGTGCTCGCCGGTCCCGACGGATTGCTTGAAGGCCTCCCCGCCGGCGGCGCCTGGGTCGAGATGTCGACCAATGGCCGCGACGAGATCCTGCGACTCGCCGCAATCGCTTCAGCAAGGGGCATCGAGACGCTGGAATGCCCGGTCACCGGCGGCGTGCATCTGGCGGCGGCGGGAAAGATTACGGCACTCGTCGGCGGCGACGCGGCGCTCTACGAACGGCACCGGCCGGCGATCGAAGCGATGTGCGCGAGGTCGTTCCTGATGGGTGCGGTCGGCTCGGCGGCGGTGATCAAGGTCATCACCAATATGCTGGCATTCATCCATCTCGTCGCCGCCGGCGAGGCGCTGATGCTGGCCAAGCAGGGCGGGCTCGACCTTGCCCAGGCCTATCACGCGATCGTCGCCTCCTCCGGCAACAGCTTCGTGCACGAGACCGAAAGCCAGCTTGTCCTCAACGGCTCCTACGACATCGGCTTCACCATGGATCTGGCGCTGAAGGACCTCGGCTTCGCGCTTGCCATGGGCAGGGACTTCGGCGTGCCGCTCGATCTCGCCGCCCGCGTCAACGCCATCTTCGAAGAGGGCAAACGCGCCTATGGCGGCGACGCCTGGTCGACGCAGATCGTCAAGTTGCTTGAGGATGCTGTCGGAACCGAGCTTCGCGCCCAGGGCTTCCCGGCCAGGCTGAAGGCGTAGGGGCAAAAACTTTAGCCATCTGTTTCAGATGGTTAGCTCCGCCTGCGGAATCAGATGTTGAATCCGTTGATTCAACATCTCAGCGTCAGCGCCCCCGGCAGGATTTCGAAAGTCGCAGGGATCCGGCCCGGCGACTCGCCGTCTATGTCGACCAGCGCCCCGTTCTTCTCGCCATCGCCCAGCGGCTCGACCAGCACCTTGCGGCCGCGCAGGATGGTGATCGCCGGGTGGTTGCGGTGAAGCCCGCCATAGAGCAGCCGGATATCCCGGATCAGCCCGAGCTTGTTGGCGGCTCGCAGGATGACGATGTCGAACTGGCCGTCGTCCAATTCAGCGTCCGGCGCGATCATCATGCCGCCGCCGAAGAATTTTCCGTTGGCCACCGCCACCAGCGCCATGCGCGCCTCGACCGGTTCGCCGTCGTCGATGGTGATCCTGACGTCCTGGAAGCGGTAGCGGATGAATTCGAGCACCGTGCGCCAGAAGAACAGCGCCTTGACCGAGACCTTGCCCTTGCGCTTGTCCGCATTGACCGCGCGATCCGTGGCGCCGGAGAGGCCGAGGCTGGCGATGTTGATGAAGTGACGGCTGGCCAGCGCGCCGTGGTCATCGATGTAGCAGATGCGTCCGGCATCGACCTTGCGCGCGCTGCCGCCGGCGATGCGCGCCAGCGCTTCCTCGATTCCGTCCGGCAGGCCCAACCCTCGCGCGAAGTCGATACCGGTGCCGCAAGGCAGAAGCCCGAGTTCGCTCGCCCGGCCGGTCTCGTGCTTTGCCTGCAGCAGCCCATCCGCCACTTCACTGGCCGTGCCGTCGCCGCCGGCGGCAATCACCAGGTCGCAGCCATCGGCGGCGAGGTCGATCGCCAGCCGCTCGGCATCGCCGCTGGTTTGCGTCTCGCGCAGATCGAAATCGCCGAAATGCTTCTTGAGCGCTGCGGCGACCTCGGGCCAATGACGCTTGAGCTTGCCGCCTCCCGCAATCGGATTGAGAACCACCCCGACCTTCAATCCGACCTCCCCCGAGGCATGCCGCCCAACCTGGGCGGCGGTTTTGGACAGCGACATAGATCTGACAAAGAACCGAGCAGCCGCCCGCAGTCCTTTGCCGGCATTGAAACGCGGGCCGAGTGGCGGGGCAAGGCTCATCGTCCAAAAGGCCTCAGAAATACGGCGCAGGCTGTCTAAGGGGTTTGGGCCGGCAAATTCCGAGCCTTGTCGCATCGGTCCCCGATAATCCCGCTATCCACAGGTCCGGGTCTATTCCGCAAACCCCTTATCCGGCGTACGTTGAACCCATCTCAGGCGGCTACCGAACGCCCTAGCCGAAAGGCAAAAGCGCAAAGGCGGATTTCCTGAGGCCCGTACGGCCCGGAACGAGAGCAGGTTCGCCTGTTGGAGGGACGGATGTCGGCGGGGCCGCGGAAAGCGTGCGAACGCCGACGGCGGACCGATGCTGCCATGAAGGCCGGTGAAAACCTTCGATGGCACGCTGGGCGAAGCCCGCAAGGGTGGAGAGCGGCGTGGTCTGGAACGGGCGTTACCTTCGGGTGGCGACTGGCAGGACCGTCAAAATCAAGGCTGGCCTGGCGCGACGACTTTACGGAAGTTGCTGCCGTAACCGGTTCCTGATCTGACAGGGAGGCGCTGGGAGAAATCCCGGCGCCGACTGTCCTTTTGGGCCACCGCTTCGTCGGCTTTTTCGCCGCCCTGCGCACGCTGCTGATGCTTTCCCGCCACAGTCGCAAGCCAAGCAACCTTCAGCAACACGCTGACATGCACAATTCACAATCGCGGCCAAATCCCGCCTTGTTCCCCGGCGATTGATCGTGCTGGGAACGAATTCGAAGGGACAGGACCGTGATCAAGACCGCCCTTGTCGCCATGACCATCGTCGGCTGCGACTGTGATGCCAAGCTCTGCGAGTATATCGGCGAGACGCCGGCCAAATGGGCGACGATCGCCGACTGCGAAGCGGCGATGAAGAGCCAGATGCTGCACCAGCGCAATTTCAACTATCCGCTGGTGTCCGGCATCTGCCGCACCAAGGGTTCGGCATCGACCTCGGAGCTCGCCGCGAAAGCATCCGGGCCGGAGCTGAAGCCCCCGAACCGCGTCGTCGAAACCATCGCGCCGTTGCCGCCCGAGCTTAGCCATCGCCCAAGCGCCCCGGTCGGCGCAACGGTGACGGCCAGCGAGACGGAAGCCGCGCGACCGGTCGCCTTCGAGGCAGCGGTCGACGGCGGCAGCGCCGTGCTCTACCGCACCAAGGCCGGCTATGCCGTGGTCAAGACCGACCTCGGCCGCGCGGCGACAGCGACGATGGACATGGCGAAGCGGTCGGCCAACTGGCTGGCGGGACTGGTGCCGAGCGGCCTGTAATCCAGTCTAAGGCGTGTTGAGACGGAGCATTTCCGGGTCATCCCCTTCAAGCGGACCGCCACCGGCTTTGTCGGCATATTGGCGAACGAGCCGGAACTCGTCCGCAACGTCGTCTTCGGCCAGAACATCGAATTCACCAGGGACGATATTTCGGACCGGGGATACACCAGGAACGGCCATCAGGTCGGCAGCTTCACCGTCTGCGTGACGTTCAAGAAAATGTCGAAGGAAGAAGCGGATTACATGCGCACCCAATACGGCTTCGACTGATGACGCCCGAGCAATTCCAGGAAAAATGCGCAGCGGTTTTCCGTCCGGAATTGGCGTAAAAACAAACGCTTAGAGCGATCAGCAAAAGCTGGACCGCTCTAAGCCCGTTATTCGGCCGCTTCGTCCTTCGCCCCGATCTTGCGCACCAGTGCCGCCGTCGCCAGCATCGCGCCGAGATCGGCGATCATCGGCGCGACATGCGTGTTGTAGTCGATCGGGGCGGAAATATCCGGCAGCTCGAAGAAGTTCTTCGACCGCGGCATCAAGAGAAAACCGTCGCTGCCGCTCAGCGCCACCCGGGCCTGGTCGTAGGGCCATGTCTCGCCGAGCCAGGTCAGCGCCTGCGCCAGTCGCCCGGTGACCAGCGGCCGGGCCGCCTCGACATTGTCGGTGCGGAACTCATAGGTGGCGTCGAGTTCGGCGACACCGGATGACAGCTCCTGCATCTTGCTGATGAACATGCCGCGAAAGAAATGCACCACCTTGCCGGCCTTGCGCGCGGCAACCAGTGTACCCGGGAACGGCTCGATGGTTTCGAACGCGACGATGACGCCCTTGAAGGCGGTGGTCTCGCTCTTACCGGAGCCTTCCCACAGCCTCGCCTCATAAAGCTCGAAGGGAAAATCCTCGTAGCGTCCCGATATCGTGTCGTCGAAACTCTGCCGGCTGAAAGCGCCGACGGTTTCACGCGGCATCCTGTCGAAGGAATTCGGCCGCGCACCGTGCTGGTAGCGCACGTCGCGCACGAAGCCGAAGACGATCGGCAGGAGCGTGTCGCGGAAGGATTGCTGCAGCCGGTTTGCCGGCCTCAGCGCCTGAAAATAGAGCAGCACCGCGACGATGAGGCCGCCAAAGTAGAGGAAGACATGCGGCGTCGAGAACCACTGTTCGTTGGGATCGGCGGCGCTGTTGAACAGCCAGGCGACGAGCCCGACAAAGACGATTACCAGGCCGACAAACAGCGGCACCCGCCAGCGGACCTGTTTCCGGACCGACGCCCGCTTCGCCTCGTAGGTCTCGATGTTGTGCCTGATGCCGGCGATATCGGCTTCGCTCGGCATGAAATCCGCTGCTTCCATGGCCACCCCCGGCCGCCGCTAGATGCCCCCCATGATAGCGGCTTTTGCGAGAAAGTCGCCACCGGTCGCGGGTGATCATTTGTCAGTCCTCTTGGCCCGGGAAAATCGCAGCCAGGCGAGCCACAACCCGCTGCCCCGTCATTCCACTCAGTGCCCCCACCGGCACCAGCCGCTCATGGCCGCCTTTGGCGAGGCGCATGAAGAAATGCAGCCGGTAGGCGGCAACCATGCCGCGCGTGGCGGCATCGGCGCTGACGTCGACAACGAGGATCGAGCCGATCCGACCGGGCCATGGCTGCCTGGCAAAAGCCGTGCCGAGGAAATCGCCAAGACCGTAGGCAACGAGCGTGTCGCCGATGCGCTCGACCGGCTGCACGACATGGGCGTGATGGCCGGCGACCAATCGGGCGCCGTGGCCTGCCAGTCGCCGCGCCAGCGCCCGCGTCGCCGGTCTCGGAAAGTGCCGGAACTCCCAATCCCAATGCGGCACGGCGCACAAGAGATCGACGCCTGCGCCGCGCAACCATTCAGCCGGATCGCTTCCCATGGAAACCCGTGCTCGAAATTCGGCTTCACCGACATTGCGCCAAAGCGTGAAGGCGGCGAAGCCGATCGTCAGCGGCCCGGCTGCGTGATGTTGGACGGGTCCACCCCTCACAGTGCCGATGGTGCGGATGCCGAGCCGCCCCAGCGCCGCGACCGTCTCGTCGAAGCCGGCAACGCCCTGGTCGAGCACATGATTGTTGGCGAGCGACAGCACCAGCCTGTCGCGAGCGATCCCGACGGCCGTCAGCGCGTCCGCCAGGAAGCGTTCGGTCATCGCATGATGCGTGCCGAGCCGCGTGCCCGCAACCGCGCTCGGTCGCTCGACGATCGGGCTTTCGCAGTTGCCGACCACGAGATCGGCGGAGGCGAGCAAAGCCGCAATCGCCGGATCGCATTCGGGAACCGCGCGATTGGCGACCGCCGAAATGTCGCCGACGAAGGCAAGCCGCACCGTCTGCTCCGGCGGCGGATTGATCAACGTCGCCGCCGGCGCCGCAAAACCGTCCCTGTCGCCGCCAAGCGACGGTTTCAGGAAACGCGGCAGCCAAGACAGTTTGTAGGAAATCGGATAGTTCGACACGCGATGCCCAATCATTTGCCCTGTGTGTAGACCGTTCCTCGGACCGGTTGAAGCCGGTCCCATGGCTGGCGACCGGTTGATCGCCAGCCGCAACTCCACTGCCGCCAGGCGGGCGTCGTCGGCCAAACAGGTGTATGGTCGCCGCACTGGGAGTGGAGAATGACTATGACGCGCATTGCCGGCCTGATTGCTGCCGCCTTGTTTCTTTGCCTGCCGATTTCGTCAGTCGCGGCGGAAATGCCGGTAGCTGCAAAAACCCTGTTCGAGGCCAAATCCGTTTCGGAGCGGAACACCGCCTTATCCGCGCTCGAGGCAGCGGCATCGGGCGATCCGGGATCGGCCTATGCGGCCGGCGCCGGCGAATTCTTCACCGCCCTGGAAATCCTCGCCGGCGGTCTCCACCGCCACGGTTTCGAGAGCCCGCAATCCTTCATGCTGCCGTTGATGCGGCTGCCGGTGCCGGACAATCCCAACCCCGAGCCGCTTACCTATGAACAATTCCGCGCCATCCTGGTCGCCTTCCGCGACCGGCTGGAGAAATCCGCCGCCACGCTCGGCTCCGTGCCGGGCGATGCCGATATCGGCATGGTGGTCGACCTCACTCATGCCGGCATCGATCTCAACGAGGATGGCAACATCGCGCCCGACGAAAGCATCGCCGCGATCATGGCCTCGCTCTCACGCGGCAGCGCCGACACGAGCGATGCCGCGCCGCAGCTTACCGTCCGCTTCGACCGCGCCGACGGCTTCTGGCTGCAGGGCTATGCCGAGTTCCTGATCGCGCAGGCCGACTTCTGGCTGGCGCATGATTTCAGGACCATGTTCGACGGCTCCTTCCATATGCTGTTCCCGCGCGCGAAACTTCCGTTGCAGGACACGCTGGTGCCGCCGGACGGCGGCATGAGCGGCAGCATTTTCGCCTCGGAATGGCGCTTCGCCGACTTCATCTCGCTGGTGCATCTCGTCAACTGGCCGGTGATCGAGCCGGAGCGCCGGCAAGCCGCGCGCCGCCACCTCCTGGAGATGATCCGGCTGTCGCGTGAGGACTGGAAAGCGATCCTCGCCGAAACAGACAACGACCGCGAATGGCTGCCGGGACCGCAGCAGAAAGGCCTCAATCCGCTCACCGGCCTCGAGGTAGGCGAGGACCAGGTGCAGGCCTGGCTCGCCGCGTTGGCCATGGCCGAGGACCTGCTGGAAGGCCGCACGCTGCTGCCGCATTTCCGCATCACCGGCAAAGGCATCAACATGAAGCGCTTTTTCGACGAGCCGAAACCCTTCGACCTCGTCCTGTCGATCACCGGCCCCGCCATCGCACCTTATCTCGAAAGCGGAAAAATCCTCGCCACCGACGACTTCGACCAGATCCAGCGCGAATTCGGCGGCGCCGGATTTTTGACTTTCGCGTTGTGGTTCAATTGAGGTGAAGCGCGCGCGACATGCCACCTGACAGCCTTCTGTCAGCAGCGTCCGCGGGGCATGCCTGCCATTTCACTCCGCTCTTTCCATTTCGGCCGAGTCCTCCCATATTCGGGCCATGGCCAAACGTACCGACAAGAAAACGCCCTCGCCGGCGCAAGAGGGCGCGCCGAAACGGCGCAGCCCGCTGACCGAATTCCTCGACGCCGCCGAGCCGCTGCAGCCCGGTGGCTTTGCCGAAGCGCCGCAGAACGAGTTCTCCGGCGCGCCGCTGACCGGCTCGATCTCCGATTGGGCCGGGCAGATCGAGCGCGAGGCGAAGCGCCAAATCTCCCCCCCTGAAGGGGAGATGTCGCCGAAGGCGACAGAGGGGGGCGCCGGAGGCAGCGCGAGACGTAAGGAAACGAGTCCGGACGTACCGACCCCACCTGGCGGCTCCGCCGCCACCCTCCCCTCAAGGGGGAGGGAAGGCGCTAAGCCGAAGAAGATCCCCGAACGCTCGTCCGCGCCCGGTCGCACGGCGCGCGGCACCTCGATGGGCGGCGCGGCGTCGGCAAAGGAGCGCGCGGCCGCCGGCCTCAACCCGGTGGCCGGCCTCGACATCAGCCTTGAGGACGCCGAGTCGGTTTCCTCTAGCGGTGTCACCGCCACGGTCGCGGCGCTGTCGGCGCTGATCGAATCCGGCAATCCGCTGCACAAGGACGGCCAGCTCTGGACGCCGCACCGTCCGGCCCGTCCGGAAAAGTCGGAAGGCGGCATCGCTATCAAAATGGTGTCGGATTTCGAGCCGGCAGGCGACCAGCCGACCGCCATCAAGGATCTTGTCGAGGGCGTCGACCAGAGCGACCGAACCCAGGTGCTGCTTGGCGTCACCGGCTCCGGCAAGACCTTCACCATGGCCAAGGTGATCGAGGAGACGCAGCGCCCTGCCCTGATCCTGGCGCCCAACAAGACGCTGGCCGCGCAGCTCTACGCCGAGTTCAAGAAATTCTTCCCGGAAAACGCGGTCGAGTATTTCGTCTCCTACTACGACTACTACCAGCCCGAGGCCTATGTGCCCCGGACCGACACCTATATCGAGAAGGAATCCTCGATCAACGAGCAGATCGACCGCATGCGCCACTCGGCGACGCGCTCTCTGCTGGAGCGCGACGACGTCATCATCGTCGCCTCAGTCTCCTGCATCTACGGTATCGGCTCGGTCGAAACCTATGCGGCGATGACCTTCCAGATGCAGGTTGGCGACCGGCTCGACCAGCGCGCCTTGCTCGCGGACCTCGTCGCGCAACAGTACAAGCGCCAGGACATCAACTTTGTCCGCGGCTCGTTCCGCGTGCGCGGCGACACGATCGAGATCTTCCCCGCCCACCTCGAGGACCGCGCCTGGCGCATCTCGCTGTTCGGCGACGAGATCGAGGCCATCACCGAGTTCGACCCGCTGACCGGCCAGAAGACCGGCGAGTTGAAAAGCGTCAAGATCTACGCCAACTCGCACTATGTGACGCCGAGGCCGACCTTGAATCAAGCTATCAAGTCGATCAAGGAAGAATTGCAACACCGCCTGCAAGAGCTTGAAAAGGCTGGCCGTCTTCTGGAAGCGCAGCGTCTCGAGCAGCGCACCCGCTTCGATCTCGAGATGCTGGAGGCGACCGGCTCCTGCGCCGGCATCGAGAACTATTCGCGCTATCTCACTGGCCGCCAGCCGGGCGAGCCGCCGCCGACCTTGTTCGAATATGTTCCGGACAATGCGCTGATTTTCATCGACGAGAGCCACGTCACCGTGCCGCAGATCGGCGGCATGTATCGCGGCGACTTCCGCCGCAAGGCGACGCTGGCCGAGTACGGCTTCCGCCTGCCATCCTGCATGGACAACCGGCCGCTGCGCTTCGAGGAATGGGACGCCATGCGTCCGCTGTCGGTCGCCGTTTCGGCGACGCCAGGCGGCTGGGAACTGGAGCAGTCCGGCGGCGTCTTCGCCGAGCAGGTCATCCGCCCGACCGGCCTGATCGACCCGCCGGTCGAGGTGCGCCCGGCCAAGAGCCAGGTCGACGATGTCGTCGGCGAGATCCGCGAGACCACGAAGCTGGGCTATCGCACGCTGGTAACGGTTCTCACCAAGCGCATGGCCGAGGACCTTACCGAATATCTGCATGAGAACGGCATCCGCGTCCGCTACATGCACTCCGACATCGACACGCTGGAGCGCATCGAGATCCTGCGCGACCTGCGCCTCGGCGCCTTCGACGTGCTGGTCGGCATCAACCTGCTGCGCGAGGGCCTCGACATTCCCGAATGCGGCTTTGTCGCCATCCTCGACGCCGACAAGGAAGGGTTCCTGCGTTCGGAAACCTCGCTGATCCAGACCATCGGCCGGGCCGCCCGCAACGTCGACGGCAAGGTTATCCTCTATGCCGACCAGATCACCGGCTCGATGGAGCGGGCGATGGCCGAGACCAACCGCCGCCGCGAGAAGCAGATGGAGTGGAACGCGGCCAACGGCATCACACCGGAATCGGTCAAGTCGCGCATCGCCGATATCCTCGACTCGGTCTACGAGAAGGACCACGTGCGCGCCGACATCTCGCAATTCACCGACGATGCCGGTGCGATGATCGGCAACAATCTGAAAACCCATCTCGAGGCGCTGGCCAAGCAGATGCGCGACGCCGCCGCCAATCTCGACTTCGAGAAGGCGGCCCGCATCCGCGACGAGATCAAGCGGCTGCGCGAGATGGAGCTCGCGATCTCCGACGACCCGCTTGCGCGCGAGGTGGAAAGCCAAAGCCCTGCCTCAGGCCGCGAAAAGGGCAAGCACAACAAGGGTGTGGCCAAACATCGTACGGCCGAGGAACAGGAGCGTTTCCGCAAGCTCGATGAAGCACGTGCCGCCGAAGAGGCGGCCAAGGCTGCCCGGCCGAACCTCTTCCGCAAGCCACATCTCGACGAAATGGGCGCCGACGGCGCCGTGCCGGCGAAGAAGCCGCTGTTCGCGAAGCCGTCGATCGACGACATGGGACCTGGCACCGATATGCCGACCCCTGCCGGCGCGGTGTCGCGCTCGCTGTTCAAGAAGCAGTCGGCGCATGAAGCGCACGGCTCCGACTTCGGCATTCCCGGCGAGGCCACCAAACCGCTGTTCAAGAAGAACTCGCTCGACGAGATGACGGTGCGGCGGACGGAAAAGCCGGTGGAAGGAAAGAAGCCGGCAAAGCCACAGCCGATCTCCCCGCATGTTGGGGAGATGTCTGACAGGACAGGCGCGAAGGATCGCGACGACAAACCAATCGTCCGTCAGCGCGCCGGCATTGGCTCCTACGAGGACCCTGGCGACGCCCGTCGGGAGAAGGGCAGGCCAAGCAAGACCGGGCGGCCGGGACAGTAGCGCGCTGTTGCGAGCATTCTCAACCGGCGGCTAGAACGCGCGATGGTCGCTACTCGAAGACTCCAGGAAGACGAGTTCAAAGCTTGCTTTGCAGAGCCCATGACGGACGTCACCGCCACGGCGGAGGCCGCTGTGGACATATGGCCATATGTCGATGCGCTGAACTTGGATGAGATTGGCCTGCCCTATTTAAACGACGTTCACTACGTCTACCGGGACGCCCTAAACCGCTTCGATCAGGTTCTGATTGGTACCGGCCGCTTTAACACCCTTCTGGTCATCGTCGTCGATCTCGCCAAAAGCTCGGTCTTCGGGCATTTCTTGCTGGACTTGAACGAGGAGTACGGGGTGAGCGGTGGCCATTTGAGGTCTGTCTGACCTGTCGCCCGCCGACCCTTGCCATCTGCCCGTCCCCGGTGTAGCCAGTCCGCGCACTCGAACGTCTTGAAAGGAGGGCTCACGTGTTCACGTTCTATCGTCACCATCGTCAGCGTGGCCCGATTTCCGCCCTGCGAGCTTGCTTGCAGGGCTGACCGGACGGTCCGGGTTTTCCCGTTTCGATTTTTTGGTCTGCCCTTCGTGGTGCGCTATTCCGAGCATGAAGCCGGCACGCGCACCGTCAGAGTGCATCGAGCCGCTAGAGCATGATCCCGAAAGTGGGAACCGGTTTTCGAGATCATGCTCCACAAAGAGTCGGCCAAGACCAGAGAAATCCAAATGGCCCTGATCAGCCTGAAATCCCTCGGCGTCACCATGAGTGCGCCGCTCTTCTCCAACCTCGACCTCACCATCGGCGCTGGCGATCGGCTGGGTCTTGTCGCGGCCAATGGCCGTGGCAAATCCACGCTTCTCAAATGCCTGACGGGTGAACTCGAACCAACCACCGGCGACATCACCAGGTCGCGCGGCCTGCGTGTCGGCCATGTCGAGCAGTCCGTTCCCGAGGCGTTGCTCGACCGCAGCTTCCACCAGATCGTTGCCGATGCCTTGCCGGTCGAGCAGCGCGACAGCGAGCTTTGGCGCGTCGACGTCGTGCTGGATTCCCTCGACGTGCCGGAAGAAATGCGCGGCCGGCCGATGCGCGCCTTGAGCGGCGGTTGGCAGCGGCAGGCGCTGATCGCCCGCGTCTGGGTCACCGACCCGGACGTGCTTTTGCTCGACGAACCGACCAACCACCTCGACCTTGCCAAGATCAGCCAGTTGGAAACCTGGCTCAACGCGCTGCCGCGCGAGGTGCCGGTCATCATTGCCAGCCACGACCGCGCCTTCCTCGACGCCGTCACCAACCGCACGCTGTTCCTGCGCCCGGAAGAATCCCCGGTGTTTGCCCTGCCCTATTCACGGGCGAGAGAGGCTCTCGACGAGCTCGACGCCTCGACGGCGCGCAAGTTCGAACGCGACATGAAGGTCGCCCAGCAATTGCGCAAGCAGGCCGCCAAGCTCAACAACATCGGCATCAATTCCGGCAGCGACCTTTTGACGGTGAAGACCAAGCAGCTCAAGGAGCGGGCGGAGAAACTGCAGGATGCGGCGGTAGCGGCGCATCGCGAGCGTTCGGCCGGCGCGATCAGGCTGGCCAACCGCGGCACGCACGCCAAGGTGCTGATCACGCTGGAGGACCCGGCCGTGGAGACGCCCGACGGTACGCTGCTGTTCAGGACCGGCAAGCGCCACATCTGCCAGGACGACCGCATCGTGCTGCTCGGCCGCAACGGCGTCGGCAAGTCGCGCTTCATTGCGATGATCCGCAGCGCCATCGCCGAGCCAGGGTCGGTGGAGAACATCAAGGTGACGCCGTCGACCGTGCTTGGCTACAGCGACCAGGCGCTGTCGGGCATCGGCGGCGACGACACGCCGCTGGCGATGGTCTCGCGCCGCTTCGAGGCCGGCGAGCAGCGGGCGCGCTCGCTTCTCGCCGGCGCCGGCGTCGCTATCGAGATGCAGGAGAAAAAGATCGGCGCATTGTCGGGCGGGCAGCGGTCGAGGCTGATGATGCTGGTGCTGCGGCTGATCAACCCCAACTTCTATCTCCTCGACGAGCCGACCAACCACCTCGACATCGACGGCCAGGAAGCGCTGGAGGAGGAACTGTTGAAACATCAGGCGAGTTGCCTGCTCGCCTCGCACGACCGCTCCTTCATTCGCGCGGTCGGCAATCGCTTCTGGCTGATCGAGAAGCGGCGGCTGATCGAAGTCGACGGTCCGGAGGAGTTCTTCCGCGCGGCCGCCGAAACGGAGCGCTGAGACCACCGCAAAGCCCGGCCTTCTGCAAGCCGGCTTTCGGGCGCAAAAAATTCACGCGATCTGTCGGATCGCCGCAGCACCCTCCGTCCTTGGGATGCCGACACGATGATGCCGGCATCAACCAGGGAGAATTGATCATGTCGGTACTGTCATCCATCGGACGCATAGCAACCCGGTATGCGGCGGCACGCGCCCGCTACCGCAGTGAACGCATCTTGCTCTCTCTACCGGCCGCGCTGCGCAAGGATATCGGCTTTCCGGAAGCCTTTGACGCGCAGAACAACTCTCGTGTCTGAAAGGCGCTTCGATATTTGCAGCCCGGAGTCCGCCATTGACGGCGGCCGTCAGAAGGCGACCGCCGCTCAATCATGCGTATCGCCCGAAAGTGGCGTTGCCCGCATTGATGCGCGCTTTTCGAAAGCCTCGTACCAGCGCGTCAACCTTCCGCGCAAACGAAAAGACGGAAGGTGACGGAACTCCATCCACGACAGCGTGGTGGCTAAGGCTATGTGACCGACGTCAGGCAACACCTCATCGTCGAGGGCGCTTTCGATCCAGTCGTAGCTCGCCTCGATCTTCTCCCGATATCCGTCGGCAAGAGCACCAACTCCCAACGCAAGGCAATGCCAGTCTGCGCCAGGCCTTGGGCGACCGACTGCAGCCTCAACGCCTGCCAGCGTCCCTCCCCGTCCTGCGGCAGCAGCTTGCGACCGTCATGCAAAGTGTCGAGATAGGCGCAGATCACGTCTGAATCGAAGATCGGCGTCGCATCGGGTCGCAACAGCACCGGCACCTTGCCGAGCGGGTTTTCAGCGTAGACGCGAGCATTGCGCAATGTCGGGCTGGTCTCGTGATGAATGACCTCGAGCCGGCCGGCAATGCCGACCTCGTGAGCGAAGACGAGCGTTTTGCGCGCGAAGGGAGAATGTGTTTGATAGTAAAGGATCATCGTAGCCTCGGAGCGGCGTCTGGTTCCGCCTTTTCTAGCCCGCAAGCCGCGAGAATTGCGCTCTGAATGGGGCCAGCCGATGCAAGTTCGTTTCACGGCCTTTCATTCAACCACTGGTGCCCAGGGCCCGGCCCTCTGAAAAAATTTCCGCGACCGTGTAGGATTGCTGTCGCCTCGTCCGTCTTTGATCGCAAGGCCCAATCAACCCGTGAAGAGGAACACGCAGATGACCGACCAGACCCCACCCCGCGCCAAGGTGCTTGGCGGACTGACCCCCTATCTGCAGGTCGACGGCGCCATCAAGGCGGCCGAGTTCTACAAGAAGGCTTTCGGGGCCGAGGAGGTCTTTGCCTATCCGCCGGACGACAAGGGCCGCACCATGCATATCCATCTCTATGTCAACGGCTCGACGCTGATGCTGGGCGACGCCTATCCCGAACACGGCCATCCGCATCAGGCGGCGCAGGGCTACGTGCTGCAGCTCCATCTCGGCAGCGAAGACATCGATGCCTGGTGGCAGCGCGCCGTCGACGCCGGCTGCGAAGTCGTCACGCCGCTGCAGGTGATGTTCTGGGGCGACCGCTGGGGCCAGGTGAAGGATCCGTTCGGCGTCGCCTGGGCGATGAACGCGCCGGTGAAATAGGTTTCCTAGCGAGCAAGCGTCGCCCACCGCGCCGGGTCGTATCCGCGCCGACCCGGCGTCCGTTTTCAGCAAAGGAGTACACCATGTCCTATGTCGATGGTTTCGTGCTTGCCGTGCCGAAGGCAAATCTCGATGACTACAAGAAAATGGCTGGCAATGCCGGCGCCGTCTGGATGGAGCACGGCGCGCTCGCCTATGTCGAATGCATTGGCGACGACGTGCCTTACGGCGAGCTGACCTCGTTTCCGCGCGCCGTGCAGGCGAAGGACGACGAGGTCGTCATCTTCGCCTGGGTCGTGTACGGCTCCAGGCAGAGCCGCGACGCGGTCATGGCGAAAGTGATGGCCGATGAGCGCCTCAAGATGGACTGGTCGACAATGCCGTTCGACGGCAAGCGCATGATCTTCGGCGGCTTCCAGCCGTTCATCGAGCTTTGAGTAGCTTGACCCCAAGGTAGGCTGAGATTGAGGTCAGGCCGAGCCGAGAAAGGTGGTTTCCGAGAACCGAACGGAGCGTACGTTAAGTACGTGAGTACCGGCCTATGCCGGCCGTAGCCTTAACTGCCACGCCACTCTCATGTCATGATGCTTCGGCCGGCTCTCATGTCATGATGCTTCGGCCGGCGAAGGCCGGAAGCGCAGGTAACCACCGTTCGCAGGCCGGCCTCACCTTAATATCAGCCTAGCTTATCGAGCAGCGGCTTCAGCCTGTCCCCATAGCGCTTCCACAGATCGACCGAGCCCTGATACATCGGCTGGCGCACCTGCGCGGCCGACGCCGTGCGCACCGGCCGGTCGGTCTCGTGGAACGCCAGCACCTTGTCGTCCCAGGGCAGGCCGAGATGCGCCATCAAGGCGCGTGTCTGCCCTTCCTGGTCGGCGACGAAATCCTCATAACGGACATCGTGGACGACGCCGGGCAGCACCTTGTGCCAATGCGCCATGATGTCGGCATAGAGGTTGTGGAAATCGGCGAGCTCGCCGAGATCATAGCCGTAGCGGTGGCTGTCGCCGCGGAAATGCACCTTGAAGATCGACAGACACGTGGCCGCAGCGTCGCGCGCGCAATGCACGATCTTCGCCTTCGGCAGCATCATGTGAAGGAAGCCGACCAGCAGGAAGTTGCCCGGCATCTTGTCGGTGACGTGGCGGAAGCCCGGATAGCGGGTATGCAGCATGTCGAGATAGGCCTGCCCCGCCTCGGCGAAGGCCTTGTCCGGCATGTCGGCGATCCCCCAGGGAAAGCCGCCCTGCATGCTCATCGGAAACTGCTTGCCGACCGCCGTCTTCAGGATGCTGAGCTCGCCGGCGCCGAAAACCTGGGGATGGCTGGCGATGATCTGCTCGACCAGCGTCGTGCCGGAACGCGGCATGCCGACGACGAAGATCGGCGCATCGTCGGCAATGTCGCTTGGTTTGTGCTTCTCGAAGAAGGCCTTGTCGAACACCGCCTTCATCGCCTCGAACTCGTCGCGTGTCCTCACCGGATCGTAGTCGATGCCCTTGCGGCGGATCGCGTTGCCCTCGGCGAAATAGTCGAAGGCGCGGCCATAGTCCTTCAGGTCGTCATTGGCCTTGCCGAGGCCGAAGGAAAGCTGCATGCGCGCGAGGCTGTCCTGCGGCGCCTTGGCGTGCTCGGCCTCCATGCTCGCAAGCTCGGGGTCGCGCTCGGACTGGCGTTTGACCTGGGTCAGCAGAAGCCAGGCCTTCGCCATGGCGGGAGCGATCGCCACCGCCTGGCGGGCAAGATCGGCGGCTTCAGTGAGCTTGCCCTTCTCCATCATGGCGACGCCGAGCCCATAGAGCAGCTCCGCATCCTTGGGCCGGATCGACAGCGACTCGCGAAACAATGCAATCGCCTCGTCCAGCCGCCCGGCTTCCTGTAGCGTTTCGGCAAGGCCGATGCGGGCGCGGACATGGAACGGGTTGCGGCCGATCGTGCCGCGGTAGATCTCCTCGGCGCCCTCGAACTGGCCGAGCTGCTTCAGCGACGAGCCGAGATTGTCGCGCGCTGCCAATTGGTCCGGTCGGATGTCCACAGCACCGCGGAAGAAATCGACAGCGGCGGCGACGCGACCGAGGTCGCGCATGACCGTGCCCATATTGTTGAGGAAATCGGCATTCCTGGGCTGCAGCGTCACCGACTGCTCGATCAGGTCGAGCCCTTCCTCGCTGCGGCCGGTCTGATGCAGGAGAAGCCCGAGGAAATGCAGTGCAGCGGCATGGTTCGGCTGCTGTCCCAGCACCTGCCGGTAAAGCTGCTCCGCTTCCTGTCGGCGCCCTGCCTGGTGCAGTTGCAGCGCCCGCTGCACATGAGGATCGAGCGGGCTCGCCGAACTGGCCTTGCCACTCGCGCCCGCCGCTCTTCTCTGATCTCTGTTAATGGGAAACCTGCCGTGTTTGTCCGCCCGCCGGACCTAAGCCAAGCGGACGGGAGATGCAAGTGTGTGCGTAGCGCTCCGACGAGCTGCCCGCGACGCGGAACGCAAACCGGGCCTCGCTAGCAAGGTCCATCGCCGACGATGCGGTAGTCCGCCGCGCGGGCTTCGCATGCATTCGGGAAAGTGCGCAATTCGCCGCGGCGCCTGGCGCAGACCGGCGCGTATTCGCGCGTGCAGAAGGTTTCTCCGTCGCCGGCCCCACCGCCACCATCCCGGCAAGGGCCGTCACGCACGATACGATACCCTGCCCTCTCCGCCTGGCAGGCATTGGCGAAGGTCTGGCGGTCGCCGCCGCGCCGTGCGCAGACCGGTTCGTATTGCATGGTGCAGAGCTGCGGATGCGGCCTCGGCGGGCGTGGACGCGGTCCTTCGTCGACGACCACCGTACAGGCCGCCAGCAATGCCGACAGAAGCAGGGCGACAAGGCCCTGCCCCGAAACGATTGCCGCAAGAAATCGCATCGGGTTCCCTCCTCGGCTGCCAAAAACCGGCATCAACTCGCGCAATCCTCGCTATTCCGGCATCAAAGGCAACCCCGGTCGGTGATTTGGCCTGACCGAATGAACCCGGCGCCGCAGAGCCTTCGCGCTGGCCTATGCCTGGCTTTTCTCTGGCCGATGACCAGTCAAGACGCCGGGTCTATCGATGCCCTGCGTTGGGCGCGCCAAGGGCCGCCCGCGGCGCCGTCTTGCAACCATCACGTTTCCGTGTAATAAATTTGGCGTTCGGGCATTTGCGACCCGGAGAGCGGCACGTTTTGGACGACCTTTCCCCGATAGTGTGAATCTCTGACGGCCCCGTTTTTCGGCGGGGGCTTTGACCATGCGCGAATGCATGACAGCCGAAGCAACCACCGGGACTTGCCCAAGCCACCAGACAGCGGGCAGGCCCCCGAGACTGATACGGGTGAAGGAGTTTCCCCATGGCCCAGACCGGCACCGTAAAGTTCTTCAACGCCACCAAAGGCTTCGGCTTCATCACGCCTGACGGCGGCGCCAAGGACGTGTTCGTCCACATCTCCGCGATCGAGGCCTCGGGCCTGCGCACGCTCGTCGACGGCCAGAAGGTCACCTTCGACGTCGAGCCGGACCGCATGGGCAAAGGCCCGAAGGCGGTCAACCTGCGCGCCGCCTGAGCAGGCAAAGCTGCCTGTTCTGAGCTGATGAACGGCGTGGCAGGATCATGAGCAGGCTTCGCAAGAAGCTTGAGTTTTCGAGGGCGCGACGGTTCCGTCGCGCCCTTTTTTGTCCGGCAAATGGTTGGATTGGCAGGCGAAAACTTTCTCTTGCCGATAGCGCTAAAATAAAGGACAAATTTCCTCTCGGGCAGTTTGCCGGCCCGAGACTGACTTGATGGGATCAAAGGAGCTTCCCATGCCGCAGACCGGCACCGTCAAATTCTTCAACCATGCCAAGGGCTTCGGCTTCATCACGCCCGACGATGGCGCGAAGGATGTCTTCGTCCATATTTCGGCCGTGCAGGCGTCGGGCCTTCCCGGTCTCGAGGATGGGCAGAAAGTGACATTCGACACCGAGCCGGACAAGCGCGGCAAGGGTCCGAAGGCCGTCAATCTGTCTATCGGCTGAGCCGGCTCAAGACAGATCCGACGGAGGCTGAGCAGGCGGGACGCCCCCGCAGAGCTCGGAATTTTGTTCGAGCCGCGAAACCGTTTCGACCAATTTCGTTCAGCCTCCGTTCAGCCACGGTCTCCTATTAACCTTTGCTAAAGCCGATCCGCATCCCCTGAAAAATACGCGGGCCGGCGCGAAGGAGACCGAAAATGAACCGATTTCTCAAGACCGCCATCCTGACCGCCGGCATTGCCGCGACCACTTTGGCCACCTTCTCGGCGGCCAATGCTGACGATTGGCGCTGGCGTCGTCATCATCACAATGGCGGCGACGCCCTCGCCGCCGGCGTTGTCGGCCTCGCGGCAGGCGCCCTGATCGGCAGCGCGCTCAGCAATCCCGGGCCGAGGTACTACGATCCGGCCTATGAGGACGGCTATTATGTCGACCGGCCCGTTCGCCGCTACTACGTTCAGCCGCGTGTCGTCTATGCCGACCGCTATGCCGAGCCGTGGACCCGCGACTGGTACGAGTACTGCTCGGACCGCTACCGCACCTTCAACTCGCGTACCGGCACCTTTACCGGCAATGATGGCGAGCAGCATTTCTGCGTCGCCAACTAACAGACTTAGGGTTCCCTGCCCCGAGCAAAGCGCCGCCTCTCCGCGGCGCTTTTGTTTTGTATGCAGGTCAGACCAAAAATGGATTGGTCCGGCGCTCCTCGCCGAAGCGGCCGCCCGGACCGTGGCCGCAGATGAAGCCGATATCGTCGCCGAGCGGCAGAAGCTTGTCCTTGATCGAGGCGATCAGCGCGGCGTGATCGCCGCCCGGCAGATCGGTGCGGCCGATCGAGCCGCGAAACAGCACGTCGCCGACATGGGCGAACTTGGCCGCGCGATTGTAGTAGACGACATGGCCCGGCGCATGCCCCGGACAATGCAGCACCTCGAATTGATGCTCGCCGAACGAGACCGTGTCGCCTTCGCTGAGGAAACGGTCCGGGATGCAATTTCGCACCGGATCGGCAAGGCCGAAACGCCTGGCCTGGTTCTCGAGATTGGCAAGCAGCGGCCGATCGGCCTCATGCGGGCCGATGATCTCGATGCCGAGCACGTCCTTCAGTTGCATCGCTCCGCCGGCATGATCGATATGGCCATGGGTGATCCAGATCGCCTCCGCGGTGATCGCGTTGTCCTTCAGCGCTGCCAGTATCTTGTCGACATCGCCGCCTGGATCGACGACGACGCCGTTCCTATGGTTCATGTCGAACAGGATGGTGCAGTTCTGCTGGAAGGGCGTGACCGGCACGATGCCGGCATTGAGCTGACCCATGACTTTCCTTTCGAAGTGTCGTCCTGATGTAGAGACCGCGGCGGACTGCGTCCACCGTCACCTCGGGCGAATGATCCTCGAAAAGAAATGGGCGGCCGTAGCCGCCAGCAATAGTTGAAAAGAAATGGGCGGCCGTAGCCGCCCATGCGCAGGTCCGAAAGGTATCTGACCTATTTCTTCATCGCGCCCATGACCGCGCCGATGATGGCGGTTAGGATTGCGCCGCCGCCGGCGCCGCCGACGATGTTCTGTACGTTCAACGCGCTGCTCAATCCGCCCGCC
>NZ_JHQR01000070.1 GCF_014843825.1 Mesorhizobium silamurunense
CTTCTGGATCAATGAGTCCTGACCCTAGCGGGCCGCGCCTATCCGCAAACGCTCAAAGAGTCACAATCACTGTGAAACGGTACTAGTCGTCTTTCAGCCGCCGCCAAGGGGAGTTGTGGTCCGGCCCGCGCTTGTAGTCGTCCTCACGCGAATAATCGCTGTCGTCGAGATCGATGACCTTGTCGCGCCGACGGGCTGAAAAGCCGCCGCTGAAGCTCGTCGCCATCACGATGCGGTTCTTGAGCAGGCGCCAGGCGAGATCGCGCACCGGCGGCAGGAGCAGCAGGATGGCGGCAATGTCGGTGATGAAGCCTGGAATGATGAGCAGGATCGCCGCCAGCACGATCATCGCGCCATGCGCAAGCTGGCGGCTGGGATCGCGCCCGGCATCCATTTCCGCCCGCACCCGCGCCATCACCCCGAAACCCTGGTGCCGAAGCAGCAGGCTGCCGGCAATGGTGGAGAGGATGACGAGCCCGACCGTCGCCAAAGCGCCCACTTCGCGGCCGACGATGACGAAGCCGGCGATCTCCAGAAGCGGCAGCAGGAGCAGGAACAGTGGGAAGAGTGAAATTCGCAAGTGTTGACCGATCGCTTTCTTCTTTTAGAGGCCCCGCGGGTAATCGCCGCTGGCACTGGGGTCTTTAGATAGGTATGGCTGGCTTTGATTTGAATGATTGCGCCCGCCGTTCTATATGCTTTGGGTAATGAACGCTATGCGACCGCCGCCACCCTAGAGGCTCTGGTGGTCCGGCCAGGACAGGGATCGAATTGGCGGAAGATATGGGTTTCTTCGACTTCGGCACGATTTTCTTCTTGATTGCGGCGGTTGTGATCTTCTTCCAGCTGCGCAACGTGCTGGGACGTCGCACCGGAAACGAACGCCCGCCCTTCGATCCCTATTCGGCAAGCCGCACGCGCGAGCAGGACGCGGCGCAGAAGTCCGAGAATGTGGTGTCGCTGCCGCGCAAGCGCATGCCGGGTGAGACGGCGGCCGAGACCTATGCCGCGATCGACGCCTTCGCCAAGCCCGAGACGGATCTCAACAAGGGCCTGCGCACGATCAAGGACAACGACCCGTCCTTCGACCCCAAGACCTTCATCGACGGCGCCAAGATGGCCTATGAGATGATCGTCATGGCCTTTGCCGATGGCGACCGCAAGACGCTGAAGAACCTGTTGTCGCGCGAGGTCTATGACAGCTTCGTCGCCGCGATCGGCGAGCGTGAGGCGAAATCGGAGAAGATCCAGTCTTCCTTCGTCGGCATCGACAAGGTCGATGCAGTCGCCGCCGAGATGAAGGGCACCGAGGCGCATATCACGCTGCGCATCGTCAGCGAGCTGATTTCGGCGACCCGCGACAAGGTCGGCGCCGTCATCGACGGCGATCCCGAGAAAGTCGCCGAGGTCAAGGACGTCTGGACCTTCTTCCGCGATACCCGGTCGCGGGATCCGAACTGGAAGCTGGTCGCCACGGAAGAAGAAGACTGAGATAAAGCGGCGGGGCCAGTCGTGCCGCTCTCTCCTACATTCAGCGAAAAATCGTTCAGCGACCTCCGGGGTTGGGGCGAGGACGACCACCTCGCCGCTTTCGCGGCGTTCAAACGTTCCGCTTTCTATGCGTTGACCAAGCCTTATCGCACCGGTTCGCTCGGCGTCGCGTTCGACGCTTTCGCGGCGGCCTATGCCGAGGCGCGCTCCGTTTCGCCGGCGCATCGGTCCGAGGCGCGGTCTTTCTTCGAGCGCCATTTCGTTCCCGCTTCGGTGGCGGCGGAAAACGGCTGCGCCGGCCTCGTCACCGGCTTCTACGAGCCGGAGGTCGAGGCTTCGCCGGTCAGGACGGAGCGGTTCACGGTGCCGCTGCTTTCCCGCCCCGCCGACCTGATCGACATCGACGATAAAAACCGTCCGGCCGGGATGGATCCCTATCTCTCCTTCGCGCGCTACATGCCGGCAGACCCTGTCGAATATTTCGATCGCGGCGAGATCGAGCGCGGCGCGCTCGCCGGCCGGAATCTCGAGATTGCCTGGCTCGCCGACAAGGTCGACGCTTTCTTCATCCATGTGCAGGGCGCGGCGCGGCTGAGGATGACCGACGGCAGGCTCCGCCGCGTCACCTATGCCGCCAAGTCCGGCCAGCGCTTTGCCGGCCCCGGCAGGATCCTGAGCGAGCTCGGCGAGATTCCGCTGGAAAGAGTAACGATGCAGTCGATCCGCGCCTGGTTCAAGGCGCATCCCGATCGCGTCGACGAGATCCTCTGGCAGAACCGCTCCTATATCTTCTTCCGTGAGGCGCCGGTCGACGATCCGGCACTCGGCCCCATCGCCGCCGCCAAGGTGCCGCTGACGCCCGGCCGCTCGGTCGCGGTCGATCGGCTGCTGCACACATTCGGCACGCCCTTCTTTATCGATGCGCCGACGCTCAGCGCCTTCGAGCAAAAACCGTTCCGGCGGCTGATGATCGCGCAGGACACCGGCTCGGCCATCACCGGACCCGCGCGGGGAGATCTCTTTGCCGGGTCGGGTGCCGCCGCCGGCGAGATCGCCGGCGTGGTGCGCAACGCCGCCGATTTCTACGCGCTGGTCCCGCGCGGGCTGGTTAACGGGAGGCGCGCGTGATCCGCCGCGACGACACGCTCAGCGAGGACGACCGCATCCTCTGGAACCTGGTGGCGCGCACGACGCGGCCGCTGAAAGGCAAGGCCGCGGCCGAGATTCCCGATATCGTCGAGCCGAAGCCGGCGCCGGCGCCCGCGCCGGTCAACGGTATTGCGGCCACGGCCGCGAAGCCGAAGCCGCAGCACGTCTCGCATGCGCTGGACGACCAGACGCTCGATAAGCTGAAAAAAGGCCGGTTGCCGATCGAGGGCCGCGTCGACCTGCATGGCATGACGCAGGACGAGGCCTATTCGCTGCTCCTCACCTTCCTGCATCGCGCGCATGCCGGCGGCGTCCGCTATGTGCTGGTCATCACCGGTAAGGGCTCGTCCTCCGGCGGCGACGGGATCCTGCGGCGCTCGGTGCCGCACTGGCTGTCGACGCCGGCTTTCCGGCACCTGGTCTCCAGCCACGACCATGCCGCCCGCAACCACGGCGGTTCGGGCGCGCTCTATGTCCGGCTGAGGCGGACGCGCGCATGAGGATGCGGTCATGAGTAAGGCGATGGCATGACCCCGTTCGGTGAAAGGCTCAGGGCGTTGCGGGCCGAGCGCGGCGTCAGCCAGAAGGCGATGGCTGAGGCCATCGGCGTCAGCGCCGCCTATCTGTCGGCGCTCGAGCATGGCCGGCGCGGCGCCCCGACCTGGACGCTGATCCAGAAGATTATCGGCTATTTCAACATCATCTGGGACGACGCCGAGGACCTCGCCCGCCTCGCCGAAACGTCGCATCCGAGGGTCAGGATCGACACGTCCGGCCTGTCGCCCGCCGCGACCGAGCTGGCCAATCTTCTGGCCGAGAGCATCGAGAAGCTGGATGAGGCGGAGCTGCGCCGTCTTAGCGCCTCGATCCGCGCGGCCCTTGGCCGAGGGTAGCTGACAGGACCCGGAGGCGAAGTCGGCGCCTTCCTACAACGTTGGCAATTGGCGAAATCCTCGGCGCGAGCGTCCTTCTCCCCGTTCTACGGGGAGAAGATGGCGGCAGCCAGATGAGGGGCAGCGCCGGCCTGCGATATCTAAAGACGTACGATGAAACCGCTTCGCGCGCCGTGAAGGCGGAGTCTGCCTTCTACTGCACCGAGCCGACCAGCACCTGCTGGCCATCGCGGATCGAGACCCAGCGGCCGGTGTTGTCGATCGCCTGGCGCTTCAGGTAGCGGTAGCCGGTCGCGTCCCAGGCTTTGACCTTGTCGGTCAAATTGTCGAGGACGTAGTCACCCTTGTCGGTGCGCACTGTCAGCACGGAATGGCCTTCGCCGTCGGGCTTGCGCACGACGGTGATCAGGAGATCGGCAAGCGACACGCCCATTCGGTAGAGCTCGCGCCGCTTCTCCAGCACATAGTCCTCGCAGTCGCCAAAGCCGTTGTCCGGATAGGTCCAGACCTCGTCCTTGCCGTAATTGTCGAGATCGCTCATCGGCTTGACGGCGGCGTTGACCCTGGCGGTGACGCTGATCAGCCTGCGCAAGAGCCCATCGGTCAACTTGGCCGGCGCGAGATTGGCCGGGCGAATGTTGCACTCGCTCGGATGCGCCTTGCAGAAATCATAGTGTCCGATCGGCTGCGAGGTCAGGCCGCCGGTGGTCATGGGGCCCGCCGCCCATGCCGGCACCGCCCAATGGGCCGAAATCGCCAGCCCTGCGACTGCACACAAGCGCAGCGTCCACGCCATCGGTGAGGAGTTCATTGTCCCCCGGTCCACCCTGTTCTTTTATTAACGAAACGTTAAAGGGGATTTACAGTCCGTGTCAATTAGAGACAACGGCTAGTTTGACGCATGGTTACTTCGGCAATCTCGACAGCGGCTATTTCGCAACAGAGCTGTCCGGCAAGCGAGCAAAGCCGCCATGCGGCGGCTGGTTCGTGTCTCGCCTTCGCTCAGCCCTTGGCGGAGCGGACCAGCTTCGGCTTCGCGGCCACACGGGTCTGGCGGCCATAGCTGGTGATGAAGTCGACGATGCGCGGCACGATCTCCGACCGGAACCGCGAGCCGTTGAAGACGCCGTAATGGCCGACGGCCGGCTGCATGTAGTGGGCCTGCCGGTCGGAAGGGATGTTCACGCAAAGGTCATGCGCGGCCTGGGTCTGGCCGAGGCCGGAAATGTCGTCGTTCTCGCCCTCGACGGTGAACAGGGCGACATTGCGGATCGCCTTGGGATCGACGGCCTCGCCGCGATGCGTCATCTCGCCCTTCGGCAAAGCGTGGCGCACGAACACCGTGTCGACGGTCTGCAAATAGAACTCCGCCGTCAGGTCCATGACCGCCAGATATTCGTCGTAGAAGTCGCGGTGCTTCTCGGCGCTGTCGCCATCGTTTTTCACAAGGTGCATGAAGAAGTCCTTGTGGGCGATGATGTGGCGGTCGAGGTTCATGCTCATGAAGCCCGAAAGCTGCAGGAAGCCGGGATAGACGTCGCGGCCGAAGCCCGGCACCGGCCAGGGCGCCTGCATGATGACATTGTCGCGGAACCAGTCGATGCCCTTTTCCTCGGCCAGGAGATTGACCGCGGTCGGGTTGCGGCGGGTGTCGATCGGGCCGCCCATCAGCGTCATGGTCGACGGCACGAAGGGGTCGCCGCGCTTTTCCATCAGCGCCACCGCCGCCAGCACCGGCACCGAGGGCTGGCAGACCGCCATCACGTGGGTGTCGGGGCCCAGCGCATGGAACATCTCGACGATGTAGTCGATATAGTCGTCGAGATCGAAGCTGCCCTGCGACAGCGGCACCATGCGGGCATCGACCCAGTCGGTGATGTGCACGTCGGCGTGAGGAAGCATCGCCTCGACCGTGCCGCGCAGCAATGTCGCATAATGGCCGGATATCGGCGCCACGATCAGAAGCTTGGGGTCTGGCTTGCGGCCCGCCGGCAGCGAGCGCTCGAAACGGGTGAGATTGCAGAAAGGCTTCGACCAGACAGTCTTTTCGGTGACGTCGACGGTTTTCCAGTCGACCACGGTCTTGGTCAGGCCGAATTGCGGCTTCCCGTAGCGGCGCGTCGTCCGCTCGAAGAGTTCGGCGGCCGCCGCGACCGAACGGCCGAGTGCCGTGTGCGAGACCGGATTGAGCGGGTTCGAGTAGAAGAACCGCACCGCGTCGGCATAAAAGCGGGCGGGCTGCAGCGCCGCATGGTTCATTTCGTAGAGCTGGTAGAACATCGACGACCCCGCTGCTGCTTGGCGACCAAAGGGACGACGAGCAGCGCCGAGCCTTGAATGTCTCGCAGTGAGGTTAACAACATATTATTGCGATGCAATACGTCAACTTGCGTGACTTATGCTGCTTTCGTCCAAACTGTTGAAAACCGGCACCTGACGGCAGAGCCGGCTTAGGGTGCGGTGCCGAAATGTGTAGGAAATATGTCCGGCCCCTCTGCCGGACACTCAGACCATGATCCCGAACTACGGTTCGGAAAGGTCATGGTCCGAGAAAATACATCATACCTGCGCCATGCACACTGCGGTGTGGCCCGAGCCGATGAAGCCGAGCTGGCTGGCGGCGCCGCGGGAGAGGTCGAGCACGCGGCCCCTGATGAACGGCCCGCGATCGTTGATGCGCACGACGACGCTGCGGCCGTTGTTCTTGTTGGTGACCCTGAGCTTGGTGCCGAACGGCAAGCTGCGGTGGGCTGCGGTCAGCGCGGCGGGGTTCATGCGCTCGCCGGAAGCGGTTCTCGAATGCAGGGCATACCAGGAGGCGCGTCCGCATTGCGCGGCAGCCGAGGAGGCGGTCGAGGCGCCAGCCATCAGGCCAGCCGCGATCGTTACCGCGACAAGCGCGGTGCGGTTGGTTTTCTTCATCTTTTAGGGGTGGGCTCCATTTATAGACAACCCGCCGTATGTGCCGAATGAGGCAGGAAATGCGGCAACCGTCTGGCGGTTCCATGGCAAGTGCACACGTTTGGAGTCGCCGCGAAACAGTTTGTCATGACATTTCCGGCGTGCGCGGACGTATTCTTTGTGAAGATCGCGCCGATTTACGGGAAGTCCTGAGTAGGATCGGCCGTCAGTCCGCAAGTAGAAGAGAGAAGCGATTGCTTCGCTTCCTTTCGCTCCTTTATTGCGCGTGCATTTCGGTGAAGGATCGACTTTCCGGGGGGATCTCGCTGATGCGACTGATCAGGAATTTGCTGGCGCTGCTTGTGCTGGCGCTCGGTGTGCGGTGGT
The DNA here is from genome assembly GCF_014843825.1 of Mesorhizobium silamurunense. Classification (GTDB taxonomy): domain Bacteria; phylum Pseudomonadota; class Alphaproteobacteria; order Rhizobiales; family Rhizobiaceae; genus Mesorhizobium; species Mesorhizobium silamurunense. The sequence goes on from NZ_JHQR01000070.1 coordinate 6,822, forward strand.
CGCTGCAGGGCCTTGGGCTGGTCCAGGGCAGCTTCATGACCGGCCAGAGGGAATGGCTCTATATCGGGCTCGTCACCGTGCTGGTCGGCCTGCTGGGCCTGCGCTGGGCGAACCGCTCGCGCAACTGAGGGGCAGCAGTTGCGAGCCGACGCGCCGCCGCGACCTGGTCGAGGAATGCGGCGGTACAAAGGTGAGATCTGCAGTGATCCTTCGCACCCCCCTCTGGCCTGCCGGCCATCTCCCCCGCAAGGGGGGAGATCAGCTGTCACGTCGGGTTTCGCCAATCTCCAACGTTGCAGAATGAGCGGGGCGCGGAACTGCCAATCTCCCCCCTTGCGGGGGAGATGTCCGGCAGGACAGAGGGGGGTGCTGTCCCGCCGACGTTTCGAAGTGTCTTCACCGCGCAACGCTGGGCAAATCTCCAGGATTTGTCACCTGGCGCCACATCCAGCCGGACGAACGGCGCCCTGGCAGCCTTCACGCGGCCTTCGCCGCCGGCTTGGCCGTCTTGACGTGAGTCACGCTGCGGCGTCCGTCGACGCTGATCGGCACGTCGCCGTCGACGGTGGCGCGGCGCACGATCCGCTGCTGGTCGCCATAGTCGTTCACCGCATAGTGCTGGGTGGCGCGATTGTCCCAGATCGCCACGTCGCCGACCTGCCACCGCCACCGCACAGTATTCTCAGGCGTGGTCACATAGGTTTGGAACAGTTCGTAGAGCTTTGAGGAGTCGCTCTTCGACAGGCCGACGAAGCGCTGAACGAAGTTGCCCAAAAGCAGCGATCGCTCCCCGGTTTCCGGATGCACGCGCACGACAGGGTGCTCGGTTTCGTAGACGGTCGAGGTGAAGACCTCCTCGAAATGTCTCTTTTCCTCGGCGGTGGCGCGAGGCCGCACGGCGGCGTAGTCGTAGGCATTGCTGTGAATGGCCCAGAGATTGTCCGCCAACAGTTTGAGCGGCGCCGGCAGGCTTTCATAGGCGGCATGGGTGTTGGACCAGATGGTATCGCCTCCGGCCGCGGGAATGACGACGCCACGAAGGACGGAGAACTTCGGATAGGCATCCACGAACGTGACGTCCGTGTGCCATTGGTCGGCGCGGCCGCCGCCGCGGCTCGAGTCCAGATTGAGGATCGAGGCGGTGCCCGATACCGGCCCTTGGGTGGGATGCGGCACAAGGTTCCCGAGGCGCCGCGCGAAAAGTTCATGCTCGGAATCGTCGAGATGCTCCTGGCCGCGGAAGAAGACGACCTTGTGCTGCAAAAGAAGCTGATTGATCGCCGCGATAATGGCATCGGACAGGCTTCCGCCAAGGCGAACGCCCCTGATTTCTGCCCCGTACACGGGCGCTGAGCGGAATGACATCGCTCGCAGGAATGATCTGGTCGACGGGGTCCAGGTTGCTCATGGGTATCTCCTCGTTGCTGATTGGGGAAGGACGGGGGTTGATCACTGCGACCAGTACTGCCAGGCCCAGTAGAAACTTTCGTCGCGCGGCGGCAGGCGGTCGCGCTCGGCGTCCAGCCGCACCGGTGCCGGCGATTTCGGATCGCCTTGCGACTGCCCCGTCTCCGGCGTTTTTCTCTCTTGTGGTCTCGCAAGCAGCCAGTTGCCGACCTGGGCGAAAAGCACCGCGGTGGAATGCGTCATCGTCATTCTCCTTGTTTCGCTCAATCCTTGCCCGCCCAGGGAACCAGCGCCCGTTCGACCCTGCGGATGACGAATTCCAGCGCGAAGGCGATGGTCGCGATCACCAGGATGCCCATCACCACGACGTCGGTGACCAGGAACTGCGCCGCCGACTGGATCATGAAGCCGAGCCCGCGCGTCGCCGCCACCAGTTCGGCCGCCACCAGCGTCGACCAGCCGGCGCCGAGCGCGATGCGCAGGCCGGTTAGGATCGAGGGCAAGGCGCTGGGCAAAATGACGTGGCGCACGACCTGCCGCCGCGTCGCG
>NZ_JHQR01000072.1 GCF_014843825.1 Mesorhizobium silamurunense
TTCATGGCCGGCGGCTCGGACGCGGCATTTGCCGCTGCCGAGCCGATCCTGAAGCCGATGGCCGGCCGCATCGTTCATTGCGGCGGCGACGGCGCCGGCCAGGCCGCCAAGATCTGCAACAACATGATCCTCGGCATCTCGATGATCGGCGTAGCCGAAGCCTTCGTGCTCGCCGAAAAGCTCGGCCTCTCGCATCAGGCGCTGTTCGACGTCGCCTCCACCTCCTCCGGCCAGTGCTGGTCGCTCACCACCTATTGCCCGGTGCCGGGCCCCGTTCCGGCTTCACCCGCCAACCGCGACTACAAGCCAGGTTTTGCAGCGGCGCTGATGCTGAAGGACCTGAAATTGTCGCAGGAAGCCGCGCAAAGCGCCGGCGCGGTGACGCCGTTGGGCGCCGAGGCGACGCAACTCTACGGACTGTTCAACGCGCAAGGGAATGCCGGCGTCGATTTTTCCGGCATCATAAATTTCCTCCGCGGCGATAAAAACTAAATGCCGGCTTTCAAAGGGTTATTAGCGGATTTTTTCGACAGAAAGCCGGCAAATTTAGATTTGCTTAAGCTCTCGATAACGCACCGGTAACGATGTGCCTTTAAAACGGACTGCGAGGCGGACATCGCAACCGCCCGGCGCTCCGGATCAGGTCTCGCGTACCGGAGCCCGTAAGTTTCGCAAGTCTCTTGTAGCGAAACGCCATGCGTATCTGGCAAAGCCGCGTTCCCTTTGGGACGCGGTTTTTGCGTTTCGGACTGGCCACGCTGCACTGCTGAATTCGGATCTCTGGGCGCCCTTGTGGAAGGGCGCCCAGGCGCATTGGTTATCGCTTCCGCAGATCCACCTCGGCGAGGTCGAGCGCCTTGGCGATGCGCTCGCAGGCCATGTCGATTGTGTCGCGCGTCCAGATCAGCGGTGGCGACAGTATCATCGTGTCGCCGGTGGCGCGCAGCATCATGCCTTGCGAGATCGCGTGGTCGCGCACGACCACAGCAGCACTTCCCGACGGCAGGTAGCGTTCCTTGGTCGCCTTGTCCTTGACGATCTCGATCGCCCCCATCAGGCCGATCGAGCGCACCTCGCCGACCAGCCTGTGGCCGGCGATGCGTTCCTGCAGCGCTTGCGCGAAGTAGGGACCGGTGTCGTTCCTGACGCGATCGACCAGGCCCTCGCGCTCGATGATCTCGAGGTTCTTCAGCGCCACCGCGCAGGCCACCGGATGACCGGAATAGGTGTAGCCGTGGTAGAACTCGCCGCCCTGCTCGACCAGCGTCTTGCTGATGCGGTCGCCGACCAGGAGCGCCGACAGGGGCTGATAGCCGGAGGTCAGCGCCTTGGCGGTGGTGATGGTGTCGGGTTCCACGTCGAAGGTCTGGGCCGCGAACCATTCGCCGGTGCGGCCATAGCCGGTGATGACCTCGTCCAGCATCAGGAGCACATCGTATTTGCGGCAGATGCGCTGCACCTCCGGCCAATAGCTCATCGGCGGGATTTTCACACCGCCGGCGCCCATCACCGGCTCGCCGATGAAGGCGGCGACCTTGTCGGCGCCGGCTTCGAGGATCGCGTCCTCGACCGCCTTTGCCGCGCGGATGCCGAAATCATGGTCGCTTTCGCCGGGCAGCGCGAGCTCATAGGCATAGGGCATCATGACGTGGACGATGTTGGGCACGGCGCCGCCGAGCTGCTTGTGCATCGGCTCCATGCCGCCGAGCGAGGTGCCGGCGATCGTCGAGCCGTGATAGCCCATCTTGCGCGAGATGATGCGGTTCTTCTCGGGCTTGCCTTCCAGCGCCCAGTAGTGGCGCACGAGCCGCAGCGCGGTGTCGTTGGCCTCCGAGCCGGACGAGCCGTAGAAGACCTGGCTGACATGCTTGGGCGCAAGCTCCGCCAGCTTCTTCGACAACAGCACCGGCGTCGGCGTCGAACATTTGAAGAAGGAGTTGTAGTAAGGCAGTTCCTTCATCTGGGCATAGGCGGCATCCGCCAGCTCGTCGCGGCCATAGCCGACATTGACGCACCAGAGGCCCGCCATGCCGTCGAGGATTTCCGCTCCTTCGGAATCGTAGATGAAAGGGCCGTCGGCGCGGGTAATGATGCGCGAGCCTGCCTCGCGCAGTTCCTTGTGGTCGGTGAAGGGGTGAAGGTGATGTGCGGCATCGATCTGCTGAAGCTGCTTCAGCGAATAGTTCTGATAGGTCATTGGTTTGATCTTTCCTCTTGAATCAATCCGGCAGCAGCCGGGGCGGATTCGTCAGAGGAAACGGGGCGGCGAATAGCCGATGCGGGCGCATAGCCGCAAAAGCTCGGCACGCAGCGTGCGCGGTGACGGCGTCACCGCGACCCCGAAGGCGCCTGAAGTGCTGATGCGGACCATGGCGGCACATTAAGCCGCCAACGGCCACAAATTCAAGCTACACCGGCAAGCGCCCGCTGCAGAAAGACATAGCGCATCGCCGTTTGCGCCGCCTGCGGACGGCGATCGCCGCGCCCGCCATGGCCGCCTTCGGTTTCCTCGAAGAACAGCGTCTTGCCGTGACTGGCGGCCTGCAGCCGCGCCGCCATCTTGCGCGCATGGCCGGGATGGACGCGGTCGTCGGCGGTCGAAGTCATCAACAGCACGGGCGGATAGGCAACCTCCGCCGCGACACGCTGATAGGGCGAATAGGCGCCAAGCCAGGCCGCCTCGTCCGGCTTCGAGGGATCGCCATATTCGGCGATCCAGGAAGCGCCGGGCGGCAATTCGGTGTAGCGCAGCATGTCGAGCAACGGTACATCGATGATGACGGCGCCGAACAGCTCCGGTCGCTGCGTCAGCGACACACCGGTGAGCAGGCCGCCATTCGAACCTCCTTGAATGCCGAGCTGGGCAGCCGTGGTGATGCCGCGCCTGACCACATCCTCGGCCACCGCCGCGAAATCGTCGAAGGCCTTCTGGCGCTTGCCCTTGAGGGCCGCCTGGTGCCAGGCCGGGCCGAACTCGCCGCCGCCGCGGATATTGGCCTGCACATAGGCGTTGCCCCTGTCCAGCCAGAGCCTGCCGCGAATGCCGGCATAGCCGGGCAGCAGCGGCACTTCGAAACCACCGTAACCGTAAAGCAGCGCCGGCACCGGCCCTTTCTGATCCCTCCGCCTGACGACGAAATAGGGGATCATCGTGCCATCCTTCGAGCGCGCCTCGAACCGCTCGGAAACGTAAGGCGAAGCGTCGAATCTGGCCGGCTGCGCCTTCACGGTTGCCAGTGCCTCGCCATTGTCGTCCGACCAGATGATCGAGCTCGGCGTCAGGAAATCGGTGAAGGAGAAGGAGACGCTGGAGCCGAAATGTTCGGCATGGCTGATGCCGACATTGCCGTTGTCAGGCAGGCCGACCGACTTCAGCGACCAACGATTGTCGATGCGATCGCAAACGACGACCTTGCCGCGCACATTGTCCATCAGGTTGATGAACAGCCGGTCCTGCGTCCTGGCGAGGCCGGCGATAGAGACGCGGTGCGCCGGTTCGAGCAAGGTTTCGAAAGGTCCGAACGTGCCGGTGTCGATCCAGTGGTCGAAATCCACCGAGTAGAGCCCGTCGGGCAGGCAGCGCGTGCCGTCGGGCGCCATCCAAGCGCTACGAACGCTGAAGACGAGCTGTCCTTTGAAGATCGCCGTGTCGGTGGCATCATCGGGTAGCGGGATGCGCCGGTTCTCGCCCGAAGCGAGCCACAGGAAACTGTGCGAGGTGAAGAAGTCGATCGTTCTGCCCAGCAGCACGTGCCGCTTGTCGCCGTCGAATTCGACGCCGCCGCCGACAGCAAGGTCCTCCTTCCCGGCCTCGAAAATCGGCGTTGCGTCTTCCAGCTTCGTGCCGCGCCGCCAGAGCTTGATCACGCGCGGATAGCCGGACTGGGTTTTGTCTTCTTCCTCGAACGCCGCCGAGACGATCACCGTGTCCTTGTCCAGCCAGGAAAAGCCCGACTTCGAAGCCGGCGCCCGAAACCCGTCATCGACGAATGATTTCGTCGCGATGTCGAACTCGCGCATCTCGCTGGCGTCGCCGCCGTCCGGCGACATGGAGAGCAGGCAGAGGTCGAAATCGGGATAGAGCCGGCTCGCCCCGCCGAACACCCATTTCACGCCTTCCTTGGCGGAGAGCTGGTCGAAGTCGATGATCGTTTCCCAGTCCGGCTTATCGGTCTTGTAGGACGCAGCCGGCGTGCGACGCCAAAGGCCCAGCGCATTGGTCTTGTCCTGCCAGAAATTGTAGACATGGCCGGCAAGTGCGGCCCCGACCGGGATATTGTCCTCGGCGGTCATCAGGTCGAGCGCGGTCTCGAATGCCTGCTGGTATGAAGGATCGCCCTGCAACTCGGCGACCGTCACCGCATTCTGGCGATGAACCCAGTCGAGCGCTTCCTTGCCGTTGCGGTCTTCCAGCCACAGGAAAGGATCCTTGGCCGCAAATTCGGGCTGGGTTCTGGTCATCGGGGTGGTCATACGGGTCTCCGGGATGTCGTCTGGCAGGCCCTGCCTACATCGCGTTCGCGGCGCGAACATTCAAGAGCAGCGCTGCCTGAGACTGGGTTAGCAGACCGGGGCCAGCTGGTTGCCCTTCCGTCATGTCGCTTCCCTCGCCCTAGTGGTCGCCGCCTCCTTACCGGCGGCATTGCCGCCGGTCCATTATGCCGGCCACTTTCGCATTCTCACGAGGCTTCTCATGACTGCCGCCCTTCATCCTGCCGAACCGGCATTGGCAACCGATCGCGCCCGCCGCGGCGGCCGTGCGGGAAAGCGTGCCGGCGGATCGGCTACCTTCGAGCAGCCTGCTTTCCGCCAGTTGAAGAACCCGCTGACGCCGACGAAGTTCGTCTCCGACGACGAGCTGGAATCGATCCACATCGCCTCGCTGCGCGTGCTCAGGGAGATCGGCGTCGACGTTCTGCATGAGGAAGCCCGCCGCATCATGAAGGCGCATGGCGCCGATGTGCGTGAAGTCAGCGAGCGCGTACGCTTCGACAGCGACATGATCCTCGAGCTCATTGCGCACTGCCCGCCCGAATTCACGCTCCACGCCCGCAATCCCGCGCACAATCTGCGCTTCGGCGGCAACAACGTCATCCTTTCGATGATGGCCTCGGCGCCCAATTGCTCCGACCTCGATCGCGGCCGGCGGCCCGGCAACCAGGCCGACTACCGCAACTTCCTGCGCCTGGCGCAGATGCACAACATCCTGCAGTGCACCGGCGGCTATCCGGTCGAGCCGATCGACATCCATCCCTCGGTCCGGCATCTCGAATGCATCCGCGACCTCGCCACGCTGACCGACAAGGTCTTCCACATCTATTCGCTCGGCAAGGAACGCAATGTCGACGGCATCGAGATCGCCCGCATCGCCCGCGGCATCAGCCGCGAGCAGCTGATGCAGGAGCCGTCGGTCTTCACCATCATCAACACCAATTCGCCGCTCAAGCTCGACGTGCCTATGATGGAAGGCATCATCCAGATGGCGAGCATGGGCCAGGCCGTGATCGTGACACCATTCACGCTCTCCGGCGCCATGGCGCCCGTCACCGTCGCCGGCGCGCTGGTGCAGCAGAACGCCGAGGCGCTCTCGGGCATCGCCTTCGCGCAGATGGTGAAGAAGGGCGCGCCGGTCGGCTATGGCGGCTTCACCTCCAACGTCGACATGAAGTCGGGCGCGCCGGCCTTCGGCACGCCCGAATATATGAAGGCGCAGCTCGTCGGCGGGCAGCTCGCCCGCCGCTATCAAATTCCCTACCGCACGTCCAACACCTGCGCCGCCAACACGGTCGATGCGCAGGCCGCCTATGAAAGCGTCTTCTCGCTCTGGGGCGCCATCCAGGGCGGCGGCAATCTGATGATGCACGGGGCGGGCTGGCTGGAAGGCGGCCTGCGCTGTTCCTACGAAAAGACCATTCTCGACATCGATCTTTTGCAGATGGTGGCCGAGTTCCTCACCCCGCTCGACCTCTCCGAGGATGCGCTCGGCTTCAACGCCATCCAGTCGGTCGGCCCGGGCGGCCATTTCTTCGGTACCCAGCACACGCAGGAACGCTACAAGACCGCCTTCTACTCGCCGATCGTTTCCGACTGGCGCAACTTCGAGACCTGGGTCGAAGCCGGCTCGCCGACGGCGCTGGAGCGGACCAACAAGGTATGGAAGGAGCGCCTGGCCGCCTACGAAGAGCCCTATATGGACCCGGCCGTCCGCGAGGAGCTCAACGACTTCGTCGACAAGCGCCGCGCCGAAGGCGGCGCGCCGACCGACTTCTGATCATCTGTATTGGGCTGATGAATAGTCGACCCCCACTCCGTCGAGCTTCGCTCGACACCTCTCCCCCGATCGACGGGGTAGAGGAAGGGCGTGAGCTTATTCCAACCGGCCCCCTTCCTCTCCCTCCGGAGGGGGGACCCTGCTCACCCGACTCAGTCTCTACAAAAACGGACCTATCTTCATGAAATCCCACGTAAAAGCGGTTGTCATAGGCGGCGGCGTCGTCGGCTGCTCGGTGCTCTATCATCTCGCCAAGGCCGGCTGGACCGACATCATGCTGATCGAGCGTTCGGAATTGACCTCCGGCTCGTCCTGGCATGCGGCGGGCGGCTTCCATACGCTGAACGGGGATCCGAACGTCGCCAAGTTGCAGGCCTACACCGTCCAGCTCTACAAGGAGATCGAGGAGCTTTCCGGCCAGTCGTGCTCGCTGCATCTGACCGGCGGCGTGATGATGGCGGATACGCCCGAGCGCATGGACTTCCTGCGGCTTGCCCACGCCAAGGGCCGTTATCTCGGCATGGACACCGAGCTGATCACGCCTTCGGAAGCCAAGGCGATGTTTCCGCTGATGGACGAGAAGAATTTTGTCGGCGCCATGTGGGACCCGGTCGAGGGCCATCTCGACCCCTCCGGCACCACCATCGCCTATTCCAAGGCGGCGAAGAAACTCGGCGCCGAGATCGTGCTGCGCAACCGTGTCGTCGACTTGACGCAACAGCCTGACGCCACCTGGAACGTCGTCACCGAGCAGGGCACGGTCCACGCCGAGCATGTCGTCAATTGCGGCGGCCTGTGGGCGCGCGAGATCGGACGCATGGTCGGTGTCGAGCTGCCGGTGCTGGCGATGGAGCACATGTACCTGCTCACCGAGCCGATGCCGGAGGTCGAGGAATTCAACAAGTCGACTGGCCGCGAGATGATCGGCGTGCTCGACTTCAAGGGCGAGATCTACACTCGCCAGGAGCGCAACGGCATCCTGCTCGGCACTTATGAGAAGGCCTGCAAGCCGTGGTCGCCGGTCAACACGCCCTGGGATTTCGGCCATGAACTGCTGCAGCCCGACATCGACCGCATCGCGCCGTCGCTGGAGATCGGCTTCAAGCACTTCCCCGGCATCGAGAAGGCCGGCATCAAGCAGATCATCAATGGCCCCTTCACCTTCGCGCTCGACGGCAACCCGCTGGTCGGCCCGGTGCAGGGCCTGACCAATTTCTGGTGCGCCTGCGCCGTCATGGCCGGCTTCAGCCAGGGCGGCGGCGTCGGCCTCGCGCTGTCCAACTGGATGGTGCATGGCGATCCGGGCTTCGACGTCTGGGGCATGGACGTCGCCCGCTTCGGCGAATGGGCGAGCCTGCGCTACACCAACGCCAAGGTGCGCGAGAACTATTCGCGGCGCTTCTCGATCCGCTTCCCGAACGAGGAACTGCCTGCCGCCCGTCCGGCGCAGACGACGCCGCTCTACGACACCATGCTCGCCAACAACGCCGTCATGGGTGACAGCTGGGGTCTGGAAACCCCGCTCTGGTTCGCGCCCAAGGGCACCGAGCCGAAGGACATCGTCTCGTTCCATCGCTCCAACGATTTCGGTCCGATCGGCGAGGAAGTGCGCGCGACGCGCGAGAAGGTCGGCGTGACCGAGATCGCCAACTTCGCCAAATACGAGGTGTCCGGCCCGGGCGCGGAGGATTTCCTCAACCGGCTGATGACCAACCGCATGCCGAAGACCGGCCGCATCGTGCTGACGCCGATGGTCAACGAATTCGGCAAGCTGATCGGCGACTTCACCATCGCCAAATCAGGCGACGACAGCTTCATGATCTGGGGCTCGTCGGCCGCGCAGAAATACCATATGCGCTGGTTCGAGAAGCATCTGCCGAAGGACGGATCGGTGCGCATCCATCGCTTCGACCAGACGCTGGTGGGCCTGTCGATTGCGGGCCCCAAATCGCGCGACCTTTTGCAGAAGCTGGTCGATGTCGACGTTTCCACCAAAGCCTTCCGCTTCATGGATTTCCGCGAGATGGCGGTCGGCGGAGCGCCCTGCATGGTCAACCGCATCACCTACACCGGCGACCTCGGCTACGAGATCTGGATGGCGCCGGCCTATCAGCGCCTGGTCTACAAGGCGATCAAGGAAGCCGGCGAGGAATTCGGTCTCGTCGATTTCGGTATGCGCGCGCTGCTGTCGATGCGCCTGGAGAAGAACTTCCCGACCTGGTTCCGCGAGTTGCGGCCGATCTATGGGCCGTTCGAAGGTTCGATGGACCGCTTCATCAAGCTGGAGAAGAACGACTTCATCGGCCGCGAAGCAGCTGCCAAGGAGCAGGCGCAAGGGCCGAAGCTGCGCCGCGTCTCCTTCATCGTCGATGCTGCCGACGCCGACGTGATGGGCGACGAGCCGATCTGGGCCAAGGTCAGCAAGGACTACGGCACGGTGGAAAAGCCGCATGGCTACGGTGCGCCGCGCTTCGATGAGACCGGCAAGGAAGTGCGTGGCTCCAAGGCCGCGGAAGGCGCTTCGGCCGTACGCGGCATCGTCGACGGCGAATGGCGCGTCGTCGGCTGGGTGACCTCGGGCGGCTATGCGCATTACGTGCAGAAGTCGATGGCGCAAGGCTATGTGCCGGCGGCCCTCGCGGAAGACGAGAGCGCCGGCCTGTTCGAGATCGAGATCCTCGGCCATCGCCGCCCGGCCCGCATCAATGTCGAGCCACCCTTCGACCCGAGCGGCGAAAAGATGCGCACATAAGGTCCGGCACCGCTTTCGGATCGTGTGGGTGGTCGGCTATATAGCAACCGGCCACTAACGCACCAGATGAGACGACGACCCCTTTGCGGCAGCTGGAGAAATGGACCGACTGGCTCTGCGATGAACGGGTCGGCCCCTTCAGCGCCGCAATCGCATTTGCCCTTGCATATTGCCTTGTCCAGATCGTGGTGATGACGTTCTCGTCGCACTTTATGGGCACCGGTGTCGGCGTCGACGACTCCGAGCAGCTGATGGCGATGCGCTTCCTCGCGGCCGGCTACGGCAGCTCGCAGCCGCCTCTATACACCTGGCTCGGCATCCTCACCGCATCGCTGGTCGGAACCGACGTCCTTGCGCTCAAGATCGTGAAATACGCCCTGCTGGCAGGCGGATTGATCGCGTGCTTCGCCGCGGTGCGCCGCCTGGGCTACTCGAACCGTGCGGCGACCGCCGCCATGTTCGGCCTGCTGCTTTTTCCGCAGATCGCGTGGGAGATGCAGCATGCCCTCACCCACTCGGTCGCGGTTTTTTGTTTTTCGTCGCTGCTGCTCCTGGCGCTGGTCGAGCTGCAGAAACGGCGCTCGACAGCCGCCTATGTGCTGCTCGGCCTGGCGACGGCCGCCGCCATGCTGTCGAAATACAATATGGTGATCTTTCTCGCCGCGCTGTTCCTTGCGGCGCTGTCGCTTCGCGAAACGCGTGAGGCGATCTTCGATCGCCGTTTCCTGATCAGCGTGGTTGTGGCGATCCTTGCCTGCCTGCCGACATTCTACTGGAGCCTCACGCATCTGAGCGATCTGCTGGCGCACAGCAGTGGCCTGGGCGTCGCCGAGGGCGGCAGCGTAGCAAAGAGCTTGTCTGGCGGCATCCTCGGCCTGGGCAATGCGATACTCAACTTCGCCGGGCTTCCGGCGGCGATCTTTGCCGTCGCGTTTTTCCTGGCACGCGGGAAACCCGCACCGCCGCCCGAGACCGCACCGTGGCCAGAGAAGCTGGTCTGGCGGGCGATCGCCTTCGCCTTGCTGATCACGCTCCTGGTGGTGTTGGCGGGCGGCGTGACGCAATTTCGCGATCGCTGGATGCTTCCCGTGTTTGTGCTGCTGCCGGCTGCGCTTGCCATGCGGCTGGACGCGATGGGGGAACGAGGCAGGAAGACGCAAGCCACGATCGTCTTTGTCGGCGCGGTGATCGCCATCCTGGTGCTGCCAGTGAGCTGGTACATGCACGTCCACGGCGGCGACAACCGCGGTGGCATCGTGCGGATGGACTACGCTTCGCTCCATCGCCAGTTGGCGGCCAACGGGCCGGTCGGCACAGTGGTGTCGAGCTGGTTCTGGATCGGCAATCTCCGTCTGGTCGATCCCGATCTCGTCGTGCTCGACGACGAGATCCCCGATTTCGCCGAGTCGATCCGCGAGCCTGCCGTGCTTGTCCTGGCGGATGACGAGGAACCGGCTTCGGTCATTTTCGACAGGATCGCCAAGGCCGGCTATGTGATGGACACCGTCCATCGGCGCATCGCGGTGCCGCAGTTGCTGGGGGGCGCACCGCGCCAGGTGACGATCACCAGGCTGCGCAAGATGACGGCGCAGTAAGCACCTGGGAGACTGCATGAACAAACTTCGCTTCGGCCGCCACCGCAAGATCATGCCGTTCGAACCGGGCTCGGTCGACGCGCTGCGCGCGGCGTCCCGCGAGAAGGCTGCCGCGCTCAACCAGCATGTGCTGGGCTATGGCGCGCAGGCCGAAGCCGAATGGGCAGCGGCAGGCATTGCCGCTCCCAACCTGCCTGCCATGCGAAAATTCCGGCTTGAACGCATTCGCGCCGAGCTCAAGCGCCGCGACTATGCCGGCGCCCTGCTCTACGACCCTGTCAACATCCGTTACGCGACCGACTCGACCAACATGCAGCCCTGGGTCGCACACAATCCGACCCGCCACTGTTTCGTGGCGACAGACGGTCCGGTGGTGCTGTTCGACTATTTCTCCTGCCAGCATCTATCGGATCATGCGGGCGTCGTCGACGAGGTGCGGCCGGCGGTGTCGTGGATGTATCTCTACAGCGGCGAGTTGACCGGCCGAAAGGTCCGCCGCTGGGCGGCCGGCATCGCCGAGCTCCTTGCCGAGCACGGCGGCGGCAATCGCCGCATCGCTGTCGATCACATCAATCCCGAAGGCGTCGACGAGCTCGCCCGCCGCGGCATCACGGTCGGCAATGGCGAGGCGGTGATGGAGAATGCGCGCCTGATCAAATCGCCGGACGAAATCCTTGCGATGCGCCGTGCCATTGTCGCCTGCGAGGCGGCGATGGGCGAGATGGAAGCGGCGCTGAAGCCCGGCATCTCCGAGAACGAACTGTGGGCGGAACTCCATCGCGGCAACATCGCGCGTGGCGGCGAATGGATCGAGACCCGGCTTCTGTCATCCGGGCCGCGCACCAATCCCTGGTTCCAGGAATGCTCGTCGCGCATCATCGAGGACGGCGATCTCGTCGCCTTCGACACCGACCTCATCGGCCCCTATGGATTTTGCGCCGATCTTTCGCGCACCTGGCTTTGCGGGGATGGCAGACCGACGAACGAGCAGCGCGACCTGTTCCGCATCGCCGCCGACCAGATCGCCCACAACACCAGCCTGATGCGGCGGGGCATCTCCTTCCGCGATCTCGTCGAACGCTCGGCGGTGCCGCCTGGCGACTGTTTCCCGACACGCTACGGCGTGCTCTACCACGGCGTCGGACTGGCGGACGAGTATCCGACTCTGCCGCATGCCAGCGACTGGACGGACGACACGCCTGACGGCGTGCTCGAACCCGGAATGGTGCTATGCGTGGAAAGCTATATCGGCCGGTTGGGCGGACGCGAGGGCGTCAAGATCGAGGAGCAGATCCTGATCACCGATACCGGCAACGAAAAGCTCTCAGCCTACCCGCTCGACGAACGATTGCTCGGCTGAGCATATCCGAGACTGGCGACGGCTTCACGCAGAGCCGCTACGGTCTCTTGCGGCGTCGACAGGGCGGTGATGAACGGCAGGCCTTTGCGCCTCGCCGTCCAGCCGACGACCTTCACGCGCTGGGCCGCCGGTTCGAAACGCTGCGCCAATGCCCAGCTTTCGCAATCGATCGTGGCGATGTCGGCCCTGCCTTCGGCGATGGCGACGATCGAGGCGCGATGGCCGCCGCTTTGCAGGTGTTGCGAAAACTCTATGTCTTCCATGTCTTCGAGGTCGCGAGACAAGGCGATGATACCTGACATTGAATCGAGGCTGTTGAAGGCAAATCGTTTGTCCCGGATCAGATCGATCGGGATTACAGCCCGACCGTCTGTAGGCGAAGGTACCGACATCCCGCCGTCCGCAAGCATGACGATGGCACTTGAATAGAGTTCACCCTTACCGCCCTCATAGGCATCATAACTCGGCTGGCCAACTAATTGGACATGCTTCGACAGGCCGAATTCCATCGGACCCCAACAGGTCTGCCCAATAAGCAGCGCCGGATGCAGCCAAAGGCTAGGGAAATTCAGTTCGTCCGGCGGCAGCGTCGCGGGGTCAGCCGCAATGATCTTGCCGGCGGCATCGCGAATGCCGCCCGGCACCGGCGGCAGATCGCCATTGACGCGCGCGACGGTCTCCGGCGCCTCGATGCCTCTTTGCCTGATGGCATCGCGCAGCCGTGCCCATTGGGCATCGACCTCAGCCCTCACCTCGGGCCAGTCATACATCGGCAAGGCCGCAATGAATTCACTCATGCGTCAGTCTGACCGCCATGTCCAGAGGTTGAAGAAACCATTGAGATCCCGCGCCAGCATAGCGCGTGCCGGCAGCGCTGTCGCGGAGATCACTCCTTCGGCGGCTCAGCCGGCACTGGGGCCGTTCCAAGTCCATTCACATTACGCGCTCTGATGCGCGGCTTGAAGGCGCGGCCGAGTCCGGGCGCGCGGCGCAGCACCGGATGCACCACCGGTTCCTTGGCCTTGAAGGCAAAGGATTTGATCAGCGCGAAATAATTCGGATAGACATAGCCATTGTTCATCCGCAGCCATTCTTCGCGGCGATCGCGAAACATCTTCGGCAGTCTGTACCAGGCAACCGTCGGGCTCTTGTGGTGCACGAAATGCAGGTTGTTGTTGAGGAACAGGAAGGACAGCGGCGACCGCTCGACGATGATCGTGCGGCCCTCCGGGTGCTCCGACCATTGATGCTCGGCATAGGTGCGCACCGAGATCAGCGACTGGCCGAGCCACACCGGCACCAGAATGTAGAGCCAGAGCGGAATGCCGAAGCCGAAGGTCACGATCGGCACAACCACGGCAAGGCCGATGGCATGGAGCAGCCAGCCCTTACGGATCGCCCTGTCGCCCGCGACCATCTGCCTGACGTCGTCGATGAAGAAGCCGATCGACGACAACCAGGGGCCGAGAAAGAAGCGGCCGACCATGGTGTTGTTGATCTTGAGCAGGAACTTCATCGCCGGCGGCATTTCCTCATGCATCCAGAGCGCCTGGTAATAGCTTTCCGGATCGTCCAGCGGATCCGTCAGCCGCTCGTCGGCATGATGGCGAAGATGGATCGCCTTGAAGCGGCGGAACGGCCAGACCAAGCCGATCGGCAGGAAGACGAGGGCTTCATTGATCCTGGCGTTGCGGGTCGGATGGCCATGCAGCACTTCATGCATCAGCGAGGATTGCAGGGCCAGTATCAACGTGAGGGTTGCGAGCGCCAGCAGCGGATAGGAAGACCAGAGCAGGAAGCCGGTGGCGAGCCAGGCGCCATAGCAGAAGAGTATGAGGAATACCGTCGGCCATTCCACGGCCGGTGTGCTGCTACGTCTCTTGCTTATGCCAGTCATGCTATCGACCACTGCCTTCCAGTCGCCGGAACCAGTTTGATTCCTGACAACATTGTGTCAGGAGCCTGCCGTTGTCGCAACGCGACAAAGCGCACAAACTGTTGCGAATGCGCATTCTTGGCCGCATGTGTTATACTTTGTAAACAAACTTGGGGATTCATTTGCGCCTGAGCGGCCGTCAGAAAGGCCGCAGCGCAAATTTTTCCTCCTCGGAACAGGAGTGACGTGATGGACAAGCGCGATCTGTCGACGGTCTTTCGGGAGCGCCTGAAATTGCTCTTGACACGCTCCGACTTAAACCAGTCGGCCTTCGCGACGGCCGTCGGTATCGACCGTTCGGCGCTGTCGCAGCTGCTGTCCGGCGCTTCGACGCGCCTGCCCCGCGCCGAGACGCTTCTCAACATCGCCGCCGAGTTCAAGGTATCGCTCGACTGGCTGCTGGGTCTGAGCCAGGACGAAGGCGTCACGGGCGAGATTCGCGAAAGCCTGGAAATCGAGGAGGCGCCGGACGGCTTCGACCGCACGCTGCTCGCCAAATGGCACGCCGAGGCGGTCGGCACCAAGATCCGCTACGTGCCGGCGGGCATTCCGGACCTCCTGCGCACCGAGGCGCTGGTCGAATACGAGGCCGGCATTGCCAACAAGAGCCGCGAGGCACAGGCCGGCGAAACGCAATACCGCATCGACTACAACAGGCGGCCCGAGACCGACATGGAGGTCTGCATGCCGCGTCATACGCTGGAGATCTTCGCGCGCGGTCTCGGCGTCTGGGACCGTTTCCCGGAAGTCGAACGCCGCAGGCAATTGCTGCACATGGCAACGCTGCTCGACGACCTTTACCCGACCTTCCGCCTGTTCCTCTACGACGGCCGCATGCGCTATTCGATCCCCTACACGATCTTCGGCCCCTACCGCGCCGCGATCTATGTCGGCGACATGTATCTGGTGCTCAACGCCACCCAGCCGGTCCGCACCCTGACCAGCCATTTCGACAATCTGATCCGCGCCGCCGACATCAACGCGCATGAGACGGCGAGCTTCACGCAAAAGCTGGCCGGTATGTCCTTCCCGTCAGGCTCTGTCTGAACGCTGCGATCGTCGTCATCCTGGCATGCGGCCAGCAGTCTGGCCGCATACAATCGTTTCAGGGAAATCCATGCAAGAACCAGATCGTGTTGTCGTTCCGCCGCAATCCGGCCGCTCCTTTCGCGTCAAGGCCGGCGACCGCATCCGCATCATCGATCCCAAGGGCCAGCAGGTCTCCGACCTCTGGGCCTTCTCGACCGAGGGCAGGCTCGATTGGCTGACCACCTCACAGACCCGCGACATCACAGAAAGGCTGTTTCCGAAACCCGGCGACCATTTCTACAGCGCCGCCGGCAAGCCGATGCTGACCTTGATCGAGGACGCCTCGCCCGGGCCGCACGACATGCTTTACCCTGCCTGCGACAGCGCACTTTATGAACGGGCCGGATTGCCGAACCATCCAAACTGCCGCGACAATCTGATGAAGGCGCTTAGCACGGAAGGCATCGAACTGCCCTTCGCGCCCGACCCGGTCGACCTCTTCCAGAACTCCATGCCGCAGCCGGACGGCACGCTGGTTGTCGAGGCCTCGATCAATCCGCCCGGCGGCTATGTGACGTTGCGAGCCGAACAAGACCTGCTCCTCGTCGTCACCGCTTGCTCGGTCGACCATTACCCGACCAATGGCGGCGTCTGCACCGAGATCGAGGTCGAGATCATTCCCAGGCCGTAAAGGCGGTTGTTCGGCGCGCTGTTGCGACCGGAAGTTCATTGACTAGACATAAAGACTTCTTTATATCGTTATCCGAATTCAGGATACGAAAGGCAAAGCCATGACCGCGACCAATCCGATCGACGCATTGCTTGCCGAAAAAGGCGTGCTTTTGGCTGACGGCGCCACCGGCACCAATTTGTTCGCCATGGGCCTCGAGGCCGGCGAAGCGCCCGAGCTGCTCAACGAGACGGCGCCCGACACCATCGCCACGCTGCATCAGAATTTCGTCGATGCCGGCGCCGACATCATCCTGACCAACTCCTTCGGCGGCACCCGCCACCGGCTGAAGCTGCATCACGCTCAGGACCGGGTGGGCGACCTGAACAAGCGCGCCGCCGAGATTGCCCGGTCGGTCGCCGACAAGGCCGGCCGCAAGGTGATTGTTGCCGGCTCCGTCGGCCCGACCGGCGAGCTGCTGATACCGCTCGGCGCCATGACCTATGAGGACGCGGTCGATGCCTTTGCCGAGCAGATCGAAGGCTTGAAGGCCGGCGGCGCCGAAGTTGCCTGGATCGAGACCATGTCGGCGCCAGACGAGATCCGCGCCGCGGCCGAAGCGGCGATCCGCGTCGGCCTGCCCTATACCTACACCGGCTCCTTCGACACCGCCGGCCGCACCATGATGGGGCTGCTGCCGAAGGACATCCATGGCGTCGCCGATGGACTGTCGCAAGCTCCGCTCGGCGTCGGCGCCAATTGCGGTGTCGGTGCCGCCGATATCCTGTCCTCGCTGCTCGACATGA
The DNA here is from genome assembly GCF_014843825.1 of Mesorhizobium silamurunense. GTDB lineage: Bacteria > Pseudomonadota > Alphaproteobacteria > Rhizobiales > Rhizobiaceae > Mesorhizobium > Mesorhizobium silamurunense. Next base: position 16,420 of record NZ_JHQR01000072.1, read on the forward strand.
CCGAGGCGAAGCCGGAAGCGACCGTGATCGTCAAGGGCAATTGCGGTATTCCGGAATTCCGCGGCAGCGAGATTCATTATTCCGGCACGCCCGAGCTGATGGCCGACTATGTCCGGTTAGCGGTCGATGCCGGCGCAAAAATCGTCGGCGGCTGCTGCGGCACCTCGTTCGCCCACCTTGCCGCCATGCGCAAGGCGCTCGACGCGCATAAAAAGTCGGCGCGTCCGACCGTCGAAACCATCGTCGAGCGCATCGGCCCGATGCGCAACAAGATCGCCTCGGCCGGTTCAGCCGAGGCTGGCGAAGGTCGTCGTGAGCGCCGGCGCAGCCGCGCTTAAAGCTGGCCCGCTCTATTCGCTGTTTTCGGCGTAACGCGACAGTGCCGTATTGAGGTCGGTAGCGACGCTGTTCTTGTTGCCGGCGCCCATCGCCATCAGCTCGCCGGAGGCACGCGGGTCGCTGATCTGTTCCAGCATCGCGCGGAAGCGGTCGTTGTTGAGCGCTGAGAGCGCCGTGTTGCGGGCCGCGTCGACATCGTTCTTGATACCTGCGGATTCAGCCGATGGCGCGGACGGTGCTCGCGCCTGAGGGTTACCCGCAGTCGACGCCACGTTCCCGGTGATATGCAATTCCATCCCCTCAAAGTCGTCTATCAGCTTTGACTAACAGGAGGGCATTGCGATGAAGTTCCGGAAAAGCCGAGCAATTTAACGATCGGCAAAAAGGCCGGCGGTTCTCAACGCCGGCCTTTTTGTTCAAGAAATGCGCCGCACGTCCTACTTGTTGGTTCCCAGCGACGAGGCGAGCCGCACGAGCGACAGGAATTCGGCTCTGTAGCCGAACGGATCGGCGCCTCTGGCCGCATTGGCGATCTCAAGGATGCGGTCATAGCCGAAATTCGCGGTCTGGTCCTCGTCGCGCAGCTTCTGCCCGAAGGCGGCGACCGCGACCGAGAAGCGCTGGTCGCTGCCCGCCTCGTCAAAAGACGACACTTCGTTGGCGGCCGTCACCGGCGTGGTGATCAGCTTGGAGACGTCTTCGTTCGGCAGCTTGTAGCGGATCTTGACGAAGGCATATTCGTCCGCATTGGCGACGCCGCCATTGTCGACCTTCGCCTGGCCGTAGCGCAGCGGATCGACCTGCTCGGCGCCGCTGCCCTTGGGCGTGATCTCATAGATCGCGGTCACCGAATGGCCGGAGCCGATGTCGCCGGCATCGACACGGTCGTTGTTGAAATCCTCGCGCTTCAAGGCGCGGGTCTCATAGCCGACAAGGCGGTATTCCGAGACCTTGGCCGGGTTGAACTCGACCTGGATTTTCACGTCCTTGGCGATGGTGAACAGCGTCGAGGACGCGTCCTCGACCAGCACCTTCTCGGCCTCGGCAAGCGTGTCGATATAGGCCGCCGTGCCGTTGCCGTTCTGGGCGATGGTCTGCATCATCTGGTCGTTGAGATTGCCGCGGCCGAAGCCGAACACCGAGAGGAACACGCCGGTCTTGCGCTCCTTCTCGATCAGCTGCTTCAGGTCGTCGTCATCGGTTTGGCCGACGTTGAAATCGCCGTCCGTGGCCAGCATCACGCGGTTGACGCCGTCCTTGACGAAGGACTGCTGCGCAAGCTTGTAGGCTTCCTTGATGCCGGCCTCTCCGGCCGTCGACCCGCCCGGCTCCAGATTGTCGATGGCCGAAAGGATCTTTTCCTTCTCCGCCGCCTTCGTCGGCATCAGCACCGTGCCGGCATTGCCGGCATAGGTGACGATAGAGACGGTATCGTCGGCTTTGAGCTTGCTGACCAGCAGCCGGAAGGCCGACTTCAAGAGCGGCAGCTTGTCTGGCTCGTCCATTGAGCCCGACACGTCGATCAGGAACACCAGATTGGCCTTGGGCTGCTCGGCCGGCTTCACGTCAAAACCCTTGATGGCGACATGCATCAGCTTGGTGCGCCCGTTCCAGGGCGTCGGCATGACAGTGACGGTCGAATTGAACGGCGTCGCAGCCGAATCCGGTCTCTTCCAGTCATAGGGGAAGTAGTTGATCATCTCCTCGACCCGGACGGTGTCTGGGTCGGGCAGAATGCCTTCCTTCAGCGAGCGCCGGACGAAGGAATAGGACGCCGTGTCGACATCGATCGAGAAAGTCGAGACCGGATCCTGGGCGGCTTCGTGAACCGGATTGGTCTTGAAGGTCTGGATGCGGTCGCGGTTTTCCTCCTGCGGCTGCATCTGGTCCGGCATGGGTACGGGCTGCACCATCAGCTTGGAATCGGCGACCGCGCCAGGCGCGCGTTTCAGCTTCGCTGCATCACCCGGAGCCGAAAAGCCCATTCGAACCGCCCCGTTACTCGCCGCAGCTTTGCCGCCAGCTGTCTCAGCCGGCGCCGGCGCAGGCAGCGCCTCGGGCATCATTTCCTGCTTGACCAGGCCGTCGACCTCGGTCACCGGCTTCGGCGGCGATGCAGGCTCAACCTGCGCCTCATCGCGTCTTTCACTATCGGCGTCGGCCTTCTTCTCCTTGGCGGGCGCTGTGGCCAGCGGTTCGTTGATCACAGGCTGGTTCGGCGCAGGCTTCTGCGCCGCCGGCTTGTCGGCCACCGTTTCGGTCACCTTCCCGTTGCCGCCGATGACGGGCGGCTGCTCCTTCAACATCTCGAAAGCGGCATATCCGGCGATTGGCAGCGCAACCAGCGCGGTGATGGCCGGTGTGGCAATGAGTTTCCGTTGCATGATCTCTCTCCAGAGCATTTGTGCTCGCTCCGTGAGACGAAGGCCTGCCGCAGTTCCTTGGGGGGCGGTCGAGATTTTTTCTTGCCAGTCGAAGGCGGTCATCGCGGCAGCGAACGCGCGAGCTTTCGCCTCGCCGTCGGGCGCCGGCACTGCGATGTCGCTCAGCCTTTCGAGTTCGTTGTCGTCGGCCATGGTCACACTTCCCCGGCTGAACGCATGAGCGCCTTCAGCCGTTTCTTCGCTTCATGGATGTGCCAGGAAACTGTCGTCTCCGAGATCGCCATCACCTCGGCCGCCGTGGCGTGGCTGAGACCTTCGCCATAGACCAGCAGCACCGCGTCGCGCTGCTTGTCCGGCAGCATGCGCACCGCCACCCACAGCGCCTCGGCAGGATCCTGGGCTTCCGCCGTACCCTCCCCCGCAATCAGCGCATAGGTGCCAAAGGCCTCGGTCTTGGCCGTGTCGCGGGCACGCTTGCGCATCATGTCGCGCGCCGCATTCAGCGTCATGGCGTAGAGCCATGTCGTGAAGGCGCCGCTGCCCTGATAGTCGCGGATCGCCCGGCCGAGCCGCACGCAGACGTCCTGGGCGATGTCCTCCGCGTCGGCCCTGCGGCCGCACCAGCGATAGGCGGCGCGATAGACGAAGCCATAGTGCCTTTCGAGCAGTTTGCCGAAAGCCCCCCTGTCTCCGCCCCTCGCCCGCCCGATCAATTCGGCATCGGAGGCTTCGCTGTCGTCCAGCATCATCGCCGTCATTTGCCCGTTGGACGAAGGCTAATGGCCAATCCTTGGGACGATGGAAAGATTTTTTTGCGGAGCCAGTCAGCCCAGCTGACGAAGTGTGTCGAGATTCAGGTCAGGCCGAGCCGGAGTCGAAGACGGGCGCGAAGCGACCAAAGTGGTGGCTTCCGAGAACCGGAGCGGAGCGGACTTAAAGCACGTGAGACCCGGAAGCGCAGGAGGCCGCCGCTTGCAGGCCGGCATCACCTGATTATCGGCACACCTCAGCCCAGCGTTTCGCCGAAAAACGTCAACAGCCGCTTCCAGTGGCGTTCGGCGCCGACTTCGTCGTAGACGCTGTGGTCCTTGACGCACCAGCCATGGCCGACGCCGACATAGTTCTCGATCGTATGGTCGACCTCGGCGATCCGGAGCGCCTCGGCCAGCCGCGCCGATTGCTCGGGCGGGAAGCTGCGATCGACGCCGGCGACCCCGACATAGACCCGCGCCTTGATCGACGCCGCTTTGCGGTGTGGGCTGTCGGCGGCATCGCTCGCCAGATTGCCGCCATGGAAGCTCGCGGCCGCAACGATCCGGTCGGGATAGCTTGCCGCCGCATTCAGCGCCCGCGCCCCGCCCATGCAATAGCCGACGACGCCGACCGGCCCATCAATGCCTTCAGCAGTGAGCGCGTCGAGGAAGGCCGCACCGTCGCGGATTGTCATCCCCTGCGTCGTGCCGCCACTCAACGCCGTCAGCTGAGCCCTGGTCTTGTCGTCGCCAAACGCAGTCTTGGGATCGAACGGACCATAGGGCACACTGCGATAGAACAGGTCTGGCGCGAGCACGGCATAATCATGCTCGGCGAGGCGCTCGGCCATGAGGTCGAGCGCCGGGCGCGGGCCGAAAATATCCATGTAGAGGATGACGCCGGCCTTGGCGGGTGCGGCTGGACGAAACAGCCGCGCCTTCGCCGTGCCGTCCTGGGTCTTGATCTCGATGTCCTGCTTCGTCATTGCCCGCTCCGCTTGCTGCCCCGCGATAGATATCCGCGCCGCTCGTCAGGGCAAGCCACGACATCTCAATCGCATTCAAGATTCCGTGCGACGCGAGGACCGCTCACAGGCCGGCGAACGCGGCTATGTAAAAAGCCTGGATCTCGGCCGGATAGCGATAGTCGGCGCCATACGGACAGGCGTTGCGGTCGAGACAGCCGCCGGTTCGGCAAGGAGAGCCGTTGGCGCCGCGCACATGCGCCAGACAGGCTTGATGTGCGAAACCCTCCGCCGAGTAAGCGTCGACCGGACAGGATTTCATGCAGGGTTTTTCGACGCATGTGTCGCACAGATGAATCGCTTCCCGAGGTTCGGGGAGGAAAATTTCCTCCTCGAACAGCAGCGCGCCGCGATAGGCATGCCAGAGCCCATATTGCGGATGCATGAGGATATCGAGCGGCGACGGCTTCAACCCTTCCGCCCGCATCGCCCATTGCTGGAACGGCAGGTAGGGGCGATCGGATGGCGACACCGCGCGGGCGCCGAATTCTTGCGCGACCGCGCCGATCATCTCGCACGACCAGGTGTCGAGCGGATTGGCGATAGGGTGCGGTTGCCCCTCGAGCCAGCGTTGGAAATGCGGCCAAGGCGCCGCGCCCGCTTGCCCGACCAGGAGCGCGGACTTCGCGGGCGCACCCGAAAGTCCCGCAGGCGCGGCTTCGTCGCTGGCGAAGCGGAAGCCGCCCCGAAGGATCAGGCCATGGGCGGCAAGCGCGGCCGCGATCCCTTCAATCGTGCCGCGCGAAAGAATCATCCCTTCCGGTCCGGGTCGGAGAACGCGCTCCGCCAGACTTCCTTGTGAATGATGTTGGCGACTTTAGCCCGGCCTGACTCGGGCTCCTTTCAAGTGAAGGCGTCGGCCATCGAGGCTTTCTTCTTGGCAATGAAGTCCTTCAGCGCCTCGTCGATGGCCGGATCGAGATGCGGCGCTTCGTAGCTCTCCAACCAGCGGCGGGCCAGCTCGTTGGCGCGCTGCGGCGCCGTCTTCTCGCCCTCGGCCAGCCACTGCTCGTAGGAATTGTTGTCGGCGATGTTGGAGCGGTAGAAGGCAGTCTGGAAATTCGCCTGCGTATGGTCGCAGCCGAGATAGTGGCTGCCCGGACCGACCTGGCGGATGGCGTCCATGGCTTGCCCGTTCTCCGACAGGTCGACGCCCTCGGAGAATTTCTGCGTCATGCCGAGCTGGTCGATGTCCATCATGAACTTCTCGTAGCAGGAGGCGAGACCACCCTCGAGCCAGCCGGCCGAATGCAGCACGAAATTGGTTCCGGCAAGGATGGTCGAGTTGAGCGTGTTGGCGCTTTCATAGGCCGCCTGCGCATCCGGGATCTTCGAGGCGCACAGCGAACCGCCGGTGCGGAACGGCAGGCCGAGCCGGCGCGCGAGCTGTGCGGCGCCATAGGAGACCAGCGACGGCTCCGGTGTGCCGAATGTCGGCGCGCCCGACTGCATCGAGATCGATGAGGCGAAAGTGCCGAACAGCACCGGAGCGCCGGGCCTGATCAGCTGCGTGAACGAGGCGCCGGCGAGCACTTCGGCAAGGACCTGCGTCAGCGTGCCGGCAACCGTCACCGGGCTCATCGCACCGGCAAGGATGAAAGGTGTGACGATACAAGCCTGGTTGTGGCGCGAATAGACTTTCAGCGCGCCGAGCATGGTCTCGTCGAACACCATCGGCGAATTGGCGTTGATCAGGCTGGTCAGCACCGTGTTGTTCTCGACGAAATCGTCGCCGAACACGATCTTGGCCATCGCCACCGTATCTTCGGCTCGTTCCGGCGCAGTCACCGAGCCCATGAACGGTTTATCCGAGTAGCGGATATGCGAATAGACCATGTCGAGGTGGCGCTTGTTGACCGGCACGTCGACCGGCTCGCACACCGTGCCGCCCGAATGGTGGATTGACGGCGCCATATAGGCGAGCTTCACGAAATTCTGGAAATCCTCGATCGTGGCGTAGCGGCGGTTGCCGTCGAGGTCGCGCACGAAGGGCGGGCCGTAGACCGGGGCGAACACTGTCGCATTGCCGCCGATCTGCACCGAGCGCTCGGGGTTGCGCGCATGCTGGGTGTAGATGGAGGGTGCGGTCTTGAGCAGCGAGCGGCAGAGCCCCTTGGGGAAATGCACGCGCTCGCCCTTGACTTCGGCGCCGGCCTCCTTCCACAGCGCGAGCGCCTCGGCGTCGTCGCGGAAGATGATGCCGATCTCTTCCAGCACCGTGTCGGTGTTCTTCTCGATCAGCGCCAGGCCTTCCTCGTCGAGGACCTCATAAACGTTGATCTTGCGCTTGATATAGGTGAGCTGGGTGCCCGGACCGCCGCCGGCGCGCGCCGCGCGCCTGGCC
>NZ_JHQR01000083.1 GCF_014843825.1 Mesorhizobium silamurunense
TAAGCGTAAACTCTGAAATCGTCATATGTGGAAGCCCTCAAAGGCATCGAACATCGTCCCTTACATCCACAAGCGAAAGGTGCCGCCGCGACAGCGCTTACACCTCAACAATCGATCGAGCAGGACCATCGGCGCATCAAGTGTCGTGTACGGCCCATGCTCGGTTTAAATCACGCGCCAGCGCGATCGGCACGCTGGACGGGTTCGAGATGATCCAAATGATGCAAAGACGACAGGCGAGGATCTGACGATCCGCAAGCTGCATGAAGGGAAGGTTGGAGGAGCGGTGGGTGCCGTTCGCACCAGCCTGAAACCGCCGGCTCAGAGCATCCTCAGCAGCGCGCCACCTATCGAATATCCCGCGCCAAAGGCGCAGATCAAGCCGAAATCGCCGGGCTTCATGTCGGCGTGGTTCTCCGACAGCGCGACGATGGCACCGGCGCCCGCCGTATTGCCCAGCCGCTCCAGGACCATCGGTGCGCGGTCGTGGTCGACCTCGTGGCCGAACGACAGTTTCAGGATCATGGCGTTCATGCGCGCATTGGCCTGATGCAGCCAGAAGCGCCTGATCGCCTGCGGCGTCAGCCCGTGCTCGGCCAGGAATTCGACGATGAATTTCTGGCCGGCGACGGTGACTTCCTTGAACACCTTGTTGCCGACCTGCTTGATCAGATTGCCTTCCAGATTGATCATGTAGGGATCATCCTGGGCGGTGCGGGTTTGGTAGCCGAGATTGGTACGGATGTTGTTCGACATCTGCGTCCACAGCCGCGTGTCCAGCACCTCGAAGCGCCCCGGCCGTTTGTCGCCCTGGGCAAGCCCCTCCACAACCATCGACACCGAGGCGTCGCCGAAGATGAAATGCGTCTGCCGGTCGCGAAAATTGAGATGGCCGGTGATGATTTCCGGCGTAGTCACCAGAATGCGCATGTGTGCGCCCGAGCGCACCAGATTGACCGCCATGTGAAGCGCGGCCGCCGCGGACGAACAGCCAAGTCCCATGTCGAAGCCGGCGCCCTTGGTGCCCAGCGCTTCCTGCATTTCGATGGCGATCGCCGGATAGGGCCGCTGGTGGTGAGAGGCCGAGCAGATGATCAGGTCGATCTGGGACGGTTCAAGTCCGGCATGGTCGAGCGCCTTCCTGGCCGAGGCGATGCCGAACTCGGCCTCCAGCGACAGCGCATCGTCGGGTCGCGCGGGAATGCGCGGCGTCATGCGGGTCGGGTCGAGAATGCCTTCCCGCTTGATGACATGACGGGATTTCACGCCCGAGGCGTGGACGATGAAGTCACTGTCCGATTTCGGCAACGGCGGCTCGCCGGTCTCCTGGCGACGCGCATTCTCCATGTCGACCCAGGCATTGAAGCTGGCGACCAGTTCTTCATTGGTGATCTTGGCTTCAGGGATTTCAACGCCGATGCCGCTGATGATGACGCGATGCATTTTCAATCCGTCGCACACGCAGGCGCTGCGGCTCTCACGCGGGCGCCGAATTCGCGCGCCGGCCGCGTTCGCTCATCCTCGAATTTGACATAGAGGGCGGCGGACCAGTCAGCCATGTCAGCTCCCACAATCATTCGACGGTGACCGATTTTTGCGAGATTGCGCGGCTGGTCGACATCTGTGCCCATGAACGAGCGCCGTGTGGTAGGCAAGAAGCTGTATCGGCAGCGAGAAAATTATCGGCGCGACTATCTCGTCGACTGCCGGCAGCCCCCGCAGCCGCCAATTCGTCCTTCAACTCGGCGAAATTCTCGATAATGCCGTTATGGACGACACCATCGCTAAAGTGCGGGTGCGCGTTGCGTTCAGTCGGTGCCCCATGGGTCGCCCAGCACGTGTGGGCGATGCCGATGGTGCCGCTCAGCGGCTCCTTCAGCCTCGCCTCGAGATTGACGAGCTTGCCCTCGGCGCGCCCGCAGTGCAAGGCGCCCTCGGTGATCGTCGCAACGCCGGCTGAATCATAGCCGCGATATTCGAGACGCGTCAACGCATCGACCAACCGCTCCGACACAGGCTGTTGCCCAACGATGCCAACAATCCCGCACATGCTCGTCTCCGAATCTCCCGGCAGCTTAGGCCGACCGGAAGGACACCCGCCCGAGTTTCCGTTCAGAGCCTACTAGGGGAGTTCGGTATGACTGGTAAAATCGATTATTGGCATAACTGTCATCCACCCAGTGGATGGGGCTAGGACGCGTTTGGGCTACGTCCGCGATCATCCGGCGACAAGACAGCTCATCTCGGCGATACGGGCCTCCTGAACGATCCGCGACGCGACCCCTCACACTGATTGCGCAGATTGGCCCTCAATTAATCATCGAAGACGCTGCCCCAGCAGCGCAAGATCGGAGGGATTGAAGACGCCGGATTGCTCAGCATTTCGACGAAATCGGCATGACACCCCCTTCTTTGCAGGCTCCGTCGAGCACATCGATAGTTGGGCGCCATTGCAAGGTCCAGGCTGGAAACAGGAGCCGGAAGGTGTCGCGATAGGAAGCGATGGTGTTGGAGCTTACGCCTCGATGTCGCATGAGCCGATCGGTGAACCACCGCTCGATCAGCACGGCAAGATCGTTCGGCGCACTCATGATTGGTAGCTCGTCCGATATCCCTCATGCGTAGTGCCACCGGGCAGACGGATGCGGGAAGGGCGTATCACTGGATCGACCTCGATCGCGGTGACTTGAGAGACCTTAGCCATTAGACCGCCAGGACCGCGTGTTTCGCGCGTGAAGGATGCCGCTGAGCCTGTCGACGCTCGCCGACCAGGTTGGCGCGGCCACATTCGCGCTCGTACCCATCCATCGTCGGATCGAGCCTCATGTCCTCCTCGCCGACCGATGGCACGGCGATATAAACTTGCCGGTCCTCGCCAAGGGCGAGACCGATACGGGCAGGCTGCGGGTCTATGTCCGCGTTCGTCGGTGTCGATCCGCCCGCCGGGCTGTTTCATTATTCGCGCGACCGGCGTGGCGAACATCCACGGGCGCATCTTGGCACCTGGTCCGGGATCCTGCAGGCCGACGCCTATGGCGGCTATGGCGAACGCTACGATCGATGGGGCCGGTACTCGAAGCAGGTTGCGCATGCGCGCCGCAAATTGTTCGAGATCGCCGGGAGCCAAGCTTTGCCACAATCGCCTAAAAGAGGATCATGCGTGTACCGGGGCAATCTTACGTTAAGGTCGGATTGTAGAGGGATATACTTGCCACAGAAAGCGGCTTGTTCCGCCGTTCCGGCTCCGGTTTCGCCTCTGCGCTTTCAAGGCGCGCCAGAAGCCGGGCCCGCTCTCCGGCGGCCTTTTCGGTGCTCGCCTGCCTGACATGGCCGTAGCCGCGAATGAGCGCCGGCACCGAGGCCAGCGCGGCGGCGGCCTCGATCCTGCCAGGCGCGAGGGCAGCAGCGACAAGCTCGAGATCGGCCTCGTATTGGGCAAGAAACTGCCGCTCCATGCGCCTTTCCGCGCTGTAGCCGAACGGGTCGAAAGCGGTACCGCGCAGGCCTTTCATCGCCGAAAGCAGGCGGAACCCGTTCATCATCCATGGGCCGAAGCTCGATTTGCGCGGCGTGCCGTCCTTGCCGCGCCGGCCCATGATCGGCGGCGCCAGGTGGAATTCGAGTTTTTCGTAGCTTTGGAACTGTTTTGAGAGTTCTGCGGCGAAGGAGCCGTCGGTGTAAAGCCGCGCCACCTCATACTCGTCCTTGATCGCCATCAGCTTGAACAGGTTCCTTGCGGCGGCCTCGGTCACCGCGGTCGAACCGGGCACGGCCCTGGCTTCGGCAGCGCGCAGTTCGGCGATCCTGTCGGCAAAGCGCTTGCCATAGGCGGCGTTCTGATAGGCGCTCAGGAAGGCGACGCGGCGGGCAATGATGTCGTCCAGCGTCTCGGCGATCGCGTTTGCCGCCTTGCCCGGCTGGGCGAAAAGACCGCGCACGAAATCTGGCTGATGGGCGGCGCGGCGGCCCCAGCGGAAGGCGGCGATGTTCATCGCCACCGCTTGGCCGTTGAGTTCGATCGCCTTCTCGACCGCCTCGGCCGACAGCGGCAGCCCGCCATGCTGGAAGGCAAAGCCAAGCATGAACATGTTGGCGCCGAGCGAATTGCCGAACAATTGCGTGGCGGTTCCCGTCGCGTCGAAGAAATGCGCCTTGTCGTCGCCGGCGGCAGCGCGGATCGCCTTCTTCAGCCGCTCGATCGGCAGCGAGAAATCGGCCGAGCGTGCGAATTCGCCCGGCATGATCTCGGCGGTGTTGGCGAGGAAGATGGTGTGACCCTCGCGCACCGCCGCCAGCACCTTCTGGGCGCCGGAGACGACGAGGTCGCAGCCGAGCACCAGATCGGCCTTTCCGGCCGAAACCCGGATGGCGTGGATATCGTCCGGTGTGCGCGCGATGCGGACATGGGTGAACACCGAGCCGCCCTTCTGGGCCAGCCCGGCCATGTCGATCATGCCGCAGCCCTTGTCCTCGAGATGGGCCGCCATGCCGAGCACCGCGCCGATGGTGACGACTCCGGTGCCGCCGACACCGTCGATGATCGCCGCCCAGCCTTGATCGCCGAGCGGGAATTCGGCCGGCGCCGGCACGCCGTCGAGCGGATCGGACTTGCCGGCGGTGCCCTCGGCCTTCCTGATCCTGGCACCATGCACGGTGACGAAGGACGGACAGAAGCCGTTGACGCAGGAGAAATCCTTGTTGCAGCTCGACTGGTCGATCCGGCGCTTGCGGCCGAATTCGGTCTCGACCGGCTGGATCGAGACGCAATTCGACTGCACACCGCAATCGCCGCAGCCCTCGCAGACCAGCTCGTTGATGAAGACGCGCTTGTCGGGATCGGGGAAGGTGCCGCGCTTGCGGCGGCGGCGTTTTTCGGCCGCACAGGTCTGGTCGTAGAGCAGCACCGAGACGCCTTTGACGTCGCGCAGCTCGCGCTGGACGAGATCGAGGTCGTCGCGGTGATGGATGGTGGCACTGGCCGGGAACTCCGCTTTTCCGGCATATTTGCCCGGCTCATCGGTAACGACAGCGATGCGCTCGACGCCCTCGGCGCGCACCTGCCTGGCGATCATGTCGACGGTCAGGCCGCCCTCATGCGGCTGGCCGCCGGTCATGGCGACGGCGTCGTTGTAGAGGATCTTGTAGGTGATGTTGGCGTCGGTCGACAGCGCGAAGCGGATCGCCAGCGCACCGGAGTGGTTGTAGGTGCCGTCGCCGAGATTCTGGAAGATGTGGTCGCGTTTGGAGAACGGCGCCTGGCCGATCCATTGCGCGCCCTCGCCACCCATGGCGGTGAAGCCGACGGTGTTGCGGTCCATCCATAGCGCCATGAAGTGGCAGCCGATGCCGGCAGCGGCCAGCGAGCCGTCCGGCACCTTGGTCGAGGAATTGTGCGGGCAGCCGGAGCAGAAGAACGGCGTGCGCGAGGCGATGTCCGACGTGTCGGCGAGCACCGCCTGGAACTGGCGTAATTTCGCCACCCGTGCGGCGATCTCCTCCGACGGACCGATGGTGCGCAGGATCCGCTCGCCGAGCGCAATCGCAATCTCGTTGGGATCGAGCGCACCCTTGGCCGGGAACAGCCAGTCGCCGCGTTCGTCCTTCTTGCCGACGATGACCGGCTGCGTGGCGGTGCCGTAGAGGTTTTCGCGCAGCTGCACCTCGATCAGCGAACGCTTCTCCTCGACCACGACGATGGTGTCGAGGCCGCGGGCGAACTCGGCGATATGCTGGAGGTCGATCGGCCATGGGCAGCCGACCTTGAACAGCCTGATGCCGATGCGGTTGGCGGCAGCCTCGTCGATGCCGATATCCTCCAGCGCCTGGCGGACGTCGAGATAGCTCTTGCCGATGGTGATGACGCCGAGCTTCGGCCTGCGGCCGCCCGAATAGACGATCCGGTTCAGCCCGTTGGCGTGGATGAAGGCGGACGCGGCGGCGCGTTTATACTCATGCAGCCGCTCTTCCTGGCCCAGCATGTCGATCTCGTGGCGGATGTTGAGGCCGCCGGGCGGCATCTCGAACTCCGGCACGACGAAGTTCAATCGCTCGAGCGAGGCATCGACCGAGGCCGTCGATTCGATGTTGTCCTTGACGCATTTGATCGCCGCCCAGGTGCCGGCGAAACGTGACATGGCAAAGCCGTACAGACCGTAATCGATGATCTCCTGGACGCCGGCCGGATTGAGGATCGGCACCATGGTATCGACGAACAGGAACTCGGTGGCGTGCGCGTTGCTGGATGATTCCGCCATGTGGTCGTCGCCCATCAGGGCGAGCACACCGCCATACCTGGACGATCCGGCGAGATTGGCGTGGCGAAAAACGTCGCCGGAGCGGTCGACGCCCGGACCCTTGCCGTACCAGATCGAAAAAACGCCGTCATATTTGCCTTCGCCGAGCAGTTCCGTCTGCTGCGTGCCCCAGCAAGCGGTGGCTGCAAGCTCCTCGTTGAGGCCGGGCTGGAAGACGATGTCCGCCTGGGCGAGCTGCTTTTTCGCCTTCCACAGCTGCATGTCGAGACCGCCGAGCGGCGAGCCGCGATAGCCCGAAACGAAGCCGGCCGTGTTGAGGCCAGCGCGGCGATCGCGCTCGCGCTGCATGAGGAGCATACGCACGACCGCCTGCGCGCCCGACAGGAAGATGCGCTCCTTGGAAAGGTCGAATTTGTCGTCGAGCGCAACGTCATGAAGCGTCATCTGCAATTCCTTCGACGCGACAGCTCAAATCGGGCGTCCGCTTCAGGCAAGTTTTGGCCGGAGTGTTGCGCGCACCTGCGCCGCTCGCCCTCTTTGCGATACTTGAGGTGCGGGGCCGGCAACTCGTGCAGTTCGCGGCATTCGCTGTTTGGCTCAAGACCAGAGAGGCTCAACTGCCAGCATCCGGACCAACGACCCGCTGGCCTCCAGATTTGGGAGGTATGACTCATGGTGTCACCACAAGCGGCACTTTACTGCGAGCCCCCGACAATATCGCGTGTCGAGCAGCCCGTGTCGACCGGTCCTCCACCGCGGCAAGCGGAGGTGGGTGGCCGCTAAGCCCTCCGGTCAACAGGGACTTGCAGAACGCAGGGGTGAGCTTGCCGCGGTGGATTACGACGTTCTCGTGACCGATCGCAGCGCGGGCGTCTTGCCACTGCCGATTGTGGCCGCGCTGTTCATTGGATTTGACGTGGCAAGCGGCGAAGTCGGCGTCATTCAGCGTCGCCAACTGCCCCGCATGTACCGACTCCTTCGTATGGATGTGCACCCACATCGGTTGCGGCATTGCACCATTGCGTAGCGCCTTGGGCTGCAGCCGGATCTCGAACAGCGTCCCTGGCTCCCCGTTCAACGGATGCGGTGGATCCGCAGGCGTCAACTCCTTGGCCTGCCGCAAGTGTTCAAGGTACTTCTGCGACGGAAATGCGTAGGTCTTCATGCACTCCATCGTAATCTTGGCCTTTTGCTCTTTCAAAGACTTCGCCAGTCCCTGCGCCTCCGACAACATCACCTTGAGCCGGACTGTTTTGTCGTGCACTTCGGGCATTTGCGCAGGCGTGAGTAGGCCGCGTCGAAGAGGCTCCGCCAACGCGGCCAGACAGGCCTGCATCTCGGCGGCCTGGGTCTGCAGTCGCTCGACCACGGTGTCCACGACGTGTACGGCGTTCTCGGGTTTCATCTGGCGCGCTTGCGAGACAGACTCTTGCTGACCAGCCAGATCGAACTGCAGGAGTTCGGCCAACCTAGCCAGTCGTGGCGTCAGCATCTTCTCCGACGGCGGGCCTGCCAAATTGCCAAGGGTGCGCCCGCCGACGACGCTCTCGCATGCGCCTTCTCAGCGCTCACGAACGTCTTTGTACCCAGATCCGAGCGCACGAGAACCTTGGCTGCTGGCGCCGTGTCGCCGTCGTTTGCGGCGACTTGCGGCTCCGGCCGCCCGGCCGCCGAACTCCCGACGCCAGCGGCCGGCTTGTTCTTGCCTTTCCCTGTCTTGCCTGCTGCAGTGCCTTGGGCCCCTGCAGCCTCGCCGGCAGTGTCGGTCGATATCGCAGCGCCAGCGTCGGCCGGCGGTGCAATGATGGCTTTGGTCTGCAGTTGTTGTGCCAAGGTTTCGGCGATTGTGGCCGCGCCGGCAGTGCCGGCCGGTGTTGCAGCACCAGCGGCTGCCGACGATGCAATGATAGCTGTCGACTTCGGCTGCAGTTCCAGGAAGTGCATGACCTCGTGCGCAGTGATCCATGCGTCGTTCACGATCTGGCCCAACAGTTCCAATGGGAGGCCGGCACCTGTTCGGTCATCCTGCAACGCCAATCCAAATTCCCAAAGCCGCTCAATGACTCCTTCCAGCACGGCGCAATAATCTGCGTCGAGTGGGCGCCCTTCGCTGGACATCACAGCGTCGCCCGTCGAGTGGAATGCCGGAAAAACGTCGCTGATGAAGGTCCCCAGCAGACGCACCTTCCGGTCCTCACCTATGAGGATTTCCCTCACGGCTGCTTCCGATGTCCTCGCCAGTGGCTCAATCTTGAGCTGCGCGAGAGCGACCCGCGATTGCAGCGTCATGACCTTCAAATTCGCTGCCCAGCCGGTGTGCAGGCGCAGTACGAATCATAGCCTCGATATTCCAGACGCTTCAACGCGTCGACCAACCGGTCCGACACCGGTTGTTGCCCAACGATGCCAACAATCCCGCACATGTTCGTCTCCGCATTCATCCCGGCAGCTTCAGTCCACGCAGTATCGAGGAGGGACACCCACCCGGCCCATTCAGGATCTTGTAACGTATTCGGTAATATTGGTACAATTGATTATAAGGATAGCTACCATCCACCCTATGGATAGACCAAGGGCCCTGACTGCCGATGATGTAATCGTTGGCTTCGAGCGCGGGGACGATGCTCGTCGTTTCCTCGATGCGATGCGCGCGAGGCTTTAGGAGTTTGCGCTGTCGCTCCATCCGGACAAAACCCGCCTGATCGAGTTTGGTCGCCGTGCGGCGGTCGACCGCAAACGGCGCGGGCTCAGCAAACGTGATCGGGACTGGTCGGCAAGTCCGTGAAAACGACAACGACGTTTTTGCCGTCGAGATCCTTTCCGGGGTGGCTGTTGATGATATGCTGATGTCTAAGAGATTCAAACATGCGCCCGATTCCCAAGATGCTTAGTCTAGATAGTTGAATCTAATTGTCGAATAGTTGAATGGCAACAGGAGTTGGCTATGGCAAAACTTCCGAAGTTCGAGCTCGTCCACGACAAGAAGAAAGACGATTGGGTCTTGCGCCAGGAAGGCGCAGACAGAGCAACTCGCAGGTTTGACACCAAGGAAGCGGCCACCAAGGGTGGTGTGCTCGAATCGGCAATTGGGAAGGGCGGCGGCTCCGTCCGTATCAAGAAGCTTGACGGCACAATTCAAGAGGAACGAACGTTCCCACGAAGTGCTGACCCCAACGAGACTCCAGGCTAAAAAGCGCCGCCTGTTGCCACCGGGCGTTTCGATGCCGACGGTGGCTTTGGAGAGGCCGCGACTTTTACAGGGCCTGCGGCCACTGTTGAGCGGCGTGCATGACAGTCAGGATTTCGACTGTCTCGCCGTTGACGTGATAGGGAATGATATAGGGTATATCAGCCAAAATCAGCTCCCGCGTCGTTTTGATGCGTCCGATGCGACCCATGGCCGGTTGCTCGGCCAGGTGCTCCGCCGCTGACACAATGCGCGCAACAACACGGGCGGCAGCATCGGGACTATCTTTTTCGATGTGGGCGCCGATTTCGTCAAGCCGCCGCAACGCCCGCTGGGTCCAGCGGATTCTTTTGCGGCTCATGATTGGCGGGCGGACTTGACGTATTTTCCGACCACAGCTGCGACATCACGGTCACTTGCAAATTCGCCGCGCTGGGCCTCGGCCAATCCGGCCTCTATTTCAGCCAGTTGCCACTCTTCCCGGGCCACGAAATCCTCAATGGCCTGTGCCGCCACATAGGAGCGTGAGCGGTCAAGCTTTTCGGCGAGTTGGTCCAGCCTGTCAGCGGTTGCGTCCGGCACACGGACGGTGAAGGCGGTCATGGGTATAACTTTCATTGGTTCACTATGATTATTGGTGAACCAAGCTGGTTCGTCAAGTCTGCGACTAGCACGAGTAGCTAATCTGGAGTCGGTGTCCGCGCCCCAAAGCGCGTTCATACGGCAAATAGAGGCAGCCCGACATCTTCGCGATCGTCACCGGGCGCTCAAGGAAGTTTCCAACAGACAGGCTGCTTCGGTCAGACCGGCTCGCCCTAAGCCTCGACGGTCAATGCGTGCTGCCGAGACCGCTTGACCAGACGGCTTTGCCGTGGAGTGGGCAGTTGATTTTTCAGCATTTTTTGATACCATTAGTTGTGGATCCGGCGTACGATATAACTAGATGGAGCGTATCGCATGCGTGAGCCAGGTTTGGATGGTCGCCACCGCGACCAAGACGGTAGGATTAGCGAAAAGCACGGAAATACGAAGGTGGATACCCTTCGTCAGACCTACGGCGACAATTTCGCAGCTGGGATTCGCAGCGACGCGAAGCTATCGACAGTGTTGCAGCGCGCCGGCGTCGGCTCTCTAAGCCAGTACCTAAAGCAGAACAAATAATCATTGCCAGGCGCCGTTCACGGCACCCGTAGCTATGTGGGTACACCCGAAATAGCCCTTGAATCTGGCTGTGGGGTCACCATTTATCGGGTCATCATCCGGTTTCGGGGATGGGTGTGGGTGCGACTCCCACCACTTGGCTCGTTGTGGTTGCCTTTCTCTGATTGTAGCGATTTTCGCTATTGCCAACGGAAAGGAATAACCAGATGAAAAAACCAACGGCACGTAAAGTCCAAGCATATTCAACACTCAAACGTTTCGCGTCCGGCCTGACTGAAGCTGTGCTGGCAATCGCTACGACCACAGTGGTGATACAGTAACTCACCTCATTCATGCGAAAGGCGCTCCCGGAAACGGTTGAGCGCCTTTTTTATGGCTTGGCAGTTCCTCCAGGTTCCTGACATCCTCACCCAGCGCGTCGAGCACGGCGAGATAGGGGGCGAACAATCCTTGGCAATAAAGATGAAAAGGCTTTGCCTCTGCGCGGGCTACCGTTTGGAATAGTAGGTATCCCAAGCCAGTCTGATGTCGGCGAATGTCCATTCCCGTCGTCGGCCGTAGGCGGGGCTCGGACGGGTAAAGCACTTGTTTAGCCAGGTTTCCCGCTGAAACTTCATGAACCATGCCGTGGATTTTGGCTTGCCGTGGGCCGCCGTCTGGATCCGACGGATGAGCTCGCTATGCGCCCAGTGGTCATTCGGGTTGGAGAGGGATGCCGGATCGGCAAGGTAGTTGCGGAGCTTTTGTAAATTTGTATCATCCGGTGCCTGGTGAAGGTCCGCGCGGAGTTCTTCGACAGCGAGCGCCGCCCCTTGTCTCGCAGCTTCGGTCAGCATGTCGCGCAGTTGGGCGCTCGTTAGCACCAACGCCTGCAAGGCTTCCATGAACCATACTTTCCTTGATGGAATTCTTGCGGCGAAGACGCCGCTGGTTCATTGCGTCACAGCCAAAAACGTCAAGCACTAGAAGGTCCGCTCCTCAATACCATTGTTGGGCGGCCAAGAATTTGCGTCGTGAAGTAGCCTGATATCTCGGCCTACTCTTTGTTCCCCCAGCCCTTCAGGAGCTGCGCTAGGATGCCATTTTCAATGGCATGTTTTCCCTCCGCATTAAGAATTTTTATAGCTCGCTTCGGAAGTCCAAATGTTGTCGCCATGGCAGATTTCAAATCTCCCACTGTCGCCGAGGCATTCTGGAATATTGCCGCTCCATCCGTTGGCATCGGCTGAAAATCGCCTCCCGCAGCTTTGATGGCATCGTAAACCTCTTGGTGTGTATTTCCAACCAATAGCGAAATTCGTCCTCCAATAGTAAGGCGAGAATGTATGCCGTCCTTAATCTCAGATTGGCTTACTGGGAATGGACCGGCCGCCGCCTTGGCATTGATCCAAATTGGAACTCCGCTCCGCGAGTGCATCTGCACCAACGTAGTAAGTTCTGTTTACAGCTGTGACCACATCTACCAGTGACTCCATCGCGTAATAGTCGTGATCGGCATCCAATCGAGTCGTTCCGGGTAAATCTGGCGCTGATAGAGGGTTTTTGTCGGAGTAGACTGCCTCTCGCACCCGCAGAACGGATTTACCCTCAATCGAAAAAGTCTGGTCGTCCCTTCTGGTAAAAGTAAGCATAGCATTGCCCCGTGTTGAAAAGGTATTGTCCGCAAAAGGACGCAAGCATAGACCACAGTGCCTAGCAATAGGGCTCATATGTGCGACTGGAATAAAGAAGTTCAATCACGTGGATGTGATCAACCCATGGTGCGTCGTTCGACATCTACGGCTCCGCCGCTTACACAGATGGAATAGGTCCATGCTGCCTGGATGGCGGTAACGGCGATCGTGCCGAATGGGGCTGATCGACAGGATTTTCCCTATTTCGATGCTTCGGTCCTAGATGCCAAGAAGGGCACCGAGCTTTTCGGTGACCGGCCGCATGGGATCAACCAGGCCGAGATCGTAAATCATGGTCGTTTCAAGGTTCCCTTTGTGGTCGACGTAGTGCGAAATCGCCTCATGCAACACGCCTTGGCCCGCCAGCATCAGCGAGATTGCGATCCGCTTGAGGTCGTACAACTGGAAATACTCGGGCACGCCCGGCAGGGCTTTGAACCTATCCAGCCCCTTGCGAAAGTTGTCGCGGGGCGGGGTGCTGTCCGTAGGTGACGGGAACAGCAGCTTGCTGTCAGGCCAGCGGAGGCGTTGGGCTTGACCCATCCCGCGACCCGGGAATGGATCGGTACCGAACGGTAGGCGTACTCGTAGAGTGAGCGTGAGAGCTGGATACCCTTGGTGTGTGCTTGTGCCAGACGAGCTTCTCCAGGTCGAAGTGGCTGAACTCGGCCTTGTTGAGGTCACTGGGGCGGGCCATCGTCAGGAACAGGATACCCATGTAGTTGCAGAGTTCCTGCATCTGGTCGTTAGCGGCGGTCACACGCCCCTTGGTCAGTGCCATGTCCCGCCTGGCGAGGCCTTCCAGGCTCGCCGTGTCGGGCGGCACTTCGAACACCGGACAAAAGATATGGGCCGCAATCTGCCTGATCTGCTCGGTGGAATAATCGCGTCGGCGGGGCACCACTTTCCGCGCGCGGATCGGGCTGCACGGGTTGCGCGTGTCCACGAACTGCATGCGGATGGCCCAATTGAAGAGCGCCGCGAGGTGCCACAGGCCGTCGTTGTGACTGCATGGCGAGGAAAATTGTCGCTGAAACCGCTCGATGTCTAAGGGCTTGATGGAGGAGAACGGCCGGTCGGCGAACATCGAACCGAAATCCATGTAGGGTTTGCGGATGTTGTGACCGCGACGGGTGGCCTTTTTCGGTGATTTCTGATGCCATGCTGCCAGGAACATGGCGAAATGAGCCTGATATCCTGCCGAGAGCTTGGATCTGTGAGCGTCCAAGCGATGAACATCGTCCGGCCTGAGGTCGAGGCTTCAAATCTCGCCTCGATCCCATCCTAGTTCTCTTAGAGTGTTGCGGGATGTTACCCAAGAGCCGATACGGACTGATCTCCTAGCACCATTCGATATCAGCGCACGAAACATGTTCCTTCGGAAACTGCTGCCGGCCGCTGCAGGGCCGGAAAAATTTGCACCAACGCCGCGCCGAATATGGCGGCAATTTCAAGGCAGGAACTCAGTCGTCCACCAATTCAAGGATGCGGATCGCGATGCCATGGAAACAGCTGTTGCTACAAGCGATCCGCACCCCAGTGTACTGATTTGTCCTCCAGCCCCTTAACGCTGCGGACTCATCTGTCAGCTCGTGGTCAGGATGAAACGGCGGTTCGGCGCCAGCACCGGCCGCGCATTCATCGGGTAAAGCGCGGTGAACTTGTCGATGTCGGCGGCGCCAACCTGCAGCGGCTCACGTGCCACCATCCAGTCGACGATCTCCGAGCATGGCGGCGTCGTCAGCGAGCCCTCGTAGCTCCAATAGTCCAGTGAGGCCGGTAGGAGACCGTTCGGATCCACATCCTCAACCAAGGCCTCGGCCACCGCCTTAGCCGGGAAAGCTGCCGCGAGGCTTGCAAGTGCCTCGTTTTTCGCACCCGGTGTCAGGAAGACGCCAAGCACGCCGAGCCCTCCGCTTTCGCGATTCTTATGGACGAAATGCACCTCCATGGGGAAGGTCTTGCCTTCCACCAGATGTTCGCTCGGCGCGTGGAAGTGAAATTGCAGCAGGTCGTAGGTCCTGTCGCCCCGGGTGAGCGTGCTGCCTTCCGGCACATTGATCTGGATCGTATGGCCGTTGTTGACGATCGTGCCGCCGCCTGCCTTCCAGTCGATGCCAATCTGCGGGATATCCGCTTTGATGGCACCCGTCAGGTTCAGAGGTGACTGCTGCGCGCCGGCCGAGCACGCGGCGTTCGCGCCATCGAGCGCGCCCCAATGCTCTGGACCGCCTTTTCCTTGATAACTCCAGTGGACGCCCTCGTCGGCAAAACCTGCCCGCGCGCAGATCGCGCATGCGCCCAATGTTATGAATCCCCTAATCAAATTGCGCCGTTGCATGTGTTCGTTCACTCCTTTTCTGCTATGGGATCAAATGTCTCTGCGCCCGCAGAGAATGAGGTTGCACGGTGGCGTGGATGCCGTGCAGCTTGCCAGCGACTATTTTTCGCATTGGTTCTGTTGTCCTGTCTGTCATCGTGACCAGTCCTTCGCCGGTCGCTCAGGCTAAATTCCAAGGACGAGGGCGCCGCCGCAGAGACCGGCGCCCGCCGCCGCCAGGAGGATCTTTTCGCCCGATCGAAACGGCTCCGTCTGATGGGCCAGCGACAGGGAAAGCGGGATCGTCGCTGCGGAAGAGTTGCCGTATTCGGCGATCGTCTTGACGATCGCATGATCCGCAATGCCGAGGTTCCTCCCAACCGCGTCGAAAATGCGGGCATTGGCCTGATGCGGCACGAACCGATCGATGTCCTGCGGCCGCATCTGGGCTGCGGCCAATGCGGCCTGTGAGCAGGCAGTCATCATGTCCACGGCCTTGGCGAACACTTCACGGCCGTCGGTGATCGTCATGCGGGTCTGCCCGAGGTCGAGCTCGCCATGGAACGGCGTGTTGCTTCCGCCCGCAGGTATCTGGATCAGCCCGTAGCGAGAGCCGTCTGAATCCACCGACGCCCCGAGAATGCCCCGATCCGGGTCCTCGCACGGACCAATTACCAGGGCGCCGGCGGCATCGGCAAACAGCACGGCGCTGGCGCGCTCGGCCGGATTGATGCGACGGCTGAGGATGTTGGCGGCGATGACGAGGCTCACCTTGCCATGCAGCCGGGTGAATCCGTCAGCGAACATCAGCGCATAGATGAAGCCGGCGCAGGCGCCGGTGAGATCGATCGCGCCGGCCCGGCCGAGCCCCAGCCGACGTGCGACCAGCGGCGCACTGGGCGGCAGGAGGTGATCGGGCGTTGAGGTGGCAAGCAACAGCAGACCGATGTCGCTGCGGTCAATATCTGCGTTCGCCAGCGCCATGTCGCCGGCAGAGGCGGCAAGGCCCGACAGCGTGTCTTCGTCCGTTGCCCAGAAACGTGACCGTATCCCGGTCCGCCGCTCGATCCAGCCGGGTTCGAGCCCGAGCCGATTTTCGATTTCCGTGTTCTCGACCTTTCGCGACGGCGCATGATGACCAAACCCGAGAATGCGCGATGATCTGCTCATTGCCTCGAACCGAAGCGTTCGCCGGCGTCCTCGATGGCGTCATAGAGTCCGTCCAGCTCGTCGGCGGTGATGGAATAGGGCGGGAGCAGATAGAGGACATTGCCAAGCGGGCGCACAAGCAGCCCCTGATCGAGGAAGAACGTGCGCAGCTTTGGTCCGATCTGGGCCAGATAGCCGGCTGAGCCGGCGCGCAGGTCGAGAGCCACGATCGTGCCGGTCGCCCGGCAGTCGGTGAAGTTGGCATTGTCGCGAAAGCGCCGAAGCCCGGCGCCCTGCATCGCGCTCAAGGCCGCGATCCGCTCGGCCACCGGCTCGTCCTGCCAGATCTCGACATTGGCGAGTGCGGCCGCGCAAGCAATCGCATTGGCGGTGTAGGAACTCGAATGAAAGAACGTCTTCTTGCGGTCCGTCGAATAGTGGGCCTGGAAGACGGCGTCGGTGGCAAGCGTAGCGGCCAGCGGGATGGCGCCACCGGTCAGGCCTTTCGAGGTGCACAGGATGTCCGGAGAGATGAACGCCTGCTCGCAGGCGAACATGGTCCCAGTCCGCCCCCAGCCGGTCATCACTTCGTCTGCGATCAAGAGCGTGCCGGAGGCTTCGGCGATCCTCTTCAGTTCGGTCAGAACCGAAGCCGGATACATCAGCATGCCGCCGGCGCCAAGCACGAGCGGCTCGACGATCAGGCCGGCAGCGCGCCGGTCGCGAGAGACTGCTTCGAACCGATCCAGCGTTTCCTGCTCGCGCCCGGCAGCCGGGAAGGGGATGGTGTCGACTTCGAACAGCAAAGGCTCGTAGGCGGCATTGAACACACCGCGGGCGCCGACGCTCATCGTACCGATCGTGTCGCCATGATAGCTGTGCTCCATGACGACAATGCGCGAGCGCGGCGCGCCGATGTTGCGGAAATAGCCGAGCGCCATCTTCAGCGCGACTTCGACGGCGGTCGAGCCACTGTCGGAATAGAACACCCAGTCGAGTCCGGGGGGAGCGAGACCGACAAGCGCCTTGGCCAGGCGTTCGGCCGGCTCGTGAGTGAAACCTGCGAAGATGATCTGGTCGAGGGTCGATGCGGTCGTCTCGATAGCCTTCATGATGCGGGGATGGCGGTGGCCATGCGTGACGACCCACCAGGAAGAGATGGCGTCCAGGATGCGCGCGCCGTCGGCCTTGTGGAGATAGGCTCCCTCCGTCAGGACGATTTCGGGGATCGAAGGCTCGAGCGCGTGCTGGGTGAAGGGATGCCAAACTTGGGACCGCGACATCATTCGCCCCCGGCAATCAGGGCGAGATCGAAGCCGGCAATCATTGCGTCTCTCAGCGTTTTGTCCGTCAGCGGGTCGAGATACGGCAGCCTGCCGAGCTGCGGCACACCGCCCATCTCCACGATTGTCCGTTGCGTGTCGGCCATCTCATCGCCGATGAAAGCGATACCGGCCAGCGGGATGGAGCGGGCGCGCAGGGCCTCGATCGACAGCAATGTGTGGTTGATGGTGCCGAGCGTGGTGCGGGCGCACAGAATGACCGGCAGCCGCCACTCAGCGAAGATGTCGATGAACCTTGTGCGCCGGTTGAGCGGCACCATAAGCCCGCCCGCGCCCTCGATGACCAGCGGCGTCGCCAGGACGGGAAAAGTAAGATCAGCCTTGATCGCGACGCCGTCGATCTCGGCCGAACGATGCGGCGAAAGGGGGCTTTTTAAGCGGTAGGCTTCCGGCAGCACGCGCTCCGAAGGCAAGCCGGCAAGCCGCGCGACCACCTCGCTGTCGGTCTCGCCGTCGAGGCCCGATTGCACCGGCTTCCAGTAGAAACCGTCGAGCAGCCCGGCGAGCCCAGCCGCAAACACGGTCTTGCCAATTCCGGTGTCGGTTCCGGTGATGACGATGCGTTGGGTCATGCCGCCTCCGGTCATGTTTGGGCCAACACCTCAACGAGCGCCTCGACCATGGCGGAAATGTCGGCTTCGTCGACGTTGAGCGTCAGCGAAATGCGCAGCCGCGACGTGCCCTCGGGCACCGTCGGCGGACGTATGCCGCGTATGTCGAAACCGCGAGCCTGCAATGACGCCGCCACCGCCATGGTGCGCCTGTTCTCGCCGATGACAAAGGGCTGGATCTGCGAGCCGCTCGGCATCAGGCCGCGCTCGGCCAATTGGCGGCCCGCAAAGGCGACGCGTTCCTGCAGTTGAATGCGGCGCATGGGCTCATCGGACAGCATGGCGAGCGCTTCGCGCACCGCGACTGCCATCAGCGGCGATGGTGCGGTGGCGTAGATGAATGGCCGGCAGCGGTTGACGAGATAGTCGCACAGCGTTCGTGGGGCAGTGACAAGCGCTCCGGAGGCGCCAAGCGCCTTGCCGCACGTGTGGAGCGCGATGATGTTGTCGCGGCCCTCGAATGCGGTGGCAAGGCCGCGGCCGTCCGGCCCCCAGACACCGGTGGCGTGCGCCTCGTCGACGACGATGAATGCTTCATGCCGATCGGCAAGCGCGACGATGCTCTCCATCGGCGCGCGGTCGCCATCCATGCTGTAGAGGCTTTCGACCGCGATCCAGACGCGCCCCGTGCCGCCTTCAGAGCGCCAGCTGGTGATCGCATCCTCGACAGCGTCGACGTCGTTGTGCGCGGCCAGCACGAATTGGGCGCGTCCGGCCTGCGCCCCTTCATGCATGCTGGTATGGGCGAGTTCGTCGAGGACCAGCAGATCTCCCTTCTGCGGCAGGGCAGTCAGGAGGGCGAAGTTGGCGATGTAGCCGCTGCCGAAGAACAGCGCGCGGTCGGCGCCGAAAAACGCCGCCGCATCCGCCTCCAGTTGCTCATGTTCCGGTGCATTGCCGCGCAGCAGCCGCGATCCCGTGGCGCCGACCGGCGTTCCCCGCGCAATCGCCGCCGCAACCGCTTCGCCAAGCCTCCTCGAGGCGGCGAGCCCGAGATAGTCGTTCGACGAGAAGTC
>NZ_JHQR01000078.1 GCF_014843825.1 Mesorhizobium silamurunense
CCGCGTTGACGGCGGCGACGACCGCGCCGCGCGCCGCTGGCCGGTAGGCGGCGATGCCGGAGACGAAGGTGAGCGAGCCGTTGGCCGACAGCTTCGGCGCGCCGTGCTTGGCAAGCAGCAACGGTCCGTAGAACTTGCTCTCCACCACCCTTTGCGCCGCTGACAGCTCGATTTCGGGCAACAGCCGGTAGGCGCCCGCGATGTCGGCCGCGGTGCTAACGATATGGTCGAGCCGGCCGATGCGCTGAAACAGTGCCGCGACGTCGTCCTCGCGGCTGATGTCGACCACTGCGATTTCGAGTGAGCCCGAATAGCTGAGTTCTTCCTGCGCGGCGCTCAGCTTCGCTTCGCCGCGCCCGGCGATAATGACCGTCGCGCCTTCATCGAGGTATCGCCTGGCGAGAGCCAGCCCCATCCCGGAACTGCCGCCGACGATCAGAATTTTTGTCTTGCCCATGTCCATGCCTTTCCTTGCATGGACAGTGATATGGCGGGCGGACGCTCGAAGCGGAAACGGAAGAAACCGATAGTGTTATCGGAGAGTCCGATGGCAGATGGGTGGCCTCAATGATGCAGCCAATCTCCCCCCTTGTGGGGGAGATCCCCGGTAGGGCAGAGGGGGGCGCGAAGGATCGCGGCCTTTCAGTCTAGTCTCCATCGACTATAAGCAAAGGCGGCGGCGACGCCTCGATACGCCGGCGGGACAGCGCCCCCCTCTGGCCTGCCGGCCATCTCCCCCACAAGGGGGGAGATCGGCACCTTCGGCGCCGCGCAAGGAAGAACAACGATGCCCCCGATCAAGGTCGATCCGGACAAGGTTCGCGAATTCCCCGATGCCGCAAGCTTCTACGCTTGGCTGGCCGATAACCATGCCAGCGAAAACGAGGTCTGGATCAAGGTCCATAAGGTCGGCTCTGGCCTCACCTCGATCACGCCGAAGGAAGCGATCGACGTCGTGCTCTGCTTCGGCTGGATCGACGCCGTGCGCAAGTCGCTCGACGAGAAAAGCTTCCTGCAGCGCTATACGCCGCGCGGCAAAAAGAGCATCTGGAGCAAGATCAACATCGACAATGTCGCCCGCCTGATCGAGGAGGGCCGCATGACAAAGCATGGCATGCGCGAGGTCGAGGCGGCCAAGGCCGACGGCCGCTGGGATCGTGCCTATGGCGGCTCGAAGGAGATGGCCATCCCGCCCGACCTGCAGGCGGCGATCGACGCCGAGCCGAAGGCGAAGGCGATGCTGGAAAAGCTCTCCGCCCAGAACCGCTTCGCGCTCGCCTTCCGCACCCACAACATGAAGACCGAGGCCGGGCGCAGGAAGAAGATCGAGAGCTTCGTCGAGATGCTGAAGCGCGGCGATACGATCCATCCGCAGAAGAAGTAGGCCGAAGCAAAAACGCCGCCCCGAGAGGGGCGGCGTTTCCGGGAAGCGATGATCTCGAACCCTGTTGAAGCGGTTCGAGATCATCCGGTCATGAAGGCAGAGCAATTCCAGGAAAAGTGTTTAGCGGTTTTTCCGTCCGGAATTGCGTGGAATAAATCGTCGGGTTGACCTTACGCGGCGGGCTTCTTGACGTGCTTCTTGTGGGTACGCTTCTTCATGTGGTGCTTCTTGGCGTGATGCTTGGCATGCTTCGCCACCTGATGCTTCTTGGCATGATGACGATGATGCTTCTTGTGCTTCCTGTGATGCGTGACCTTGGCGCCCGCCGTGGCCGCAGCCGGAGCAGGGGTCGTCGTCGTGGTGGTCGCGGCGGCGGTCGTGGCGGCGGCGTTGGCCTCGGTGGTGCCGAGCGCCGGCACCGCGAAAGCGAGCGCGACGGCCAGGCCGAGAACGGAGAGAAGGGTCTTTTTCATAATCGGCATTCCTTGGTTTAAAGATCGATGTCTTTTGTCGCGCGCCGCAATCGTTCGGCTGCTCCGATGCCGCTTATGACAGCCGGTCTTTTCGCCAGTTTTTCCCGACTGTTGAATCTTGTTTCCGGATTGTGTCCGGCAGGGAGGGCCGCTGCTTGCTCCGGTGTTCCCGGCCGCCCAAGGGGAACTGGCGGGGATCCATTCCTGTGCCGCATCGTGCAACGAACGGATTCTTTTCCAGCTAATCAACTGGGCGCGGCAGTGGGAATGTCGCATTCTGGCTGCGAAGAGCTTGAGAGAGCAAGATGACCGGCACGACAGATCACTCCGGCAAGGTCGCCCTCGTCACCGGCGGCAACCGTCGCATCGCGTTGGAGACAGGACGCCAGCTAGCGGCGCTCGGCTTCACCGTGCTCATCGGTGTGCGCGACCTCGCCAAGGGCGAGGCGGCGGCGAAGAAGCTCGGCGGCAATGTCGAGGCCATCGCGCTGGGTGTCGCCGCACCTGATGGGCCAGCCCTTGCTGCAGCCGAAGTGGAGCGCCGTTTCGGTCGGCTCGACGTGCTCGTCAACAACGCCGCCATTCATTACGAGCTGTCCGCGCGGGCGCTTAGGCCCCACCGGACGGTGGA
The DNA here is from genome assembly GCF_014843825.1 of Mesorhizobium silamurunense. Classification (GTDB taxonomy): domain Bacteria; phylum Pseudomonadota; class Alphaproteobacteria; order Rhizobiales; family Rhizobiaceae; genus Mesorhizobium; species Mesorhizobium silamurunense. Next base: position 2,489 of record NZ_JHQR01000078.1, read on the forward strand.
CCGCAAGGCCTTCGAGACCTATGTCGTCGGCGCCTGGCGGGTGGCGTTCGCCTTCGCGCCGCTGCTCAGCGCCTCCGGTCATGGCCGGCTGGTCATCGTTTCTCCCGAGGCTGGCTTGTCGGCCTCGACGGACGCCGACGCGCCGGCCTATTCGACCGGCAGGGCGACGCTCAATGCGCTCACCCGAATCTTGGCGGCCGAGCTGCGCGGCGCCGGCGTCCTGGTCAACGCCATCAGCCCTGACTGGGTGGAGACCGACATGGGCGGGCCGGGCGGCCGCCCAGTTGCGCCAGGGGCGGCCGGGATCGTCTGGGCCGCGACGCTGCCGGATGACGGTCCGACCGGCGGCTTTTTTCGCGATGGCGAGCGACTGCCGTGGTGAACGGCTCGACCGCCTACCTGCGGTACGCCATGCTACGAAAATAGCATTCTCGGCCCGCGAGGTGGGTGCTAGGGTCCCGGCCCGTGCACCCAAGGCACAGGGCGGCGTGTTCCCGCAAGAGGAGGCAAGGCGAGCGGCACGCATGCCCGAATTCCCGACAAATCCCACCGACTGTTGAACCATTGCGAGGCCCGCCGCGTTTGACGTGGTTGGCCACAAGGGAGGAACCACCAGTGAAAGCATCCTATCTCGTCTCAGCCGCGCTCATTGCGGCATCCGCAATGCCGGCGGTGGCTGGCGAAATTTCCGACGGCAAGGTCAAGATCGGCATCCTCAATGATCAGTCGGGCGTCTATGCCGATTTCGGCGGCAAATGGTCGGTCGAGGCCGCCAAGATGGCGGTCGAGGATTTCGGCGGCAAGGTGCAGGGCGCGCCGATCGAGATCGTCAGCGCCGACCATCAGAACAAGGCGGACATCGCCTCCAACATCGCGCGCCAGTGGTACGACACCGAGCAGGTCGACGCGATCATGGAGCTCACGACGTCGTCGGTCGCGCTCGCCGTCCAGGGGCTTTCCAAGGAAAAGAAGAAGATCGACATCGTCACCGGCGCCGCCTCCACCGACCTCACCGGCAAGCAGTGTTCCCCCTACGGTTTTCACTGGGCCTATGACACGCACTCCCAGGCGGTCGGTACCGGCGGCGCGCTGGTCGAGCAGGGCGGCGACAGCTGGTATTTCATCACCGTCGACTATGCCTTCGGCTATTCGCTGAAGGACCAGACAGCCAAGCTGGTGGAGGCCAGCGGCGGCAAGGTGTTGGGCGAGGTGCGCTATCCGCTGGGCTCCACCGACTATTCCTCCTTCCTGCTGCAGGCGCAGTCCGCGGGCGCCAAGATCATCGGGCTTGCCAATGCCGGCCTCGACACCTCCAACTCGATCAAGCAGGCAGCCGAGTTCGGCATCGTCGCCGGCGGTCAGCGGCTGGCGGCGCTCCTGTTCACGCTCGCCGAAGTGCACGGCCTCGGCCTGCAGGCAGCGCAGGGCGTGGTGCTCACCGAAGGCTATTACTGGGACCGCGACGACGTGAGCCGCGATTTCGCGCAAAAATTCTTCAAGCGCACCAACCGCATGCCGAACATGATCCAGGCCGGCACCTATTCGGCGGTGACGCAGTATCTCAAGGCCATCGACAAGGCCGGCACGGACGAGACCGAGGCGGTGGCCAAGCAATTGCATGAGATGCCGGTCAACGACGTATTCACTGTGAACGGCAAGGTGCAGGCCGACGGCTCGATGGTGCACGACATGTATCTCTACCAGGTCAAGAAGCCGGAGGAGAGCAAGAAGGACTGGGACTACTACACCTATCTGGCGACCATTCCGGGCGACAAGGCCTTCCTGAAGGCCGAGGACAGCGGCTGCCCGCTTGTCACCAAGTGACGCTCGAAACCGCAACGGCCGTCCGGTCGGACGGCAGCGAAGAGACGCCGCGGGTGGTGCTTTCCGCCCGCGGCCTGCGGCGCGACTTCGCCGGTTTCGTCGCGGTGAAGGATGTCGACCTCGACGTCCATCACGCAAAGATTCACGCGCTCATCGGCCCGAACGGCGCCGGCAAGACCACCATCTTCAACCTGTTGACCAAATTCCTGCAGCCGACCAGCGGCACGATCGAGTTGCTCGGCACTGACATCACTCGCACGCCGCCGGCAAGGGTTGCGCGCATGGGTCTCGTCCGCTCCTTCCAGATATCGGCGATCTTTCCGCATCTCAGCGTCCTCGACAATGTGCGGGTGGCGCTTCAGCGCCCGGGCGGGCTCGGCTACCAGTTCTGGCGCCCGGTCTCGGCGCTGGACCAGCTCACGCCAAGGGCGCGCGAGCTGCTCGCCATTGTCGGCCTCGACGACGCCGCGCATCGTCTCGCTGGCGATCTCTCCTATGGCCGGAAGCGCGTGCTGGAGATCGCCACCACGCTCGCCCTCGATCCGAAAGTGCTTCTGCTCGACGAGCCGATGGCCGGCATGGGGCATGAGGATGTCGGCATGATTTCCGGCATCATCCGCTCGCTGGCAAAAGACCGTGCCGTGCTGATGGTCGAGCACAATCTCACCGTCGTCGCCGATCTCTGCGACTGGATCACCGTCATGCAGCGCGGCCAGGTGCTGGCGGCCGGCGACTATGTCACCGTCAGCCAGGACGAGCGTGTCCGCGTCGCTTACATGGGGACGGAGCATGAGTGAGCCGCTGCTTGCCGTGCGCGATCTCCACGCCTGGTATGGAGAGGGCCATGCGCTGCATGGCGTCAACCTCGAAGTCTTACGCGGCGAGACCGTGACGCTGCTCGGCCGCAACGGCGTCGGCAAGACGACGACGCTGCGCGCCATCATGGGGCTGATCCGCAAGCGAACAGGCAGCGTCACCTTCAACGGCAAAGACCTGATCCGCCTGCCGCTCCACCGCATCGCCCATCAAGGCATCGGCTTCGTGCCGGAGGAGCGCGGCATCTTCGCCACGTTGACCGTTGATGAGAACCTCATCCTGCCGCCGGTGGTGGCCAAGGGCGGCATGAGCGTGGAGGAGATCTTCGAGCTCTTCCCCAACCTGAAGGAGCGCCGCAACAGCCAGGGCACAAAACTCTCCGGCGGCGAGCAGCAGATGCTGGCGATTGCCCGCATCCTGAGGACTGGCGTCGACATGCTGCTGCTCGACGAGCCGACCGAAGGGCTGGCGCCGGTCATCGTGCAGCGCATCGGCGAATTGCTGGCGACGCTGAAGAAGCGCGGCATGACGATCCTTTTGGTCGAGCAGAATTTCCGCTTCGCCGCCCGCATGGCCGACCGCTTCTATCTGATGGACCACGGCAAGGTGGTGGAAGGCTTCCCGGTCGGCCAGCTTTCCGCGCACACCGAGAAACTGCACGAGGTGCTGGGGGTATGATGGCCAAATGACCATGATCTTCGGCATTCCCATCCAGGCCTTGCTCGGACAGCTGCTGGTCGGCCTTATCAACGGCTCCTTCTACGCGATGCTCAGCCTCGGCCTGGCTGTCATCTTCGGCTTGCTGCGCATCATCAATTTCGCCCATGGCGCGCTCTATATGCTCGGCGCCTTCATCGGCTATCTGCTGCTCGTCCATCTCGGCATCGGCTACTGGCCGGCGCTGATCATCGTGCCTTTGGCCGTCGGCCTGTTCGGCATGGTGGTCGAGCGCGTGGCGCTGTCGCGGCTCTACCGCCTCGATCCGCTCTACGGCCTGCTCTTCACCTTCGGTCTGGCCTTGGTCATCGAAGGCGTGTTCCGTTTCTACTACGGCGTCTCCGGCAACCCTTATGCCGTGCCGGCGCTGCTTGCCGGCGGCACCAATCTCGGCTTCATGTTCCTGCCCAACTATCGCGGCTGGGTGGTGATGGCTTCGCTCATCGTCTGCATCGGCACCTGGCTTTTGATCGAGAAGACCAGGCTCGGCTCCTACCTGCGAGCCGCGACCGAGAACCCGGAGCTGGTTCAGGCCTTCGGTGTCAACGTGCCGCTGCTGTTGACGCTCACCTACGGGCTGGGCGCCGCCCTTGCGGGGCTGGCCGGCATTCTCGCCGCGCCAGTCTACCAGGTCAGCCCGCTGATGGGCTCGGACCTGATCATCGTCGTCTTCGCCGTTGTCGTGGTCGGCGGCATGGGCTCGATCCTCGGCGCCATCGTCACCGGCTACATGCTCGGCCTCGCTGAGGGCCTGACCAAGGTTTTTTATCCCGAGGCCTCGAACCTCGTGGTCTTCGTCATCATGGCGATCGTGCTGCTCTTGCGCCCTGCGGGCCTGTTCGGAAGGGACGCGTGAGATGAGCGAGGCGACCCTTTACGCAGAGCGCGCCGCTGCCTCCGTCCGGCTGGAACGGGGCCTGGTGGCGCTGGGCATATTGGGGCTCGTCGCGGCACCCTTCCTCATCTACCCGATCTTCGTGATGAAGATGCTGTGCTTCGCGCTGTTCGCCTGCGCCTTCAACCTCTTGCTCGGCTACACCGGCCTGCTCTCCTTCGGCCACGCCGCCTTCTTCGGCGGCGCGGCCTATTTCTGCGCCTATGCGGTGAAGGCCTGGGGCTGGCCCCCGGAGGCCGGCATCCTGCTCGGCACCGTGGGCGCTGCGGGCATGGGGCTTGTCGTGGGCTTCCTCGCTATCCGCCGGCAGGGCATCTATTTCGCGATGATCACGCTGGCGATGGCGCAGATGTTCTACTTCTTCTGCGTGCAAGCGCCGTTCACCGAAGGCGAGGACGGCATCCAGGGCGTGCCGCGTGGCCATCTCTTCGGCATCCTCGACCTCAATGTGCCGATGAACATGTATTTCTTCGTGCTGGCGATCTTCCTGATCGGCGTCTTCGCCGTCTGGCGCATCGTCAACTCGCCCTTCGGCATGATCCTGCGCTCAATAAGAGAGAACGAGAACCGCGCCATTTCGCTGGGCTATTCCGTCGGCCGCTACAAGCTCGCCGCCTTCGTCATGTCGGCAGCCCTTGCCGGCCTTGCCGGCGCGCTGAAGGCGATCGTCTTCCAGTTCGCGACGCTGACCGACGTCACCTGGCAGATGTCCGGCGAGGTGATCCTGATGACGCTGCTCGGCGGCATCGGCACCATGGTCGGCCCGGTGGTGGGCGCCGGCCTCGTCGTCGGGCTCGAAAACACTTTGGCCACCTCCGGCTTCCCGGTGACGATCGCCACCGGCCTGATCTTCATGATCTGCGTGCTGATCTTCCGGCGCGGCATCGTCGGCGAGATCTATGCGCGGTGGCTTTCGCCCGCCGGAGAGGGCAGCGAACGCGGCAAGCATTAGCCTCCGCCACGACAGCGCCGAGGATCATGCCGCGTGCTTGGGTTCGACTGCGAACGGGCTGAGGCCCAGCCAGGTCTGCATTTGCCTGCCGATGGCCTGGTTGCCTGTGAGGGTGACCTTCGCGCCGGCCTTCTCGACGGTGAGCAGCCCCATCCAGATCGCCGTCATCGTGTGCAGGTCGGTTGAGACATAGAGGTCGACCTCGAAGCCCGGATCGTACCAGCACAGGTCGACCTCGCCATGCTTCTCGACGATCAGCCACCAAGAGCGTTTCGACGCCGGTAGGTCCTGATACAGAAATTGTATCACGGTGCGTCCCTCGGGTAGCGGCGTGGGGTTCAGATTGCGCCGCATGTCCCACATCAGGAGCGACGGATCGAGATTCTTGAGCGACAGCCGCGACTCGACCCATTTCTGTCCCCAGAAGCCCATTGCCTCGACGACCGGGCGCAAATCCCGCCCTGCTTCCGTGAGCTGGTATTCGAAGATGCCCTTCTCGCCCGGCACCTCCTTGCGCTCGACGACGCCAGCTATCTCGAGCTCCTTGAGCCGCTGCGATAGAAGGGTCGGCGACATTTTTGGAACGCCGCGGCGCAGGTCGTTGAAGCGGGTCGAACCCGCCACCAATTCGCGCATCAGCACCATCGTCCAGCGGGTGCAAAGCACCTCGGCGGCCATCGATAGCGGGCAGAACTGCTTGTAACCGTGCTGGGCCATGATCGGTGTCCCTCCCTCGAAACTGGGTCGAACATTAGGCCTTCATGAAAGAAGCGGCCAGTACGGAAACTGTACCGGCCCGGTACAGATCGCGGACTGGTTGGCGCGGCCCCCGCCATGCGAGCTCTTGGCCGACGCACGGGATGACCCTGTGCGCAGCAACCAGGAGACCAGCCATGACCGCTTACCTTATCGCCGACATCAAGGTGAAGGACCCGAAATGGATACCGGACTACGCCGCTTCGGTTCACGACCTCGTCCACAAGCATGGCGGCAAATATCTGGCGCGCAGCGGCAATGTGAAGACGCTCGAGGGCAAGCCGCTCGACACCACTCTGATCGCGCTGATGGCCTTCCCGTCCGAAACGGCGGCGCGCGCCTTCACCAATGATCCGGCCTACGCACGGGCGGCAGCGACAGCCGTTTCCAGCTGATCGACAACACCGATCTGGCTGGAACGATTTCGTATCTGCCGAAGGGATGATCGGCGGCCGCCGCATCGAATCCGGGATCATCAAGCACAGACAGCCACGGCGCTTGCCTGTCGCGCCGCCGTATTTCCGGCGGCCGGCCAGCCGGGCTCTTTCAGGAAGAACGGAATGAACATGACATCAAACTTTTGGAACAGGCTTCTCATGGCCGCAGCCGCGCTGTCGGCCTGCACAACCCTCGCGCAGGCGCATCAGGACGCGGCTGCATCCGTGTCCGTCGCCAGCCCGCTGGCCGACAAGGTACGGGCGGCCAACAGCCGGTTTCTCGACGTCAAGGCCGCAACGGCCGAGGGCTATGCGCCCATTCCCTGTGCCAGCGGCATCACCGGCGGCGCCATGGGCATCCACTATGTCAACGGCCAGTATCTGAAGGAGGACAAGGTGGATATCGCCCGTCCCGAAGCGGTGATGTACGAGCCGATGGCCGACGGCACGCTGAAGCTGGTGGCGGTCGAATACATCACCTCGAAGGGGCCGGCATCGCTCGAGGGTCAGCTGTTCAACTTCAACAGCGCGCCCAACCGTTACGGTCTGGGTGAGTTCTACGAACTGCATGTCTGGGCCTGGAAGGGCAATCCGACCGGCACCTTCGCCGACATGAACCCGAAAGTGTCGTGCGAACACGCGGCGGTGCCGACCCGGTAAAAATCGGCACCAGGCGGCGATCTGCCGCCTGGTGTTCGAGCGGATACGCTCACCCCACCGGCACTTCCAACCCCATCTTCACCCGATCCATCGCAACAAAAGTGCGAAAACGCTTGACGTTGTTGTTCTCGAAGAACAGCCGCCGGGTCAGCGCTTCGTAGTCGGCCATAGTCGCCACGGTGACGACGAGGATGAAGTCGGCCTCGCCGGTCACGGACCAGGCGGCGATCTGCCGCCTGGTGTTCGAGCGGATACGCTCACCCCACCGGCACTTCCAACCCCATCTTCACCCGATCCATCGCAACAAAAGTGCGAAAACGCTTGACGTTGTTGTTCTCGAAGAACAGCCGCCGGGTCAGCGCTTCGTAGTCGGCCATAGTCGCCACGGTGACGACGAGGATGAAGTCGGCCTCGCCGGTCACGTAGTAGCACTGCTGCACTTCCGGTACTGCGGCGAAGCCGCGCTTGGCGGCGTCGATCAGCTCGGCCCGCTCGCTCTCGACTTCGACCTCGACGAAGATCGTGATCGGATGCCCGACCTTGGCCGGATCGACCAGCGCGACATTGGCGCGGATGACACCGCGCTCCTCCATGCGTCTGATGCGCCGCTGCACCGCCGGCGCCGACAGGTTCACCGCCTCGCCGATCATGCGCTGCGGCGTGGTGTTGTCCTTCTGCAGGATGGAAAGGATCGCGCGGTCGAAGGCGTCGAGATCGGGCAAGACTGGCATTTGGCGGCATCCGGATGAAACAAACTTGCAATCAGATGGCCGAAACAGAGCGCATTTCCCGCTCACTCCGCAATAGAGTTCAGCACCTCGGAGAAAAACGCCATGATGCTGCTCAACCAACGTCCCGAACACAACCAGCCGCTGGTCGCGGCCGATGCCGCGACGCTCGGCATCGCCGGCGCAGACCAGGCGGAGCGCTTTCTCATGGCGCGCGACAGCCATGCCGAGACGCCGCTCTATGCCTTGCCGGCGCTGGCCGGCGAGCTTGGCATCGCCACGCTGCATGTGAAGGATGAGGGCAAGCGTCTTGGCCTCGGCAGCTTCAAGGCGCTTGGCGGCGCTTATGCCGTCATGCGGCTGGTGCTGGAAGCGGCCGGCAAGCGGCGCGGCCGCACAGTCGATATCTCGGAATTGCATAGGCCGGATGTGAAGGCGACTGCCGCCGGCATGACTTTCGCTTGCGCGACCGACGGCAATCATGGACGCTCGGTGGCGCAAGGGGCCGGCTTGGTCGGCGCGCGGTCCGTCATCTTCGTCCATTCGGGCGTCAGCAACGAACGTGTGGCCGCCATCTCCCGCTTCGGCGCCGAGATCGTTCGCGTCGCGGGCGATTACGACCAGTCGGTCGGGGAAGCCGCCCGCGTCGCCGCCGAGCGCGGCTGGACCGTCGTCTCCGACACATCCTGGCCGGGCTACGAACGCATACCGGGACTTGTGATGCAAGGCTACACTGTGATCGTACGCGAAGCGCTGAAGCGCTTGCCTCGGCCGCCCACCCACGTCTTCCTGCAGGCCGGCGTCGGCGGCTTCGCCGCGGCTGTGGCTGGCCACCTCGCCATCATGCTTGGTCAGGATCGGCCGAGGGCAATCGTGGTCGAGCCGGCCCGCGCGGCCTGCATCTATGAAACCGCAAAGGCCGGGCGTCCAATCGCGATTGCGCACAGCAAGCCCACAGTGATGGCGATGCTCGAATGCTACGAGCCGTCGCTCGTCGCCTGGCGCGTGTTGTCGCGGATCGGCGACGCTTTCATGACCGTGGACGAGGAAGATGCGGTTTCGGTGATGAACCGCTTGGCGCGGCCTTCGGGCAATGATCCGGCGATCGTCTCCGGTGAAAGCGGCGGGGCGGGGCTCGCCGGGCTGATCCGCGCTGCCGGCGATGAGAAGATGCGGGCAGCACTTCACCTCGATGCGCATTCGCGTGTGCTCATCATCAACTCCGAAGGCGCGACCGACCCCGGCCGCTATGCCGAGTTGGTTAGGATGGCGCCGGAAGAAGTTGCGCGGGCGAGCAACATGACGATCAACGCCGACGGCGAGCTTGTCGCGGGCGCCGACGTCCTGCTCGGCGTCACCGCCAGGCTGGCGGCCGACTGACCGGAAGAGAAGAAAACGCGGATGACTGACTTTGACCCGGGCCAATACCCCCAAAAATAGTGCGGTCGATGGCGTCGAGTTCTGCCAAGGCTGGCATCTGGCGACATCCGGATGAAACAAACTTCAATCACTTAGCCAAATCAGAACGCAATTTTTGCGTGCGCCAACAGTCAGTGCCTTGAAGAAAGAACGCCATGATGCTGCTCAACCAACGTCCCGAATACAACCAGCCGCTGGTTGCAGCCGACGTCGACGCTCTCGGCGTGGCGGGCGCTGCCCGGGCCGAGCATTATCTCAAGGCGCGCGACAACCATGCCGAAACACCGCTGCACGCCTTGCCGGCATTGGCCGATCAACTCGGCATCGCCGCCCTGCATGTGAAGGATGAGGGTCAGCGTCTTGGCCTTGGCAGCTTCAAGGCGCTGGGCGGCGCCTATGCGGTCATGCGGCTGGTGCTGGAAGAGGCGAGCAAGCGCCTCGGCCGCGCGGTCGATGTCGACGAGATCGGCGACGTAAGAGTGCGCGAGATCGCCTCGGGCATGATCTTCGTCTGCGCCACCGACGGCAACCATGGCCGTTCGGTGGCGCAGGGCGCCGGCCTGGTCGGCGCACGTTCGGTTATTTTCGTTCATGCCGGCGTCAGCGCCGAGCGTGTCGTGGCCATCGCCCGCCTCGGCGCCGAGATCGTGCGGGTCGAAGGCGGCTACGATCATGCGGTGCGTGAAGTCGCCCGGGTCGGCGCCGAGCGCGGCTGGAAGATCGTCTCCAACACGTCCTGGCCGGGCTATGAGCGCGTCCCCGGCCTGGTCATGCAGGGCTATACGGTGATCGTGCGCGAGGCGCTGCGGCATCTGGCCGAGCCACCTACGCATGTCTTCTTGCAGGCCGGCGTCGGCGGCTTCGCGGCGGCGATTGCCGGCCATATGGCGGTTCTGCTTGGTGGACGGCGGCCGAAAGCCGTGGTGGTCGAGCCGACGCGATCGGCTTGCGTCTACGCCTCGGTGCAGGCCGGACGTCCGATAACGATCGCACATCAGCAGCCGACAGTCATGACGATGCTGGAATGCGCGGAGCCGTCCCTGGTCGCCTGGCGCGTGCTGGCGCGCGTCGGCGATGCCTTCATGACGGTGAACGAAGAGGACGCAGTCTCGGTGATGAAGCGGCTGGCGCGACCCTTGGGCAACGATCCGGCGATTGTCTCCGGCGAGAGCGGCGGGACGGGGCTCGCCGGGCTGATCCGCGCCGCGGGCGACAAGGACATGCGCGCGGCACTCGGTCTCGATGCCAATTCCCGCGTGCTGATCATCAACTCCGAAGGGGCGACCGATCCCGGCCGCTATGCCGAACTGGTCGGGATGGCGCCGGAAGAGATGTTCCTGCAGACTGCCTGAGACAAAGGCTTGGGAGCACGACGATGGCTGAAGTCGACCTCGACGCACTGCATCGCGAGATGGCGGCGTGGCGGCACGACCTCCACGCACATCCCGAATTCGGCTTCGAGGAAAAGCGCACCGCTGCCTTCGTGGCGGAGAAGTTGCGCGCGTTCGGGCTGGAGGTCGCCGAGGGCGTCGGCGGCACCGGCGTCGTCGGCACGTTGACCAGGGGCAGCGGCAACCGCGCGATCGCGCTGCGCGCCGACATGGATGCGCTACGCATCGCCGAGCAGGGCACTCAAGCCTGGCGCTCGCGGACGCCCGGCACCATGCATGCCTGCGGCCATGACGGCCACACCGCCATGCTGCTCGGCGCAGCCAAACTGCTTGCCGAAGAGGGCGACTTCGACGGCACCGTGCGCTTCATCTTCCAGCCGGCCGAGGAATGGGGCAGGGGCGCGCTCGCCATGCTCGACGACGGCCTGCTCGAGCGCTTCCCCTTCGAGGAGATTTTTGGGCTGCACAACATGCCGGGCCTGCCAGTCGGCCATTTCGAGACCCGGAGCGGGCCGGTCATGTCGGCCGAGGACAATTTCGAGATCGTGCTGAAAGGTCTGGGTGGCCATGCGGCGCGCCCGCATGCTGGACAGGAGACGCTGGTCGCCGCCTGCGCGCTGGTCGTCAACCTGCAGACCATCGTCTCGCGGCGCCTGAGCCCCGCCGATATCGGCGTCGTCTCGGTCACCGAGCTCATCACCGACGGCACCCGCAACGCGCTGCCGGGGCTGGCCCGCATCCTCGGCGATTGCCGCAGTTTCCGCCCCGAAGTGAGCGCGGCCATCGAAAAGGAAATGCGCCGCATCGCCGAAGGCACGGCCCAGGCCTATAATGTCGCGGCACAAGTCACTTACACGCGTGAGTTCGTGCCTTTGATCAACGACGCAGCCTTGGTCGACGAGGCTTTCGCCGCCGCGCGGCAGATCCTGGCCGACGATGCCGTTGGCATCGCGGCGGAGCCGATGACGGCCTCGGAGGATTTCGCGCGTTTCCTGGCCGAAGTGCCCGGCTGCTTCGCCTTCCTCGGCAACGGCAATTCCGCGCCGCTGCACAACCCGGCTTATGACTTCAACGACGAAGGCCTGCTCCATGGCGCGCGCTTCCACGCGGCGGTGGTGAGGCGGCGGCTGCCGGCGCTGTGAAGCACCGGCGATTGGCGAAAGCGGCAGAGCGCGCCGCCAGGGCCGCATTCCCCAAAACTCTGTTCCGCCGCGCCCAAGCGTGCCCACCTTGTCTCGGCTAGACACACGATCGTCGGATGATCGGCGGAAGGAACAGGCGATGAAGAAGACTTATGAAAAACCGACGCTCGAGAAGCGCCAGAAACTGTCAAGCGTGACGGCCGTCATTGTCGTGTCGACACTCAGCTGAAACGAAGTCCTTGCATCTTCGGCGTCGCACCGCGAACCCGGTTCCGGCCGGGGCCGCGGCCGCGACGATCAACAGAGGCGGCCGTGCCGGTATGGACGAGAAGAAAGCGGCGATCCTGGACGAGATACCGCGTCTGCGCCGCTTCGCGCGCTCGCTTTCCCGCGACCGCGATCGTGCCGACGATCTCGTCCAGGATTGTCTCGAGCGGGCGCTCACGCGTCTCGACAACTGGCAGAGCGGAGAAAGCCCGAGACAGTGGCTGTTCACGATCATGCGGCATCTGTTCATCGACCAGTTGCGCAGGGCGAACCGGCGCGGCGACGCCGCGGTCCTGCCGCTGGAAGCCGGCGAAGCCCAGGCTGTGCCGGCCGACCAGGTCGAGAGCGTTGCATCGCGCGAGATCATGGATGCCTTGCAGGCGATCGGCCCGAACCGGCGAGCGGTGCTCCTCCTGGTTGGGATCGAAGGGTTTTCCTACGTCGAGGCCGCCAATATCCTCGGCATTCCGGTCGGCACGCTGATGTCGCGGATCGCGCGCGGCCGCGAGGAACTGCGCGGCTTGCTGGATCGCTCGATGGCTCGCGGACTGGCGCGCCGCGTGCAGCCGCCGGCAATCGCGGACACGCCCCGGTAACCCTTTCTTCTCTGGTTTCATGCAGGATGCCCGAACGGGGGGCAGGCAAACCAGGGCATGGCAGACGACGAGAAACGTAAGGGCGAATTCTGGGCGCTGGCGCTCGACCGTGCCCAGCTCGGGCTTTGGGACTGGAACCTGTCCACCGGCGACTGCTACTATTCGCCGACCTGGTGGAGGATGCTGGGCTATGCCGAGGGCGAGCTCGCCAACACCTCCGATCTCTGGCTGAAGCTTACCCATCCCGACGACCGCGAGCGGGCGCTGGCGAGCGGCGACCGCCACATCGCCGGCCACACCGAATCCATCGAGACGGAACTGCGCCTGAAGCACAAGGACGGCCACTGGGTCTGGGTGCTCGACCGCGGCGGCATCGTCGAGCGCGACGCCGAAGGCAAGCCGCTGCGCCTGATGGGCGTGCAGACCGACATCAACAGGCAGAAGGAGGCCGAGGCCGCGCTCGAGCAGATCAATGTCCGTTTCCGCCTCGCGCTCGCCGCCAGCGGCACCGGCATCTGGCACCACGACATCGGCACCAGCAAGAGCTATTGGGACGCCCGCACCCGCGAGATCTTCGGCCTGATCAGCGATACCGACGAGGTGACGGCCGGCCTCTGGCACACCTATCTCCATCCCGACGACAAGGACGCCACCGAGCGCGCACACCTGCCGCCGCCGGGCTCGCAGAGCGTTACGGCGACCCAATATCGCATTATCCGGCGCGACGGCGAGATCCGCCATGTCGAGTCGCTGGTGCGCTTCATCGCCGGCGTCGGCTCGGCCGGCCAGATCCTCGGCACCGTGCGCGACATCACCGACGAGAAGAAGCGCGCCGAGGAGCTAGCCTACGCCGCCCACCACGATGCGTTGACCGGGCTCTGGAACCGCTCGGCCTTCGACCGGCTGCTCGCCGAAAACATCGGCGCCACGGACCGGCTGCCGCTCGCCGTGTTCTATGTCGACCTCGACTACTTCAAGGCGCTCAACGACTATGCCGGCCATGCCGCAGGCGATGTCGCGCTGAGGAGCGTCGCCGCCGGCATTCGCGCCAGCCTGCCGTCTTCGGCGCATGCCGCGCGCCTCGGCGGCGACGAGTTCGCGCTGCTGGTGCCGAACTGCAATGACGCTTGCGCCG
>NZ_JHQR01000076.1 GCF_014843825.1 Mesorhizobium silamurunense
GTGGCAATTGCCAACCGCGGCGCACCTTGTGCAATGGTATCACAGCCTTGCCATCACTGGCTACGATGCGCGCGACGCTGCGCTTGGACGGGGCGGCAGGGCGAAACGAACTGCCATTTCAATGGGCAACATCAGAACTGAGACGCTGAGGGCATTCGACACGGCAGATATGACCAAGATATTGGCAAAGATGGCCTGACAGCCGCTTTGCTGACGTGCGCGGGTAATCGAAGCCGGCGCCGAGCTTGGGTGCTCGGCGCCCAAGTCGTTCAGCTATGCCTCGTCTTCAGCTATGTCTCGTCTCGCCAGGTCACCCGCCTCTCCCGGTGGATCTTCACCAGGCGCCGGACCCGGATCGTGTGCGCCTGCTCTCCTGTTGCGTGGAATAGCTGGACGCTCATGCACTCACGGCTCTTGCGTTGCTGGCAGCGCAGCGGGCCCTAATATGGCTTGAATGTTGAAGATCAACCGCGCGCTCATACCTGCCTCCCGCAAAACGACCCTGCGTGTCACCGAAGTTCATTGGATCGTCGCCGATAAGCTTTTCCAGCTTTTGGCGGAACGCCATTATCCCCGTGCGCACGACCGCGACCTCGCTCGCGGAGAGTCCTGCCGCAAGCTCCTCGACCAGAGGGCTCCACAGCCGCAAGGCCGCGTCATAGGCCGCTCTGGCGCGAGCGGTCAGGACGACGAGTTGCGCGCGACGGTGATGCGGGTTCGGTTCGAACGCGACGATCGTCGTGCAGATCGTTGACGATCCGCTGCACGTTCTGACTGTTCCTCCATACGGGATAGGAACCACGGTGGCGGTCCGCGTGCCCGCCGCGATCCTTCTACGACGTTTGGTGGGCTTCAGCAGCCCACCGTAAGTCAACAAAATCAAAGCGATGCGCGGAGGTTCGCCACCTCGGACTTGGTTAACCGAAGGAGAAATAGGCGCTAAGTGATTGATAAATAACGACAATGATGGGCCCGGAGGACGTCCTCAAATATTTGATTTTATTGTCTTTTTTGTGGGCACAGGTCAGACATCCTTTCCGTATCGTTCCGTATGGTCCCGCGAACCGTACAGTCGAACTTAGCTTACCCAATGCCTCCTCCGCGCCAAGAGCACTCATTGGTCAGCTACCGGCCGACGGTCTCGGTCCGCCCCCTTTTAGTGGACAGTCGAGTCTACTTTTCGTCGCCGAGCGCCACTTCGAACAGTCTCGCTTCCTGCAATCGGTTCAAAATCACCAATGTGTCGTCCACTTCCGAGACAGCGAATAGCGCTCGTGTCAAGTCGCTAACTATCGGCCAGAATCGCGCGCTGCTCGGCAATTTCGGATTCGGACAGGCAGCACGTGGCTGAGCTGGACGAACTGCGAGAGACTCATCCTGCTTGCGGCAATCTCGTGAGATTAGGCGGTCAGGGAGCGTGACGCACATCGTCCGAAGTATCGCTTATGATGAGATGAGGGTCGTCCGAGCGCCCTGGTGAATATTAGCGCATTTGATAGTATCGCTCCCACTCCGCCAGCCAAGGCACTGTAGCATGTCGGAAAAGCGTCCATTAGAGCCTCCAATCGTGGCCCTTGCCAAGGGCGTTCTGAGCAAGGACGACAGTAGTGTGTCCGACGTTCGCAGCGAGCGGCGCGTTATGACAGCTCTCTGTTATGATCTGGTCGGATCAACCGACCTGCTCGCAGTTCTGGATATCGAGGACTATGAAGAGCTAATGTCGGCCTTTCGGCGTGAGGCAAGACAGGCAATCTCATCATACTCGGGTGTTATCGTGAGCGAGGCCGGCGACGGCGGTGTCGCACTTTTTCCAATAGAGATGGAGGCAAAGGACGCGGCTTCGCAAGCGATCCGGGCAGGACTCGAAATCATTGAAGCGTGCAAGCGGGTCGGGCTGGAGAAAGACCATACGGACCTACATGTTCGGGTCGGGATTGCTACATCCATGACCCTCGTTCACGGGGACGGCGGTGACCCGGCGCATGCCAGCGTCACGGGCCCTGCTTTGGCCATGGCGACGCGGCTCCAGGCGATGGCTCAGCCGGATACAATACTGGTGTCCGACGAGACCCGAAATTTGGCGCGGCGGTCCCACGTTTTCAGTTTTCGTGGCATTCACGTTATTAAGGGCTTCGCGGAGCCGGAGCGGACTTGGCGTGCCTTTAGCCACAAGCGGGACGTTGACCGCTTCTTCGCCTTCGGGCGCTTGAACAATACGTTTATAGGCCGTGGGGACGAATTGGCCACCATCGCCGCATGTTGGCATGATGCCGTCGCCGGCAAGGGCGGCGTCATTTTAGTTCAGGGTGAGGCCGGTATCGGCAAGTCCCGCCTGCTTTATGAAGTCCGCAAGAGGACACGCTTTCAGCGGGCAAAATTGCTGCTTTTTCAATGTCAGCCCGGCGGCTCCCACTCGGCCCTTTATCCTCTGCTGCAAAATGTTCGGAGTGACCTGGCTGGCAAAGAGGGTCGGCTGGAGACTTCAGACGTAGCGGCGGTCTTCGCAAATCAAAGCGTTCACGATGACGAAGTTGTCGACATCTTCTCGTTTCTGCTTGGGGCTGAAGGATCGAATCCCGCTCTGAAGGAGGCTGATCTCAAGGTCATCCGGGAGAAAGCCACCTGGGCAGTTCGCAGAAGCATCGAAGCCATATGCGAACGCGGACCACTCATCCTGGTTGTCGAAGACATACATTGGATCGACCTCACGTCGAGGCAATTGCTGGCGGAACTTGCACTCTTCATTCATCGGGTGCCCGTGCTTCTCATAATGACTGCGCGACCTGGATCTGAGACTTATTCAGGGTTCCGGGACTTGCCGCATATTACTCTGAAGCCGCTCGATCGCGAGGAAACGCGACAGGCAATCATGGCAATGCGGCCGGAAATCGGGTCAGCCGCGCATTCGGAACTCATTGGCATGGTGGAGGAGGTGACCGGGGGCGTGCCTCTTTTCATCGAGGAAATCTGCCAATGGATCGCCGAGAATGCGGCCTCCATAACGGATCGCCTTGCGCCAGCCGGCTCATCAAGCCGAATATCGGTGTTTGAAGGCATCCTTGAAGCCAGGCTGGAAGCCTTGGGCCCTGCAAAGGATGTGGCACGAGCGGCCGCCGTCGCCGGCAATCGTTTCAATCCGGAATTGCTCCGGAAGCTGTTGCCGGAATACAGTGACGAGACGATCGGGAATGCATTGGACACCCTCATCGAGGCGGGATTCCTAATCCGGGTCAGGCCTTCCGGCGAGCCCGACTATGGATTTCGTCATGCCCTGATCGGGGAGACAATCTACAATGCATTGCTGCGGAGGAGACGGCAGGCCCTCCATCAGTCGCTTTTCTCCGCTGTCGCCCGCGACCGAAATCTGGCCCCGTGGCTGGGTACGGCTGAATTGGCAGAACATGCTGAACGCGCTGGCCTTATCGAGGAAGCGATCGATCAGTTTGTGATCGCAGGCACGGAAAGCTCGTCCCGCTCGGCAATGGCGGAAGCAAGGCAGATACTCGAACATGCTTTGGGGCTCTGCGAGCGGGTTGCCGCGACCGACACGCGAGACGCGCTGCGGCTATCGGCAATGGTCGTGCTCGGTCCCATCCTGACCGCTGTCGAGGGGCCGAACTCGGCGCCCGCCCGCAAATTATACGAGGACGGCGTGATGATCGCCCGGCGGCGGCCGGTAGCCGAACGGGCCAAGTGGTTCCCGATCTACTGGGGCTGGTGGTTCACCGATACCGTCATGGACGGCGAGCGCGCGGAAGTCGTGCTCAGCGATCTCAGGGATGTCGAGGATGCCGAAGTGCAACTCCAGGCCAGGCATTGCGTGTGGGCCATCGACTTCAATCTTGGCCGTCACGACCGCTGCATCGCAGCCGTCGACGTCGGGCTTTCGCTCTATGAGCACGGCCAGGGCAAAGCGAATGCTGCGTTGTTCGGCGGGCATGACGCGAGGGTCTGCGGGCTCGCTCACCGCGCCTTGTCCTTGTGGTTCGTCGGAAAGCCGGCAAGCGCGATCCATTCGATGTCGGAAGCCAGGAGCTGGGCGCAGCAAACCGGACATGCCGGCAGCATCGCGCATGCCTACCTCAACGAGGCGATGCTGCATTGCTATCGCCGCGATTTTTCGGCGCTGCGAAGCGTGATAGCGGATCTGCGCCACTTGACGGAGCGCCATCATATGCCCGCCCTCGCCGCCGCAGCGCAAATCTTCGAAGGCTGGTGCGACGGCAACGCCGGCCAGGTCGAGAGCGGCAGGGAAAAAATGCGCCAAGGTCTTGGCCTCCATGGCGAGTTCCAGACACCTGAGGACGAACCGGTCTATTGCGGCATGCTGGCAGAGCTTTTGACACGAACTGCCGAGGTCGATGAGGCGCTCGCGCTGCTGGGCTCGGCTGCGGCGCAGGCCGAGGCCGGCGGCAGCCGCTTCTGGCTGGCAGAGCTCTACCGGCGAAGGGCAGAGCTACTTCTTCTCCAGGGCGACGCGGAGGCGGACGTGATCGCTGCCCTCGAAAAGAGCATCGCCATAGCCGCGGAGCAAAGCGCGGTGCCTTTCCTCGTCAGTGCATACGAGACCCTTCAATCATCAGGCCTGTCACCTGAACTGTCGTCGCGCTATCGCGACCGGGTCGAACGTGCGAAATCCGCTCTCGAGCCGGGCGCCGCACTGATCGTCAATCCCGAACCGGCCGTTCGGCACTAGCCGGCCCTGCAAGAGATCCGCGATGCTGGAGCGATATGAACGCCTGGGTCCGCCGCCCGACGAGGCGCTGGCGCAGCTGATGAAGATGCGCGAAGCCTTGGGCATCACGCGGATCGCAGACATTACCGGGCTCGACCAGCTCGGCATCCCCGTCGTGCAGGTGACAAGGCCTTTCTCGCTCTCCAACGCGGTCGCGCAAGGCAAGGGCGCCACCCTGACGCAAGCCGCCATATCGGCCATGCTGGAATCGGCTGAGAGCTTCTTTGCAGAGCAGGTGGCGAATTTCGACACAGTCGTCGGCTGCGCCGATCAATTGGGCATCCCGCCCAATCGTTTCGAAAGCCATCTCCAGGACGGCACCGCGCCCGGATGGCGCGGCAGGGAGACGGCGTGGGTAGCCACCGACAATCTTCTCACCGGCAGCCGCGACCTGGTCCCGTTCGAGCTCGTGCACACCGCATATGTGCTGCCGTCACTGCCCCACGACGGCATTTTCGCGGCATCGACGAGCGGTCTGGCCGCAGGCTTCGAGGAGCCGGATGCCATCGTTCATGGCATGCTCGAATGCATCGAACGCGACGCGATCGCCACGGCATACCGGACCCACGGTTTTTTTCACCGTCAACGCATCGATCCCGAGACGATCGATGATCCGTCGCTCCGCGATCTCCTGGAGACTTTGGCGGCCAAAAACGTGCTGGTCGGCCTTTGGCAAGCTCTGTCGCCGTTGGGCATACCGGTGGTGTGGTGCCATCTGCTGGAAGACGAACCGACGGAAACGGTCCTCCTGGATCATCCGGCTGATGGTTCGGCTGCCGGTTTCAGTCCCGCCGGAGCGGCGGCGCAAGCCATCTACGAAGCGGCCCAGGCCCGTCTGGCGGCGATCTCGGGCGCGCGCGATGACCTGACGCGCGCGTTCTATCCAAAATACCCCGATCGGCAGATGATCGCAGCGCATCGCCGGCTCCTTCGCGACGGCCCGCGCAGCGTGGATTTCCGTGCGCTCGCCGACCAGAAGTTCAACACGGCGGCGGACGGGCTGTCGGTCCTCCTGGCAATTCTCGAAGAGAGAGGGTTCGATGCGGTTCACCTGGTCCGGGTGATAACGAAACCGCTCGACGCCCTGTCGGTTGTCAGGATCGTCATCCCTGCCTTGCAGCCGCTCTTGCAGGGGTAGAGACCATGCGCCCGAAACTCGTCTTCACCGGCCCTACCCTGTCCCATGCCGACGCGTTGAAGGTCGTCGATGCGGTATGCCTTCCCCCGGCCGTGCAAGGCTCGATCGTTTCGGCCGTGCAGCGTTTCGACCCGAGTGCGATTCTTGTCATCGACGGCGGTTTTCAGGCGGAGCCCGCGGTTCGGCACAAGGAAATCCTGTGGGCCCTCAGCCGCGGCATTCATGTCGTCGGCGCGGCCAGCATGGGTGCCCTTCGTGCAGCCGAGCTGTTCCCCCATATGCAAGGCGTCGGGCTTATCTACCGATGGTATCGCCGCTTCGCCTTTGCACCCGACGACGCAGTAGCGGTATTGCATGGACCGGCCGAGGTGAATTTCGCTCCATTGACGCATGCGCTGATTGACCTGCGTCGGACCCTTCGCGCCGCTTGCCGGCGCGGCGTGATTTCACCCGAACAGCAGGCGAGGCTCGAGGGTGCGGCACAGGCCGTCAACTTTCGCGAGCGCACCCTGGCACGCATGGTCCGGGATGCGCACGACGGCAAGGACGACGTCGAGAAATTGAGCAGGGAGCTCGGTGCGGCTTTCGTCCAGCAAAAAAAGCAAGATGCCCTGCGGGCAGTCGAACTTTTGAGGGAGCAAGCATTTGAAAAAGCGCATCCCATGCCGGAATTACAGCTAACCTCGGCCTTCTCCAAGGATATGGATGATGCGGGGCTGGCGCTGTAGGCCCTGACCTCTTGGCGGCCCGCGATTTACGCGACGTAAGCGCCGTGATAGCGTGGTAGCGTGAGAGGGGAGCCAGGCAATTGGACGCGGTCGATCGTGTCGTTGCGCAAGATCCGTTGCTGGGAACGCGGTTCCTGGTCTACCCGCAGGTCCCTCACCTTTCGGGTTACGGAACACCCGAAACAGTATGGATTTCTACTCCACCCGATCTGATCCGCTCCGGCCCGGAAGATCACCGCATCTACGTTCGCGATCCGCTCCTCGACAAGGAGCCTTACGACTACCCTTATCTGCCACCATTTGTCGGCGAAATCTTTCCGCCTGCAGAGGCTGGTTTTGACGGCCATTTCGATCAGCTTTCCCTGACCTCGCGGCAGTTCCTTTCTGCGCACGCTTTCGCCTCGGTCAGCCGCGTGCTGGACATCTGGGAAAGCTACCTCGGCAAACCGATTGTCTGGTACTTCGCCGAGACGTACGAGCGGCTCGAAATCATCCCCTTCGTCGACTGGGAGAATGCGCAATCGGGCTATGGCTATCTGGAACTCGGCCGCGAGCGCGGCATCGACGGAGGCAAGTATCCCTATGCGCTCAACTTCGATGTGATCGCACATGAGGTCGGCCACGCAATCTTGTTTTCGCTGTTCGGGACACCAGCCGGCGGCCTGACTCAAGGCGATTTCGGGCCGTTCCACGAAGCCAGCTCGGATCTGGTCTCGCTCTTGTCCTTCCTGAGTTTCGACAGCGGCATGGACCGGCTGCTGCGGCACTGCGATGGCAACCTGCTTGTTCTCAATGAATTGAACCGGATTGCCGAACTGACTGGCGATCGGCAGATCCGCCTCGCCAGCAACGCACGCCGCATGTCGGAGGTGACGGCGGAAATCCATGACAGGTCACGGCCGTTCACGGGGGCTGTGTTCGACACGATCGTCGACGGCTA
Organism: Mesorhizobium silamurunense; assembly: GCF_014843825.1. GTDB lineage: Bacteria > Pseudomonadota > Alphaproteobacteria > Rhizobiales > Rhizobiaceae > Mesorhizobium > Mesorhizobium silamurunense. The sequence goes on from NZ_JHQR01000076.1 coordinate 7,542, forward strand.
CCACGCGGCATTGGTGCACGAGGGGTTGGCCGACGAGCGGCTGCTGGGGATCGATATCAAGGATGTCGACCAGTCCGACATGCAGCGCATCTCGGATTTCACGTCCCGCGCCTTTCGCGCTCGGCCCTTCATGTTCAAGAGCATGCTGATCAGAGCAAGGGACGAAGTGGCCCTCGCACTTGCTCAGGCATGGCCGCGCCTCGATGCAGATGACCTGACCTTCGAGAATGCCGCTGCCACGCTGGTCGATGTCAGCGACCGGGTGGCGCCCGCGCTTGCGGAAAAGTTTGAAGAAAATTTCAGATGGCGAGAGATTCTATGAACTGATCGATTACAACAAAAAGGAGCGAGCAAAATGAGCGACGACTATCACCGACCGACACTGACGTTTCCATCAGGCGCTTACAACGCAACACAGGTCAGGCTTTACGGCATCGCCCCGGGCGGCGGAGATCTTGTTTACCCCAACCATCCAAAAAACCTTGAGAGCGCAGACTTCGCAATATCAGTTCGATCGCAATCGGATGATGTAAGTCAAAACGACCAATTTCTGCAGCAATTGAGTGATTCAAAAGTTACAAAGGAACAATTTCTTAACCTGATTGCAAATCGAAGGATCAGCGGATTTCCCGATGAGTTTGGCTACGCGACTCAGATTTCCTTAGCCGTGCGAAATATCGGATTCATCGTGATTTCTACTGTTGTGTCATTCGATGAAGCATATAAGAGCGGAAAGGTACTGTCATCTGGAATTATTGTCGGGTATTCATATGAGGGACATTGCTTTGATCTTCCAAAACCGAAGATCATGCTTCTTCCAGTTCTCCCTCAAATGATACCTCTCGACGATTGCGGATATGATAAGAAATTTAATAAGCAGGATAAGCATGGCCCAGAGAAGTATATGCTCTGGATTGTCGATAAGCTTGACGAATGCGTGGAATTCGAAATGAACCAGGGGTTTATCGAGCAGATCGTCCTCGAGGCGAACCTTCCAGGCAAGCGTTCACCGACGATGTACGCATCCAAGATGACGATGGGACACCGTGGCGGAAAGCTGAACGACTAGAGCATTCTGTGATGTGACGGAATCGTGAGGGATTCCCAAAAACCCGCCCATTGGCACGTCGTTGCCGCCGATCACCGCACGCACTGCAGGGAGGTCTTTCGAAGCCAGAATTTTTGAGTTAAGTCTGCGTCCAGTGCTTTTGACGAGAAGGAGAAATTGACGGACAAAGGCCCAACCAGTTTCACCGGAACGCTATGACGTTGGCAGAGATCGATGCATCTACTTGTGAAGAAGTAGATTCAAATGGTTGATATTTAATACTATGGTGGCCCGGAGGGACGTCGTCTTTCCAACAAAAACGCAGCCCACGGTTCGCCAGATAGAATTGCCTAACCGAGCCCTGAAACAGTAACCGGGG
>NZ_JHQR01000074.1 GCF_014843825.1 Mesorhizobium silamurunense
ACATCGACCGGCAGAACGGAACGTGGAGATAGAGTGACACTGGTTCGTCAGCCGGTAGGTCCCCGAGCCATTTCTCATAAGTCTGGGCACCGATCGCTGCGGAGAACTCCGGCACAGTCGGATAGATGGTGTACCAAGGCAGGCGAGCCTCGCGATATTTTGTCAGGATTGAGGTCTGCAACAGTTTCCTTCCTATGCTGATAACCATCATCCTTACCGCTTCGCTCTCCTGTGTCTCTGCGTTATGTCAAATCATTCGCTTTGGCGCGAACCTTGTATTTTGCCAATGGGAATGCTCACGCGGGCGATGTCGCCGATCAGTCTTGGCTGGATGGCGAGGGTATGAACACTTGGCCGGTCAGCCATAAGCGCCATCGCTTTCCCGCCGAGACCATCTCGCACGCCGTTTGGTTCTGCCATCGCTTTCGCTTCAGTCTGCGCCTGGTCGCAGAGATTCTGCTGGAGCGCGGCATTGCCATATCCCACGAGACGATACGGCGTCGGGACCAGACTTTGCTCGCCAGCTGGCTCGTAAGACGCCCTCGCGTAGCGATATCTGGCATCTCGATGAGCTCGTGGTATCGACTGCCGGCCATAGGCATTGGCAGTGGACCGCCGTCTATCAGAACGGGAATGTGCTGAACGAGATCGTCCAGGTCCGCCGCAATGCTAAGGCTCCCAAGCGCCTACTGACCGGTTGCTGAAGGCAGGGCTGCGCCCTCAAGGGGCATGATCATCGACAAATCGCGCTCCTAGGTGGTGCCGCAAGTCGAGCATCGCTCGCACAGGGGAACTTAACAATCGTGCCGAGAACTCGCGAGGCATGCGCCGCCCTGTCGGCGCAGTCGAGAATGGACGACACTTCGAGCGAACACATCAGCTCATGTGCGTCGCGCGCGACAAGGGCGGTTTCGAGATCATCCCTGCGGGATGCCGTCTTCACGCCGCGTCGGTGCCAACACGCGCTTGCGCTCCGCCTTGACGAACTCGCTGTCGAAATCCGGAAGATTGGTTTCCAGCGCGACTTCGGCAGCGTGCTCGCCGGCGACGGCCCCATTGGTGAAGGCGCCGAGCATATAGTTGTGTGGCACGCTCGCCATGTCGCCGCGGCGTACCCCTTGCCCGACTGTAGTTCGTTGTAGAATTCCTGCATCATCTGTCCAGACCAGTAGTCGCTTCGATGAAGCGATTGCCTTCACTGTTGGCGCTATAGGCTCCGAACGGACCGGCCACGTAAGCGCAAGCCGGGCCGTTATAGTCCTTGATCAGCGGATTGATCTGATAGCATTCGAGATTCGCGAGCGCGGCACCCGCATGATAGGCCATGGCATAACCGTCACCGGATTGGTCGGATTCTCATAGGTTCCGAAGAGATAGCCGGCATGCGGCAATCCGAGCCGGCCCGCCGCGCCCATGCAGAGGATCACGGTCTTGGCACGCAGCACGAGGAATTCAGCCGTGCGTTGTGGCGCCCGCGATCCTGCCGTCGTTGGCAGTCAACAGGCGCGTTACCATGAAGCGGTTGGAGACCAATATCCTTTTGCGCCTGATCTGACGGTAGAGCGCCTTCTTGACGGTATCGCCATTCGGCATCGGCAGCTTGTCATAGCAGCGCGAGGCATATTTGAAGACCGGCGCCTGATCGACAATGCCGTCATTGGCGATCGTGATGTCCTTGGTGTATTGCTCGGGCGTCGCATATCCTGGGACGACGGCGTTGTTCAGCCCGTCCATGCCCATGCAGATAGCTCCGGAACTCTTTCACATTGGCCTTTTCGAGCAGGACGACATTCAGAGCGGGATTTTTCTGCTTCGCCTTGAGCGCCGCCATCGGTCCGGCCGTGACGCGGCAGTGACCTTGAGCTCAAGAGGTATCACGGCGTTCCCTGATGGTTCGCCCCATCTTAGGGATCAGCGGAACATGGACACGCAATAAATTGCCTGCGTTCAGCATGCTTATTGAAACCGCGACAAGTCCGGCTTGCCGCATTGCGTCTGAGGGGAGCCTCGAACCGACAGCTTCGCCTTTGCACTTGCCGAAAATCCGTGGACCGGCATCCGCCTTCCATCTGCATCGCAGCAGCCGTTATCTTCTGGCTCTGATTAATGAGTCCTGGCCCCGGTTTGTCAGTGGCGAAAGATAACACTTATAAAGGATTACCTGACATCGTCATCTTGTGCACTGCGCCTCATCAGGGTGATTTCACCAGGAATGCTACAGGTACTTATGCACACGTATTGGCGGGTTAACGTGCTGCATCTCCAGAACAATATTCTCGAAATGATCGCCAGGGGCGAAACGCTCGAAGCGACGACGGACCGTCTTTGCCGCCAGATCGAGAAACTGTTGCCGGGCGTCTGGTGTTCCGTTCTGCGCGTTGACGGTAATGGCTTGTTGCATCCCCTCCCAGGTTCCAGCTTCCCGAATGAATATATGGCTCTTCTCGACGGCCTGATGATCGGCCCGCTTGTGGGCTCCTGCGGCAGTGCGGCCTATCTCGGAATGGCCGTGGCTGCGAAGGACATCGCGACCGACCCGCGCTGGGTCAGCTTCAAGGAGCCAGTCCTGGCGCTGGGCCTGAAGGCCTGCTGGTCGAGCCCGATCTGCGACGCCGCGGGCGCTGTGCTCGGCACCTTTGCCCTGTACTTTACGGAGAAGCGCGGCCCCACCCCGCGCGAGGAGGAGGTCGTCGCCTCGTGCACCTCCCTGTGCGCCATCGCGCTTGAGCGTCACCAGCGGGTCATCGAGGGCGAGCGCGGCGCCTATGTCGATGCCCTCACCAACCTGCCGAACCGGGCGAGTTTGGACGTCGCCCTGGAGCGGCTGTCCTTTGGCCAACCTAGCGCCTGGGCGGTCCTGATCATCGACCTCGACAACCTGAAGACCATCAACGACACTTTCGGCCATGCGGCCGGCGATGCTTTGCTTCAGGTGGTAGCGTCGCGTCTCGCCGAAAGCGTGGCGCCTGACCGTGTGTTCCGCATGGGCGGCGACGAGTTCGCTGTGATCCTGCAGCGAGCCGGAGCGCCCGCCGACATCGAGAGCACGGCGCGTCATATTCTCGACACTCTGGCTGTGCCCGCCGACTGCGACGGGCACATGATCCTGGCACAGGCTACCATCGGCGGCGCAGTGCTGTCGGCGGGGGACGTCGATGCGAAAAGCGTGCGCCAAAACGCCGATTTCGCGCTCTACCACGCCAAGGAAACTTCGCGGGGCGGCTTCGTGCTGTACTCGCCGGGAATCGGCAGCGCAATCAAGACCCGAATCGAGGTGATCCGCGATGTCGACGCGGCTTTGCGCGAAGGCCGGATCGACGCGTTCTATCAGCCGATCCTGCAGCTCGACACCCGCGTGATCGTCGGCATGGAGGCCCTATGCCGCCTTCGCAAGCCGGATGGCGAGGTCGTTTCCGCCGCTGCTTTTCATCAGGCGACCTCCGATGTCAGCGTCGCCTCGCATCTGACGGAACGCATGATGGCGATCGTCGCAGCGGACGCGCGCTCGTGGCTGGATCAAGGTATTCCGTTGCAGCATGTCGGCATCAACATTACCTCAGCCGATTTTCATAGCGGCACGCTTTACGCGCGTCTCGAAGCCGCCTTCGGCCGCGAGAACGTTCCGTTGAAGCATATCATTTTGGAGGTAACGGAGTCGGTCTATCTCGGCCAGCGCGATCCGGTCGTCGCTCGGGAGATCAAGGCGTTGCGAGCCCATGGCCTGCGTATCGCACTCGATGATTTCGGGACCGGCTTCGCTTCGCTCACGCATTTGCTGACGGTGCCGGTCGATATCGTCAAGATCGACAAATCCTTCATTGATCGCCTTGTCCAGGGAGATCCGAGCCTGGCCATCGTCGAGGGCTTGGTTGGCATCGCTCGCAAGCTCGACATCCAGGTCATCGCCGAAGGCATCGAGAACGAAGCCCAGGCCGTTTTACTTGCAGAGATCGGGTGCCAACTCGGTCAGGGGTATCTGTTTTCGCAAGCGGTACCACGTCAAATAGCGAAAGACCTTTTGAAGCGGTTCGGGCGACCACCTGCTGAGGAAACCAGGGTGGCGAGCGGCATAGCGAACCCAATCGATCTGATTGCCTGACAGAAATCCTTCCTGGGATAGCTTAGGTTGGGCCGAGGTCGTGGCGACCATCACCGCCGCTGCGAGTGAGTGTCTCCACTCTTCCGATCTTAAGCGCGGCCTCTTTCATACCCCTCCTTTGTCCGATGGAATGTGACAGAATGGGCTGCAATTTGCTGACGCAGTCGGAGCTCGCTGGACACATGCTCAGCACGACATGCCCTGCAAGCAGCACATAGAATTAGCGCGCCTCGGACTCCCGCTCAAGATCGGCGACTCCTTCGCAAACCGTACGGACCGGGGGTCCTTGAGAACGCTGTCGAGTTCCGCGGAGTTCAGGCCCCCGAACAGCGACAGTCGCGCGATAACCGAGCGGTCAAGCGGCAAACTCAGCTCCTCATGACTCCACAGCGGCGCCAGGCGGTCCAGCTATATTTCGCGCACCAGTTGCGCCAGCGCAAATCGCTAGCCCGCGCCGTGGGCCAGAAAATTGCAACGGTTGAAGCCGTGACGCACTCAAGAAAGGACTTTCCCATGAAACTTCGCCTGATTACCGCCGCCGCCGCCGCCCTGCTCGCTCTTGCCGGCGCCGCAAATGCCGAGGAACACATTGTCCAGTTGCTGACAAAGGGAGACGAGGGTTACATGGCCTTCCAGCCCAATTTCATCAAGGCGGCACCGGGCGACACGATCAAGTTTGTGCCTGGCGACAAGACCCATGATGTCGAAACCATCAAGGGAATGATCCCTGACGGCGCCCAAGAGTTCAAGGGCAAATCAGGTGAAACGACCACCGTCACGCTGACGCAAGAGGGCGTCTACGGCGTGAAATGCAATCCGCATTACGGCATGGGCATGGTGGCGCTGATCGTCGTCGGCAAGCCCGTGAACCTCGACGCGGCGCAGGCCGTCAAGCATATCGGCAAGGCCAAGACCGTATTCCCAGACCTGTTCAGCCAGGTGACGAAGGCGAAGTGATCCCAGGCGAAGGCCGGACGACCGAGAGGTCCGTCCGGCCTTCGCCAAAGCCAGAAGGCTCCGGGGATCCATCGGTCGCTTCAGCACCGCATCCTTTCCACCCTTGCCATCCGGGCGACCAAGAGTTTGTTAGGGCCAGAAAGGAAGGTCCGCCTACTGCCGATAGGCCGGAAAAACCGCGACGACAGCCAGCTACAACTTCGGAAAATACGTAGCACGGGCTTCCCCTCCGGACACGGGATACTTCCCAGATCGGCCACGTCAACCTCTCCGAGGCGTCCTCGCTTCGGTTTGCCCGTGTCGATCTTCTCAGCCTTGCGAAAATCACTTTGTCCGGATCTGATTGGCAAGCTGGCGCCCGGGATCACGACCAGCTTCGCCACGACCGAGGCGTGGCCCTCCGCCCTAACGATGACGCTTACGGCCTGGGCCAAGCTCCAAGAGCCGCATGCCCGACCTCGCTCGTGACTATTATGTCGGCGTCAGTGGGGCATCTCGCCTGACGTACCGAGACGGTGCCGCCGCAAGATGTCTCAATCTCGAGGTTTCTTAGCAAACAAAAGCTGTCGCCATTGAACGAAATTGTCGCGTATCGAACAGACGAACCACATCCTAAACGTTTGCTTTTCGTGTTCAGCTTGACCCTCAAAGCCAAAAAGAATGAAGCGCGACCAAAGTGCGCCGGCCAACTTGGGGGTCAGCGCGCAGCTACGTCTTGGGATGGCACGTCATTTGCACAGTCAACTTTGGAAGCCGTTGTGACGGTCTACCCAGAACTAGCGGAGATGACCATAGCGATTGGCTCAGTGCTGAATTCCCCCGAGGCAACCGAAGACTTTAGCTGAAGAGCTGCGTCTAGGCGCAGCGAGCCGAGGCATAAGAGCTGCAGTCATGTTGCGCCTTTTTGAGCCTAACTCAGATCGGCTCTCTAGTGCTCCAGGTCATGTATGAATTCTACAACTCACCTAACCGTACGAATGCCCAGTACTGCAGAAACCAATCTTCGTTCAGACACAAATAGGACAGATGTCAAAAATCTTACGTTAGCTTCGTCAACTTTGTTCTTGAACAATTTTCGTTCTTTGACGTCCTTCCCTCCCTTTTTAATCTTTGAACGGAGATCAAGAATGAACATCACGAGCATTCTTCTCGGCTCAGCTGCGGCCCTGATCGCAGTCTCCGGTGCTCGCGCCGCCGACGCGGTGAC
>NZ_JHQR01000082.1 GCF_014843825.1 Mesorhizobium silamurunense
CCGGCGCATCAAGCGCCGCATCCGATCCATGCTTGGCTTCAAGTCGCTGGCAACCGCCACAACCATTCTATCCGGCATTGAAATGACCCCTATGATGCGCAAACGACAGGCGAGGTATGCCTACAATCCTAGCCCTTCGATCGCCGAGCAGTTCGAAATCCTCGCTGCCTGATAGACAGGCAAAAACCCTGTTTACGACCCCACCTCAGAGTTTGCGACAGAACCGGCCCGTGACGATGTTCGGCGCCGCACCTGTAATAATGACTTCCAACAGCATCGCCGTCCGGGTGCTCCCCAGGCTGCGCGCAGCCGCGATCAGCCTTGGATCGACGCTTTCCACGCCATGGACGGTGTTGAGCAGGATCGGAAACAACGCGCCCGTGAAGGTGATGAAAATCATCGAGAGTTCCGACGACGAAAACATCAGAACCGCAAGCGGAATCCAGGCGACGGCCGGGATCGGCCGCAGGAGCTCGAGCGGGGCTTGCAGGAAATCTCCGAGCCACCGTGAGCGACCGATGACGAGGCCGAGGCCGATACCGATCACGGCGGCGATGCCAAAGCCGGCCAGAACCCTTTCCAGGCTGCTCGAAATATGGGCAAAGAACTTGGGCGAGCGCAGGAAATCCAACGCTGCCGACATGACATCAACCGGCAATGGCAGATTCTCGAACGTGACAATACCGAGATTCAGTCCGAGGCTCGATGCCATCTGCCAGAGAATGAGGCAGATGGCGAGGGATCCGGCCCGGCGCAACCAGCGCCCAAGGTGGAAACGCGTCATTGCCAGCCTCAATTGCTGGCCATGATCGAGGCCTTGGCGGCAGCGAAATCCAACACCTTGCCACCATGATCCTTGGCCCATTTCTCGGCGTTTTCCTTCAGCAGGAAGGCGCTGACTTCGCCGCCGTCGGCACGCACGAACCAGGCCTGACTGCCGAGCAGCTTGATGCCGCTTTCACGGTCCTGCGCATAAAACACCCGGACCGGCTTGCCCTCACCTTCGATGGCCTTGAGCGCCTTGAATGCGTTCTGCGGCGACGCATAGTGTCGGACGAGGGGCTCACCCTGGACCCAGATCTCAGCAACGCCCTTGGGATCGCTGATCGCTTCACCGGTGGCAGCATCCTTGGCATTCAAGGGCAGCTGGGCATAGTTCTTCAGTGCGGCATCATAGTCGAGCCCAGACGCCTTGAATGCGGCCTTGATGAACCGATCATCGACAAAGCTGTTCACGTCGAGCGACTGGTCGGTCTTTTTCAGGAGCCTCAAGGTGTCGATCGCAGTGGCGACAGCCTGGCGGTATTCCGGCTTCCACGTGAGATCCCGGGTCTGAAGCCCGAGCGGTCCATGGAATAGGTATTCGACCTCGGCTTCGACGCCCGTCACCTTGGCGATCAGCTCACTGTATTTCTCCGGCTCCTTGGCGATCAACTGATCGGCCTCGATTGCGGCGCGAAGATAGGCAACAACGATCTCGGGATATTTTTCGGCATAGTTGGCATCGACCAGAGCACCGTGGAAAGTGGGCGTCTTTGCCTGCGATCCGTCATAGATCTTGCGGGCGAAGCCGCGCCAGGGGAAGAGCTCGGCAAATGGGACAAAATCGGCATGCGCGTCGATCTGGTTTGCCTGGAGGGCCGAGCCGGCAACTTCAGGCGCCTGGGTGATGATCTTCACGTCGCTTTCGGCGTCCCAGCCCTGCGCCTTGACGGCCCGCAGCAGCATGCCGTGCGAGGTCGATGCGAATGGAACGGAGATGGTCTTGCCCTTGAGCTCCGAGAGCGACTGGATGGGCGAAGCGGTCGGTACCACAATGCCGTTGCCGCTGCCGTTCACGCTGCCCGACAGCACGGTGATGAACAAGCTCCTTCTTCCGGCCTTGATATGGGCGAGACCGTTGAACGAGCCGGGGAAATCCGCCATCACGCCGAAATCAAGCTTTCCGGCGATCTGCTCATTGGTGATCGGCGCGCCGCTCGTGAAGTTCTTCCACTGGATATCATAGGTGACGTCCTTATACTTGCCGTCGTGCGGCAGGTATTTGTCGAGCAGCTTCAACTCGCGGATCAGCAATCCGCCCGTGGCGGTGTTGATGGTGGTGTCCTGCGTGCCGATCGCCACGCGGATGGTTTCGGCATCCGCGGCAGAAGCGAATCCGGTCGCCATAAGGGCAAGGGCCGCCAAATGTGTGCGAAAATTCATGGGGTTTACCTCGTGATTTGATGCCGGCATTCGGGGGCTGAAATTGCTGACCCAGTGGCGATTGCCAAACCGCTGTCCGGCAAATTTATGTGATGGCCGAGCTGAAGGCATAAGCAATTACTTGCACGCTTTCGCAGCCGATTTCGATCGCCGGCGTCCGGTCGGTTTCCGCGCCTATTTCAAATTCTTCTTTTAAAACAAACAGTTATTCTGTCGCCATTCGAAATTCGGGGGACAAGAATCATCTAAGTCAGGCATGAACGGCGCAAATCCATTCCTTTTTTGTCTATAGAATTTATATACTTTTTACGCGTTGTCATGACGCGCAAGGAGCCGGATATGAGCCTCGAAATGCTTTCGACCGATTTCGAAGCTGAGCGTAAGAAACATCAGCCGGCGCTCGAATTGCCCGAGCAGGTCGTTCTTCCCGGCGATCGGGCGCTCTTTCTCAGCGAAAGCGTGGAAGGGCTCGACGACGGCGCGCATTTTCTCGATACCCTGACATCAGACGAGTGGGCGAAACTTAGGGCGCATGGCCGACGTCTCGCTTTTGCGACCGGTCAGGCGATCTTCACCCAGGGCGACAGCCACGGTGGCATTTTCATCATCGAAAGCGGCAAGGTGCACGTCTTCTACACAGCACCGTCAGGACGCGAAATCACGCTGGCCTACTGGACAGCGGGGCATTTCATAGGCGGTCCCGAAATGACCGGCGGTGGAATTCATATCTGGTCCGGAGAAGCATTGAGCGAATGCCGGATGCTGTTCATACCGGCCAATGCGTTGAAGAAGCTCGTCGTCGAGCTTCCGAATTTCGCACTCTGTCTTCTGCAGGGGCTTGCAGCGAAGGGCAGATGCTATTCGGCGATGGCTCAGATGCTCGGCACGCGTTCGGTGATCGAACGTCTGGCGCAGTTCCTGATGAATCTCGGCAACCTTCATGGCGTGCGCGACGGACGGGCAATCGTCATCAATGCCAAGGTGACGCATGACCAGATTGCGGCCATGGTCGGCTCCACACGCCAATGGGTGACGATGATGATGAAGCGCTTCCAAAAGGAAGGGCTGGTAACGGTGACGCCGCGCCATATCCGTATCGAACGCCCTCACAGCCTGATGGAAATGGTTTCGAAGCGCGCGGCGGGGTGAGACGGCGCTTCGGCTTGCAACTAACCGAGCCGCGTTAGCGCCCAGCGAACGGTCTTGCGTACGTCCGGATCGGCGTCGCCGATATGCGCCATGACAGCGTCCCGCGACGATGGATCAGCGATTTCGCCGAGCGCCGCCGCAGACTCCTTGCGCAGCGAAGCCATGTCGCTCGTCAACAGCGCCGAAATCTGCCGTACCGCCGATTGCGCCTTGAGCTTGCCAAGCGCATTCAGGCATTTTTGCCGAACCTGCCAGTATTCGTCGGAAAGGCCGTCGGTCAGTCCGTCGACGGCCGTGGTCTGGCCGATACGGCCAAGCGATTCTGCCGCCGCGGCCCGCACCTGCCAGTTCTCATCGTCGAGGGCAGCCGTCACGGCGGCCGCTGCGGCGGGCTGGCTCGTGAAGGACAAGGCGTTGACCGCAACGGACCGAACGGTGGCATCGGCATCGCGCGTCGCGGCGATGAGAGACGGCAAGGTCTCTTCCAGCTTGAGATAGGCAATGACGCCAAGCGCCTGCGCGCGCACATTGGCATCTTCATCCCGCATCGCCGCCAGAGCGGGGCCGAGTGCCCCACGCGAGCGCAACGCTTTCAGCCCGCGAAAACCCGCAGCCCGGACGAAGGCGCGCCCATGACTGACGAGCGGCAGAATGGATTCAGCTGCCGCCGGATCCTTCAGTTCAGCAAGGCTATCGGCTGCCGCCTGGGCCACCGTCAAATCCTGATCCGCCACTAGGCGGGCAAGGCCCGCAGCCGCCTCAACGGCGTCGAACTCGGACAGTGCGATCGCCAACTGCAAACGCACTGTCGCGTCGGGGTCGGCAACTGCGGTCAGGAGATGCGGCAGCACATCCGCGCTCGCCGTCTCGGCAAGATCGATCACGGCAAGCCGTCGCACGGCCGCGTCAGCATCGTTCAGACGCTTGCCGATTTCCTCGATGTCGCCAAAATCTTCGAAGGGATCGAATGCAGTCATGTCAGCGCAACAGATAGGGGATGTTGACGGTTACAGCGCCGGTCGGACAATCCTTCTCGCACGGCATGCAGTACCAGCACTCGTCGAATTTCATATAGGCTTTGCCAGTGAGATCGCTGATGCGCAGGACATCCAGCGGGCAGACATCGACGCAGACCGTGCAGCCCTTGTCGGCGATGCATTTTGCCTCGTCCACGACGACGGGAACGGTTGTGGGTGAAAGCGCAAGCGGCATGGTTTCCCCGTCAGGCTTGATTGGAAACGCGCAGACGGTCATAGGCTGTCCGCTCCTCGTTCTCGATTGGAACGATGTAGGGTTGGATTGGCCGCTTCTCAGAAACCAGGCGGCCGTCGACCTTGCGCAGAAGCGTATGGCAGAACCAGTTGTCGTCATCCTTTTTGGGATAATCGACGCGGTTGTGATAGAGCCCCCAGCGGCTCTCTGTCCGGAAGAGCGAGGCATGGGCCGCCATGTCGGCGCAGTCGAGAATGGACGACGCTTCCAGCGAACGCATCAGCTCATGTGCGTCGCGTGCGACAAGGGCGGTTTCGAGATCATCCCTGATCTCGGCGAGCCGCGCCTGGCCGATCTGCATCCTGGCCGTCACCTTGGGCGGCTGCAGATAGTCGTTGACCAGCCGCCTGGTCTTGTATTCCAGCTGGTTGGGCGGGATGCCGTCCTCGCGCCGCGTCGGCGCCAACACGCGTTTGCGCTCCGCCTTGACGAACTCGCCGTTGAAATCCGGAAGGCTGGTTTCCAGCGCGACTTCGGCGGCGTGCTCGCCGGCGACGGCTCCGTTGGTGAAGGCGCCGAGCATATAGTTGTGGGGCACGCTCGCCATGTCGCCCGCGGCGTAGAGGCCCGGCACCGTGGTCCGGGCGAATTCATCGACGAAAACGCCCGACGCGCTGTGACCCGAACAGAAGCCGATTTCGGAAATGTGCATTTCGATCATCTTTTCGCGGTAATCGGTGCCCCGCGCCTGATGGAACCTGCCGCGCGACGGGCGCTCGACCTTGTGCAGGATCTCTTCGATCTCGCCGACCGTGTCGGCATGAAGGTGGTTGAGCTTCAGGAACACTGGCCCCTTGCCGGACTGTAGTTCGTTATAGAATTCCTGCATCATCTGTCCCGACCAGTAGTCGCTTTCGATGAAGCGATTGCCTTCACTGTTGGCGGTATAGGCACCGAACGGACCGGCAACGTAAGCGCAAGCCGGGCCGTTATAGTCCTTGATCAGCGGATTGATCTGATAGCATTCGAGATTCGCGAGCGCGGCGCCCGCATGGTAGGCCATGGCATAACCGTCCCCGGAATTGGTCGGATTCTCATAGGTTCCGAAGAGATAGCCGGAATGCGGCAATCCGAGCCGGCCCGCCGCCCCCATGCACAGGATCACGGTTTTGGCACGCAGCACGAGGAATTCAGCCGTGCGCGTGTTCACCGCAATGGCGCCCGCGATCCTGCCGTCGCTGGCAGTCAACAGGCGCGTTGCCATGAAGCGATTGGAGACCAATATCCTTTCGCGCCTGATCTGCCGGTAGAGCGCCTTCTTGACGGTATCGCCATTCGGCATCGGCAGCACATAGGTTCCGAGATGGCGTGTTCACCGCAATGGCGCCCGCGATCCTGCCGTCGCTGGCAGTCAACAGGCGCGTTGCCATGAAGCGATTGGAGACCAATATCCTTTCGCGCCTGATCTGCCGGTAGAGCGCCTTCTTGACGGTATCGCCATTCGGCATCGGCAGCACATAGGTTCCGAGATGGTGGACCTTCTTCAGGTCGAAATCGCCATTGGCGTTCTTCTGGAAACGGATGCCGAAACGGTCAAGTTCCTGGATGATATCATAGCAGCGCGAGGCATATTTGAAGACCGGCGCCTGATCGACAATGCCGTCATTGGCGATCGTTATCTCCTTGGTGTATTGCTCGGGCGTCGCATATCCCGGAACGACGGCGTTGTTCAGCCCGTCCATGCCCATGCAGATGGCTCCGGAACGCTTCACATTGGCCTTTTCGAGCAGGACGACATTCAGAGCGGGATTTTTCTGCTTCGCCTTGAGCGCCGCCATCGGTCCGGCCGTGCCGCCGCCGATCACCAGCACATCGCAAGTGACTTCCGACAGCCCTTCGACAAAATCATCCATTCTCGTTCCTCACGCCGCAGAATCGGCGATTTCGCGCAAATAGCTCCAGGGATAGATGCCCCGGTCGTGACCATCGGAGAAAACCAGACGTATGGCATAGGAACCGATCGCCTCAGCGCTCGTCATGGTGACGGTCTCGAACGAGTGTTCGTTACCTTCGATGTCCGCCCGCACCTGCTGGGCCGCGCGGCTGCGTGCCCGCAGCATGGATGCCGGGATGAGCGAGACCGCACCGTCATCCCATGTAACGGACAGAAGGTCGCGCGCGGCAGTGACTTTGAGCTCAAGAGGTATCACGACGTTCCCTGATGGTTCGCCCCATCTTAGGGAACAGCCGAACATGGACACGCAATAAATTGCCTGCGTCCAGCATGCTTGCGCCAGTTGCATCTGCCACGCCGGTCGAATGGCGTATGAACGTAGCAGCGTCCATGTCTGCCACGAGACGATCTATCGCCTTGGCTATTCGGCCGACGGCCGGGAGATAAAGCTATGGCGCCATCTTCTGGAGAGCCGCGCCCGACGCCGGCGGAGGCACGTCAGGCCGGCGACATGGCCCGTCGATTCAGCCCGGAAGGCCGCGCTCGTAAATGGCTTCCGCGAGACACTGATCCATTCGCAAGAGGCCAATTCAACGGACACGTCCTCGTTGCTTGCCGTCGGAGTCCACCGTCGCCATCAGCGTCATCGGAAAAATCCTGATACGCCCGCGAGCCGACAGGCCGGTGCCGTCCGACGTCACGATCACAGTGCCGAGATGTTTTGTCAGTTCCGTCACGTGGCCTCTCCTGTGGTCGCGCACGAAGGATGGAATCACGTCGTGCAATTGTCATTCGTTGCCGCGGCTGGTTATATGGTTGCCGCCGACAGTCAGAAGGGAGCTTCCATGAATCCGATCAGACAGGTTCTCAACGTCCTGCTCCCCATCCGCCCCATTTCCGGCAAGAGCCCGGTCCGCTACAGGACAACTGCCCAAGCTCTTTCGTCGGCAATCCGGATCGCACGCCGCCGCAAAGCTGTCGATCTTGCTGCATCATTCGCCACTGGATCTGTTATCGAGGAGAGCGAAAACAGTTCTCTGCCTTGGGACTTCCTGAAGGACAGATCCGACGATGCTGCCCCGGAACCGACGCCCGTCATGGCCAAGAAAACTGTCGGAAATTCCGATGAGTTCGCGGAGTGGCATCGTCTGCTATCAAGATGAAAGAAGACCGCATTGCCTCAAGAAAAATGTTACCGGGTGGAGTCCCTTGCCTCACCTCGTCACCGTTGGCCTACGAGAAAAAACCAGACCATCGCCGGCAAAGTGCGGGTCGTGCCATTCAAGTATTTAGCTCCTGGCCAAACCGCTTCGCGCCAATGCCAGGAATGTCGTCTATCCGGACAGGTTTCCCGATTAAATAGCCTTGAGCTTCATCACATCCGACGCAGCGCAGATAGTCGAGCTGGTCGAGAGTTTCTACGCCTTCGGCTGTTACCTGAATTCGAAGCTCATGCGCCAGCTCAACCAATGATCTTACAATCGCGGCGCAGTCCGCATCGGTGAGCATATCCTGGACAAAAGATCGGTCGATCTTGAGCCGCGAAAGAGGCAATTTACGAAGATAAGTCAGTGATGAGTAGCCGGTGCCAAAATCGTCAAGAGCAACTGTGACGGATAGAGAAATTAACGATTGTAATAATGAAATCGTTTCTTCAAAATTCGAAATCAGCACCGATTCCGTGATTTCGACCTCAAGTCGCTTTGGCTCTAGGCCTGTCTCCGACAGGGCCATTACTATTCCATCCAATAACGCCTTGTCCTTAAGCTGCACTGCCGACAAATTGACGGAGACCCGCAAGTCGCGCGGCCATTGCACCGCTGCCAGGCAAGCCGCGTTGATAGCCCAATGCCCGATGCCGTGAATCAATCCGGTTTCTTCAGCGATAGGTATGAACTCCGACGGAGGGATCGCGCCAAGGGTCGGATGCTGCCACCGCAGAAGCGCTTCAAAACCTCGGATGCGATCACTCCCGAGTTTGAGAAAGGGTTGAAAGGCGAGCGAAAGCTGGTCGGCAGCGAGCGCAGTTGCCAGATCGCGTTCAAGGGCATGGCGCCTTGCAGCAGCTTCATCGTCACTTGCGCTGAAAAACTGGATGGAGCCCGCCCCCGGCGTCTTGGCCCTGTATAGCGCGGTGTCGACGCACCGCAGGAGTTGGTTGGCATCCAAACCGTCAGCGGGGGCCAAAGCGATACCTATAGAGGCCCTGCAATATATTTCGCGCCCTTCGAGCAAGAACGGCGCGCGCATGGCATCTATGATCTGTTTGGCCAAGGACCTGATTTGATCTGGCCTGATATCGCGCGTAGCGATTATTGCAAATTCGCCGCCCTCCAATCTGGCAATGCCATCGCTCTCCCGCGTCGATCTCCGAAGTCTCGCAGCCACTTCGACCAAAAGGGCATCCGCCATGGCTCGGCCAAAGCGATCATTCACCTCGGCAAAATTGTTAAGATCGAACAAAAGCAATGCACAGTGCTGGCCAAACTGCTTTGCGTCCACCAACGCGTTC
>NZ_JHQR01000005.1 GCF_014843825.1 Mesorhizobium silamurunense
TGCGACGGGCGCCGCGCAGACCATCGCTCGCTGGTTCGGCGATCCGGTTCCGGCCGAGCTCATCGCGGCGGCCGGGAAGACGGCGGCGGCGTTGGGTGAGGTCGACCCCGAAGGCTATGCCCGCACCTATCGCCTGTTCGCCCGCGCCGACAGCGACCACGCAGACCGCCTGCAGGCCTTGGCCATGCCGGCCCTGTTCATGACCGGCTCGGAGGACAAGAACTCCTCGCCGGCAATGTCGGCCGCCATGGCCAGGCTCGCGCCGCATGGGCGCTGCACCGTGCTCCTAGGCCAGAGGCACATGATGGCGGTGGCGGCACCCGATCTCACCACACGCCACATCGTCGACTTTCTCAACGAAGGTGAAAGCCTGGAGCAAAGTGACGGAGCGGCCGCGGACGCCGGCTTCGACAGCGGCGAGTTCCGTCGCGCGCTGGGGTCCTTCCTCACCGGGGTGACGATCGTCACCACGATCGGACCGGAAGGCGAGCCGCGCGGCTTCACCGCCAACTCCTTCACCTCGGTGTCGCTCGATCCGCCTCTGGTGCTGGTCTGCATCGCCCACAAGGCGCTGGGCCATCCTGTTTTTACGACATCGAAGAGCTTCGCCATCAACATCTTGAACGAGAGCCAGAAGACCGCCTCCGGCATCTTCGCCTCGAAAGCGGCTGATAAGTTCGCCTCGGTCGAATGGCGCCCGGGACAGACCGGCAGCCCCGTTCTGGACGGCTCGGTCGCGTGCTTCGACTGCGACATGGAGCGGCTGGTCGAGGCGGGCGATCATTCGATCCTCATCGGTCGCGTTCGCGATTTCGAGCACAACTCGGCGCAGCCACTCGGCTATTGCCGCGGCGCCTACATCACGCCCGGCCTCAGCCAGGAGGCGCTGGCCGCCGCCCAGCCCGGCACCGATGTCGGCGCCATTCTCGAAAACGGCGGCCGTATCCTGTTCCTGGAAACGCCGGATGGCTTCCTCGAACTGCCGCGCGGCCGGGGACTGGGCTCGGCAAGCGACGGCAAGAGCCTCAACGGGCTTCTGGCCGCAAAGGCCATCGAAGCGCAGCTCGGCTTCCTTTACGCCGTCTGGGACGATGCTGGAAATCAATCGCGCACGCATGTCTACTATCGCGGCACGTTCGATGTGCCGGCCTCCAGCGATCGCGGCATCCGGCTGATCGACATCGACGCGATCGACGGCTTGAAGATCGCCGATCCGGCGATCCGCTCGATGCTCATCCGTTATGTGCGCGAATGCACCGAGGACGCGTTCGGCGTCTATGTCGGCAACGAGGTCGAGGGCGAGGTGAGGCCGCTCGCCAGGGCCGCCTTCAATACAGGTGACCAAGGATGAAGTTCTCTCTCTTCGTGCATATGGAACGCTCGGACCTCGCCAAGTCCCATTCGGAGCTGCTGGGCGAGCTCAGTGAGCTGGTCCTGTTGGCGGAAGAGGCGGGCTTCGAGACCGCCTGGATCGGCGAGCACCACGGGATGGAGTTCACCATCTCACCCAATCCCTTCATCAACATCGCCTATCTGGCGGCCAAGACCAGCCGCATCCGACTTGGCACCGGCACCGTGATCGCGCCCTTCTGGCACCCGATCAAGCTCGCCGGCGAAGCGGCGATGGCCGATGTCATCACCGGCGGCCGGCTCGACATCGGCATCGCGCGCGGCGCCTACAGCTACGAATACCAGCGCGTCTTTCCGGGGCTCGACGCCTGGGGCGCCGGCCAGCGCATGCGCGAGATCATCCCGGCGATCCGCGGCCTCTGGGACGGCGATTTCGAGTTCTCCGGCGAGTTCTGGCAGTTCCCTTCCACCACCTCCTCGCCAAAGCCCCTGCAGAAGCCCTACCCGCCGATCTGGGTGGCGGCGCGCGACCCGAACTCGCACGACTTCGCCGTCGCCAACGAGTGCAAGGTCCAGGTGACGCCGCTGGCCGCCGGCGACGACGAGGTGACAAGCCTGATGCAGCGCTTCAACGCCGCCTGCGCCGCCCATCCCGAGATCCCGCGCCCGGAGATCATGCTTTTGATGCACACATTCGTCGCCGAGGACGCGGCCGATGCCGACCGGCTGAGCCAGGACCTGTCGAGCTTCTACTGCCAGTTCGGCGCCTGGTTCCAGAACAAAAAGCCGGTGCGTCAGGGCATATTGGAGCCGCTGACCGCCGATGAGATTGCCGCCATGCCGCAATACGCGCCGGACAAGATGCGCCAGAACCTGGTGATCGGCGAGGCCGACGAGGTGATCGCGCGGCTGAAGGCCTATGAAGCGCTCGGCTACGACCAGTATTCGATCTGGATCGACAGCGGCCTTTCACATGAGCGCAAGAAGAAATCGCTGCAACTGTTCATCGACCGGGTGATGCCGGCCTTCCACTGATCGCGAGCCCATGACCGACGCTCTCTTCAGGAATTTCATCGACGGCCGCTTCGACGAGCCGTCCGCCAACTTCGACAGCGTCGATCCGTCGACCGGCGCGCCATGGGCGAAGATGCCGGCGGCGAGCGAAGCCGATGTCGACCGCGCCGTCGAGGCCGCGCATCGCGCGTTGCGCTCCGGCCCTTGGGCGTCGATGACGGCGACCGCGCGCGGCAAGCTGCTGGTGAAACTCGGCGACCTCGTCGCCGCCAATGCCGGGCGGCTGGCGGAACTCGAGACGCGCGACACCGGCAAGATCATCCGCGAGACCCGCGCCCAGATCGCCTATGTCGGCGACTACTACCGCTACTATGGCGGGCTCGCCGACAAGCATGAAGGCGCGCATGTGCCGATCGACAAGGCGGATCTCGACGTCACCATCCGCCGCGAGCCGATCGGCGTCGTTGCGGCGGTGGTGCCATGGAACTCGCAGCTCTTCCTCTCGGCGGTCAAGCTGGGCCCCGCGCTGGCGGCGGGCTGCACGGTGGTGCTCAAGGCCTCCGAGGATGGCCCGGCGCCGCTGCTCGCTTTCGCCGAGCTGGTTAGCGAAGCCGGCTTTCCAGCCGGCGCTGTCAACATCCTCACCGGCTTCGGCCAGGACTGCGGGCGGCGCCTGACCAGCCATCCGCTGGTCTCGCGCGTCGCTTTCACCGGCGGCCCGTCGACGGCGCGCGCCATCGTCAGGAACACGGCGGAGAACCTCGCCTACACAACGCTCGAGCTCGGCGGCAAGAGCCCCGTCGTCGTCTTCGCCGATGCCGATCTCGACAGCGCCGCCAATGCCGTCGTCGCCGGCATCTTCGCGGCGACGGGACAAAGCTGCGTCGCCGGCTCACGCCTGCTGATCGAACGCTCCGTGAGGCAAGAATTCCTCGGCCGGCTTAAGCGCAAGGCCGAAGCGATCCGCATCGGCGATCCGCAGGATCCGGCCACCGAGATGGGCCCTTTAGCCACCCAGCGACAGCGCGACCGGATCGAGACCATCGTCGCAGAAAGCCTCGCCGCGGGCGGCACGCTGGTCACCGGCGGCGCACGCCCCAAAGACAAGACGGACGGATTCTACTACGCGCCGACGATCATTGAGGCCCCGGATCAGGCCCTAGCCTGCGTGCGCGAGGAACTGTTCGGGCCGGTACTGAGTGTGCTTACCTTCGACACAGAGGCCGAGGCGTTGGCGCTCGCCAACGACACGCCGTTCGGCCTCGCCTCCGGCGTCTTCACCTCAAATCTCGGCAAGGCGCACCGCATGGCGCGCGACATCCATGCCGGCGTCGTCTGGGTCAACACCTACCGCGCGGTCTCGCCACTCGTGCCCTTCGGCGGCTACGGCCTGTCGGGGCTCGGACGCGAGGGCGGGCTCGATGCCATTGGCGACTACACGCGCTCGAAATCGGTCTGGATCAAGACCTCGGACGAGCCGATCCCCGATCCCTTCGTCATGCGCTGAGAACGGCATGACGAAGGTGCACTGACAAGAACAAGAAACGGAACAGAGAAATCAGAGGAGAATGACATGAAACTGATCTTAGCCGGCGTCCTCGCCGGGCTGCTGGCGGCAACCGCCGCCAAGGCCGACGAAATGGTGTTCACCAGCTGGGGCGGCACCACGCAGGAAGCGCAGATCAAGTCCTGGGCGGAGCCGTTCACGGCCTCGTCCGGCATCAAGGTGCTGCAGGACGGCCCGACCGACTACGGCAAGCTGAAGGCCATGGTCGACGCCAAGAACGTCACCTGGGATGTTGTCGACGTGGAGATGGATTTCGCCATCAAGGCCGCCAAGGACGGCCTGCTCGAGCCGATCGACTTCGCGGTCGTGCCCAAGGACGATCTCGACCCGCGCTTCAGCAACGAACACGCCGTCGGCAGCTTCTACTATTCCTTCGTGCTGGCCTGGAACAAGGGCGCTGTTTCGGGCGAGCCGACGAGCTGGGCCGACATGTTCGACACCAAGAAGTTTCCCGGCAAACGAACCTTCTACAAATGGTCGGCGCCGGGCGTGATCGAGATCGCGCTGCTCGCCGACGGCGTGCCGGCGGACAAACTCTATCCGCTCGATCTCGAGCGCGCTTTCAAGAAGCTCGACATGATCAAGTCGGACATCGTCTGGTGGGGTGGCGGCGCGGAGTCGCAACAGCTGATCGCCTCGGGCGAGGCCGCCTTCGGCCAGCTCTGGAACGGTCGCGTCTTCGCGCTGGAGAAGGACGGCGCCGATGTCGGCGTATCCTGGAACCAGAACCTCACCGCCGCCGACGTTCTCGTCGTGCCTAAAGGCGCCAAGAACAAGGACAGCGCCATGAAGTTCCTCGCCGCCGCGGCCAGCCCGGCCGGGCAGGCGAAATTCGCCGAGGCGAGCGGCTACGCGCCCGTCAACACCAAGGCCAAGGCCGAGATGCCCGCCGATGTCGTCAAGGGCCTGCCTGACGCCCATGTCGACGGCCAGATCAACCTCGACATGAACTACTGGGCCGAGCATCGCGACGAGATCGCCACGCGCTGGTACGCCTGGCAAACCAAGTAGCCCCGCGACAGGAGCAGGGCGCGGCAACGCGCCCCTGCTTGAAAGGGACGTCCCATGACGGCGAATGCTCTCAGACGCCAGTCTTTTGCCGGCCTGCCGGCCGGCAGCGGCGGCGCCTTGCCGGCGCTCACCCTGGTCGGCTTGTTCTTCATCGTGCCGGTGGTCGCCTTGCTGCTGCGCAGCGTCACCGATCCCGAGCCCGGCCTGCAGAACTACGCAGCGCTGTTCGGCAGCGGCACCTATGTGCGGGTGTTCTTCAACACTTTCCTGGTGGCCGCCGTCGTCACCGCCGTCACCATCCTCGTTGCGTTTCCGGTTGCCTGGATGCTGGCGATCATGCCGCCGGCGCTCGGCTCGATCGTCTTCGGCATCATCATCCTGTCGATGTGGACCAACCTTCTCACCCGCACCTATGCTTGGATGGTGCTCTTGCAGCGCACCGGGGTGATCAACCGGGCGCTGATGGGGCTCGGCGTCATTCACGAGCCGCTGCCGCTCATCAACAACCTCACCGGCGTCACCATCGGCATGGTCTACATCATGCTGCCATTCATGATCCTGCCGCTGGTCGGCTCGCTGCGCGCGATCGACCCGATGACGCTGCGCGCCGCCGCCCTTTGCGGCGCAAGTCCGCTCCAGGCCTTCCGCCGCATCCTGCTGCCGCTGTCGCTTCCCGGCATCGCCGCCGGCGGGCTGATGGTCTTCGTCATGTCGCTCGGCTATTTCGTCACGCCCGCGCTGCTCGGCGGCACATCGAACATGATGCTGGCGGAAATGATCGCCCAGACGGTGCAGTCGCTGCTCAACTGGGGGCTCGGAAGTGCTGCCGCCTTCGTGCTGCTTGCCGTCACCATGGCGCTCTACGCGATCCAGCTGCGCCTGGTCGGCGCCAAGCGCCTCGGCGGAGGGCTCTGAGATGCTGCTCGACTACGACCGGCTCGGATGGCTGCGCGCGGCGCTTGCCGGCTTCACCGCGCTGGTCGCCGCTTTCCTGTTGCTGCCGGTGGTCTTCATCGTCCTTTTGTCGTTCGGCTCGTCGCGGTGGCTGGCCTTTCCGCCGCCCGGCTGGACGCTGAAGTGGTATCAGGAATTGCTCGCCGACCCGGCCTGGATCGACGCCGCGCTGACCAGCGCCAAGATTGCCGCCATGGCCGCCATCCTTGCCGTGCTGATCGGCCTGCTCGCTTCGTTCAGCCTGGTCAGGGGCGAGTTTCGCGGGCGGCAATTGCTTCGGGGCCTGTTGCTGACGCCGATGGTGCTGCCGGTCGTGGTTTTCGCCATCGCCATCTATGCCTTCTTCCTGCGCATCGGGCTCGCCGGCACCACGACCGGCTTCGTCATCGCCCACACCATCCTGGCGCTGCCCTTCGCCATCATTCCGATCGCCACCGCGCTCGAAGGTTTTGACAAATCCATCGAGGACGCGGCGATCGTCTGCGGCGCCAGCCCGCTGCAGGCAAGGCTCAGGATCACCCTGCCCTCGATCCGCATCGGCATCTTCTCGGCAGCGATCTTTTCCTTCCTCGCCTCCTGGGACGAGGTGGTGGTGGCGATCTTCATGGCGAGCCCGACCCTGCAGACCTTGCCGGTGAAGATCTGGGGCAGCCTGCGCGCCGACTTGAGCCCGGTCGTCGCCGCCGCCTCCAGCCTGCTCGTCGGCCTGACGCTCGCCCTGATGATCGTGACCGCGCTCCTTCGCAGAAGACTGTCCAGATGACCCTTCCGTTCCTGTCCATACGCGCGGTGAGAAAGGCGTTCGGCGCTTTCGTCGCCGTCCATGACGTCACGATCGATGTGCCCAAGGGCGAATTCCTGACGTTTCTGGGGCCATCCGGCTCCGGCAAGTCGACGACGCTCTATGCGATCGCCGGTTTCCAGGACCCGACCTCGGGCGATGTGCTGCTGGAAGACAAGTCGCTGCTTTTGGTGCCCTCCCACAGGCGCAACATCGGCATGGTGTTCCAGCGCTACACGCTGTTTCCGCATCTCAGCGTCGCCGAGAACGTCGCCTTTCCGCTGCGGGTACGCCGCCGGCCGGATGCCGAGGTGAAGCGCAAGGTCGCCGACATGCTGGCACTGGTGCGCCTGGAAAAATTCGCCGACCGCTATCCGGGCGCGCTGTCCGGCGGCCAGCAACAGCGCGTCGCGCTTGCCCGCGCGCTTGCCTACGATCCGCCGATCCTTTTGATGGACGAGCCGCTGTCGGCGCTCGACAAGAAGCTGCGTCAGGAAATCCAGACTGAGATCCGCCGTATCCACCGCGAGACCGGCGTCACCATCCTCTATGTCACCCATGATCAGGAGGAGGCGCTGCACCTTTCCGACCGCATCGCCTTGTTCAAGGAGGGGCGCATCGAGCAGATCGGCACCGGCGAGGACCTTTATCTCAGGCCCGCGAGCGAGTTCGTCGCGGGCTTCATCGGCAATTCCAACTTCCTGCCGGCGGAGCATCTCGAAACCGAGAACGGCACGGCGAAGGTCCGGCTGGCCGATGGCTCGATCATCAAGGGGGTGAAAGCGACACACGCGCTCGGCCGCGGCCAGAAGGCCAGGCTGATGGTGCGGCCGGAAGCGTTCCGCCTGACGCCTGTTCCGGGGAACGCGTCGCTCGCCGTCGAGATCGTCGATACGGCCTTCTTCGGCGACCGCCGGCGCGTCGTGGCCCGCACCGGGTCGGGCGACGAGATCGATGTCAGGCCGACTTCGGATACGGCTGAACCGGGCGGCGCCGATGCCGCCTCGGGCCGGCAGATCTTCTTCGATCCCGCCACGGCATTCCTGTTTCCGGCCTGAAAATCCGGACTGGGTCGTCCAGCGACCTTGCCGTCATCCAGCGCCACCTGATCGCAACCGTGATCGCTTCGCGCCCATGTGCAGCGGGATTTCCTTCGTTCGAGCGGCTGCATGATCAGATCAGCAAAGCGCTTGCCTATTTGGTATGCTGGTATAATGTGTACCTGACATAGCGTCATCGTCAGCAGATGCGCTATGCTGAGGGCTGTCAAGCCGATCGTTCGTTGGGAGGAAGAAACCATGAGAGCTTCAATCGTTGCGGCGCTTGCCGGCGCCGCACTGGCAAGTGTTGCGGCATTGCCAGCAATGGCGTCTGCGGACGCGCCGGTCATCGCGCTGGCCAACGCCTATTACGGCAACACCTGGCGGCACCAGATGGTGGAGGCTTTCGCGGCCTCGGCCAAGGAAGCGAAGGCGGCCGGACAGATCGCCGACTACATCGTGATGAACGGCGACGGCTCGGTCGCGCAGCAGAACAGCCAGATCGCCGAGCTGATCCTGAAGAAGGTCGACGTGCTCGCCGTCGACGCTGCCTCGGAGACCGCGGTCAACGGCGTCATCGAGAAGGCCTGCAAGGCCGGCATCATCGTCATCTCCTTCGACTCGGTCGCTTCGGCGCCCTGCAACTACCAGCTCAATTTCGATTTCAAGGGCTACAAGGCCGCCCAGGCGGAAGCCGTGTTCAAGATGCTCGGCGGCAAGGGCAACGTCATCCAGGTGCGCGGCGTGAAGGGTTCGGCGCCCGACAATGACATGTTCAACGCACAGCAGTCCGTGCTGGCCAAGTATCCCGACATCAAGGTGGTCGCGACCGTCTACGGCCAGGCGACGGCCTCGGTGGCGCAGGCGGCGATCGCCAACGTGCTGCCCTCGCTGCCGCGTGTCGATGCGGTTCTGGGCCAGGGCGGCAGCGACGATGTCGGCATCGCGCAGGCCTTCGTCCAGTATGGCGGCGAGTACAAGGACAAGATGCCGGTCATCGAAGGCGGCGGCGGCACCGACTTCGTCAAATGGTGGGCCGACGAGAACGCCAAGAATGGCTACCAGACCGTGTCGATGAACACCACGCCGGGCATCGGCGGCGCCGCCTTCTGGCTCGGCCTGTCGCTGCTCAAGGGCGCCAAGGCGCCCAAGCTGATGATCATGCCGGTGGCCACGGTCGATGCCAGCAACCTGAAGGACTACGCGAAGCTGCCGGGCGGCCAGATCATCAGCCCGAGCTATTCGCTGGACTGGGTCAAGCAGAACCTGCTCAGTAAGTAACGCGACCCGCCACGGATCGGGCGTCGCCCATGGCCACGCCCGATCTTCGCCTGCGACGAACCGGAGGACGAATGTCCCATATCGCCGTTGCCGCGCAGGGCATCGCCACAGCCGCGGCGCCATCTTCTCCTGTCCGGCCAAGTGTCGTCTCGCTCAGCGGGATCACCAAGAGTTTTGGGCCGACACTCGCCAATGCGGGGATCGATCTCTCCGTCGGCGCCGGCGACGTGATCGGGCTGGTCGGCGGCAACGGCGCGGGGAAATCGACGCTGATGCGCATTCTGTGCGGCGCGATGTGGCCGACGCTCGGCTCGATTTCCTTTGCCGGCGAAGATGTGGCTTTCGCCGGCTACGACACCGGCGAAGTGCAGCGGCGCGGCATCCGCATGGTGCACCAGGAACTGTCGCTCTGCGCCAACCTGTCCGTCGCCGAGAACTTTTTCCTGGAAACCCCAAGCGATTCCGCAAGCCGGCCTGGCTGGCGCGCGCTCTACCGTGCCCGCGCCCGCGCGGCGCTGGACGCCGTCTTTCCCGGCAACGGCATCGACGCCGACGCCGAGGTCGGACACCTCACCATTGCCGAGCGGCAGATGGTGGAGATCGCGCGCGCCGCGGCGACGCCCGGCGTCAAGCTCATCGTGCTCGATGAGCCGACATCCTCGCTTGATCTCGACCGATCGAAGCAGCTGAGAGCCTTCATTCGCAAGCGGGCGAAAGCCGGGCTCGCCTTCATCTTCATCAGCCACAAGCTGCAGGAAATCATCGACATCGCCACCGAAGTCGTGGTGCTGCGCAACGGCCGCACCGCCTGGCAGGGCCATGCCGCGGACGCTTCGATCGGCAAACTGGTTCAGCTGATGGGCGGCGATGCCAATCCGGTCCACCAGCACGCCGTCGCGGCCGCATCCTCCCAGGATGTGCTGGTGCGGCTCTCCGGGCCGCTGACAGCCGGGCTCGGCCGCGACATCGACATCGTGCGCGGCGAGATCGTCGGGCTGGCGGGTCTCGAAGGCAGCGGGCAGAAGGAATTGCTGCACGCGATCTTCAACCCCGGCCGAAAGCAACACGCTGCCGTCACAAGGCATGCGGATGCCGGCTTCATCGCCGGCGACCGGCAGAAGGAAGGCGTGTTCCCGCTGTGGAGCGTGCTTTCCAACATCAGCATCGGCGCGCTCGCGCGCCGACCAACACTGGGGCTGGTTTCCGATCGCGCCAACCGCGACACGGCAACCGGCGCCGCCAGCAAGCTGCGGCTGGACGACCGGCGCTTCCAGTCCAACATCACCGAGCTCAGCGGCGGCAACCAGCAGAAGGCGTTGGTGGCGCGAGCGCTGGTCGCCGACACGCCCGTCATCCTGCTCGACGATCCGACGCGCGGCGTCGACATCGCCACCAAGCAGGATTTCTACCGGCTCTGCAACGAGGTCGCGCGCGGCGGCCGCGCGCTGGTCTGGCACACGACCGAGGATGCGGAACTGCTTGCCTGCGACCGCGTGCTGGTCTTTTCCGGCGGCCGGATCGTCAAGGAGCTGGCAGGCGAGGCGATTACCGAGCAGGCGATCGTCGGCGCCTCCTTCGCGCAATCGACGGATAGCCAGGCGAGCACCGAACGGAACCAGACCGCCATGGTGGGGCTCGGCCGCCGGCTGGTCAATGCCGCGCCGTTCATCGGGCTTGCCGCCGTGCTCGCCATCATGATCGCGATCAACCCGGCAGTCGCCTCGACTTTCGGGCTCGACCTGCTTTTGATGCCGGCGCTCTCGCTAGTGCTGGTGACGGCAGCACAGATGTTCATCGTCGGCGGCAGCGAGATCGATCTCGGCGTCGGCGCCTTCACAGGCCTCGTCAGCGTGCTCAGCGCCACGCTGCTCTACGACCAGCCCTGGCTCGGCGCGCTGGCGTTGGTGACCGCTCTCGCCGCCTATGCGGGGCTTGGCGGCGTCATCCAGGCGCGCAAGATCCCGGCGATCGTCGTCACGCTCGGCGCATCCTTCATCTGGGTCGGCATAGGCTATGCGCTGCAGCCGACACCGGGCGGCTCCAGTCCGGACTGGCTGTCGACGCTTTTCAACTGGTCGCTCGGCTTCGTGCCCACCTCGATCATCCTGATCGCGGCGGTGGCGCTGATCGTGCTCGTCATCGACCGGCTGCCGCTCGGCGTGGTGCTGCGCGGCTTCGGCAACAACCCGGCTGCGATGATCCGCTCGGGATGGTCACCGACGCGCTACGCGCTGGTGCGCTATCTCATCGCCGGACTGTTTGCCGCTGCCGCCGGCCTGTCGCTGACGGCCATCAACACGGCGAGCGACATCAATTCCGGTAATTCCTATACCTTGCTCAGCGTTGCCGCCGTGGTGATGGGCGGCTGCTCGCTGCTCGGCGGCATCATCTCGCCGGTCGGCGCCGTCGCCGGCGCGGTGACGCTGTCCTTGATCGGGGCGCTGCTCGGCACGCTCAGCGTCAGCAGCGATTACAACGCCGCCACGCAAGGGCTGATCCTGATCGCGCTGCTCA
Source organism: Mesorhizobium silamurunense (assembly GCF_014843825.1). Lineage (GTDB taxonomy): Bacteria > Pseudomonadota > Alphaproteobacteria > Rhizobiales > Rhizobiaceae > Mesorhizobium > Mesorhizobium silamurunense. Next base: position 11,513 of record NZ_JHQR01000005.1, read on the forward strand.
CGCTGCGCAGCCTGACCGCCGATCGCAGGAGCGAGCCATGAACGCACTCGCCGGCTTCGGCATCTGGGCGCAACGCAACCGCTGGATCTGGTCGGCGATCGGCGTGGTGCTTTTGTGGCTGGTGCTTTCCGTCGTCACCAACCGCTTCAGCCTGTCCAGCCTGTCCGGCGTCATTCTGTCGGCGTCCTTCCTGACGGTTGTCGGCATCGGCCAGATGTTCGTGGTGACGACCGGGCGCGGCAACATCGACCTGTCGGTCGCCTCGGTGATCACGCTCAGCGCCTTCGTCGCGCTGCTCACTGTCAAGGGCCAGGATGCGAACCTTGCCATCGGCGTGCCCGCCGCCATCCTGCTTGGCCTTGCCGTCGGGGCGCTCAATTCGCTGCTCGTCGTCGGCCTGGGCATTCCGGCGATCATCGCGACATTGGCGACCGGCTATGTGCTGGCGACCGCGACGCTCCTGTCGAACAGAGCGATACCCGGCTTCGCCGTCAGCTCGGCGCTGAAGGACCTGGCGACGGGGCGCGTTTCCGGCGTGCCAATCATGGCCGTCATCGCCATCGTCGGCGTGGTGGCGACGTCCTTCGTGCTGCGCTACACCGTGTTCGGGCAATTGCTGTCGGCGGTCGGCCAGAACCGAGCCGCGGCGCGGCTCGCCGGCATCCGCAACGGCCCGATCATCGCGGCGGCCTTCATCATCTCCTCGGTGCTGGCATCGCTCGACGGGCTTCTGCTCGGCGCCTATATCGGCGGAGCCTTCCTCGAGATGGGCCAACCCTATCTGTTGCAGTCGATCGCCGCCGTGGTGCTTGGCGGAACGCTGATCTTCGGCGGCTCGGCGACGGCCTTAGGCACGCTCTTCGCCAGCATCCTGCTCATCCTCATCGTCACCACCATGCAGATCATCGGCCTGCCGCCGGGCGCGCAGGACATCGTCCAGGGCATCGTCGTCATCTTCGTGCTGGCACTGGCCGGACGCCAGGCATTGGCGCGGCGTGCGTCGGTCGACCTCGCGGACGGCGGCAAGGACCCGACGGCGAAAACGGAAGTGAACGCGGCGACGGCTCAGCCGGAATGACGGACAGACCACAGACGATTCCTCTTGCCAAATCATGGTAGAGTGATCATACCAGTATATAAGATGACGATTGGCGTGGATCGTCGTCTGAACATCAGGAGTAGGTTAGATGACAACGATTGCGCTGTTCGGTGCCGGCGGCAAAATGGGCTACCGCCTGTCGACCAATTTTCGCGGTTCCCCCTACACCATCCGCCATGTCGAGATCAGCGAAGCGGGCAAGGAGCGGCTGAAGAGCGGGCTCGGCATCGACACGATCGGCGTCGACGAAGCGCTCAAGGGCGCCGAAGTGGTGATCCTGGCGGTTCCCGACACGCATATCGGCAAGGTCGCGGCCAGCATCGAAAGCAAGCTGGCGCCGGGAACGATGGTGATCGTGCTCGACGCGGCAGCGCCCTTTGCCGGCCATCTGCCCAAGCGCCCCGACCTCACCTACTTCGTCACGCATCCCTGCCATCCGCCGATCTTCAACGACGAGACCGACATGGCCGCCAAGAAGGACTTCTTTGGCGGCGTCAAGGCCAAGCAGCATTTCGTCAGCGCCCTGATGCAGGGCCCGGAGGCGGACTACGCCAAGGGCGAGGAGATCGCCAGGATCATCTGGGCGCCGGTGATGCGATCGCATCGTGTGACCGTCGAGCAGATGGCGCTGCTCGAGCCCGGGCTCTCCGAGACGGTCTGCGCTTCGCTGCTTGTCGTCATGAAGGAAGCGCTCGACGAGGTCGTGGCGCGGGGCGTCGACCGTCAGGCGGCGCTCGACTTCCTGCTCGGCCACATGAACGTGCTCGGCGCCGTCATCTTCGGCGAAACCAAGGGCGTGTTCTCGGACGCCTGCAACAAGGCCATCGAATTCGGCAAGCCGGTGCTGATGCGCGACGACTGGAAACGGGTCTTCGAGCCGGAGGAGATCGCAGCCAGCATCCAGCGCATCACCTGAGACGGCCGCTTGTCAGGTACACATCACCTGAATTAGTGATTGACTCATCATACCAGTTGGCTTTAGCTGTTCGAGCTCGGATCGCTGGGACGAGCGGAGGAAATGGCGGGGACCGGCAGCGAGGCTCGGATGAAAGCCGGCAAAAGCTTTCAGATCCGAGCGGCGCAGCCTCCACCGCCTGAGGAATTCAGACAAATGGCCCCGGCCGTCCGGGGCAGGTTTTTTCAACGGGAGGACTTCATGAAACTTACTCGCAGAATGACGCTTGCGGCTTTCGCCGGCGTGCTCGCACTCGGCACCGCGATGCCCGCTTATGCGGCGGACCTGATCGCCATCATCACGCCCTCGCACGACAATCCGTTCTTCAAGGCGGAAGCCGTGGGCGCCGAGGCCAAGGCAAAGGAGCTCGGCTACGACACGCTGGTGCTGGTGCATGACGACGACGCCAACAAGCAGTCGGAACTGATCGACACCGCGATCGGCCGCGGCGCCAAGGCGATCATCCTCGACAACGCCGGCGCCGACGCCACCGTCGCCGCCGTGCAGAAGGCCAAGGACGCCGGCGTCTCCTCGTTCCTGATCGACCGCGAGATCAACGCCACCGGCGTTGCCGTGGCGCAGATCGTCTCCAACAACTACCAGGGCGCCCAGCTCGGCGCGCAGGAATTCGTCAAGCTGATGGGCGAGAAGGGCAATTATGTCGAGCTGGTCGGCAAGGAGTCCGACACCAATGCCGGCATCCGCTCCAAGGGCTATCACGACGTCATCGACGACTATCCGGACCTGAAGATGGTCGCGCAGCAGTCGGCCAACTGGAGCCAGACCGAAGCCTATTCCAAGATGGAATCGATCCTGCAGGCCAACCCCGACATCAAGGGCGTGATCTCGGGCAACGATACGATGGCGATGGGCGCCTACGCGGCGCTGGCCGCCGCCGGACGCAAGGACGTCATCGTCGTCGGCTTCGACGGCTCGAACGACGTGCGCGACTCCATCACCTCGAGCGGCATCAAGGCGACGGTGCTGCAGCCGGCCTATGCTCAGGCGCAGACGGCCGTCGAGCAGGCCAACGAGTACGTCAAGAACAAGAAGTCGCCCGAGAAGGAAAAGCAGCTCATGGACTGCGTCCTCATCAACGGCGACAATGCTCCCAAGCTGGAGACCTTCGCGCTCAAGAACTGAGCCGGCGCGATGCAATCTGCGAGGGGCGAACGCTCGTTCGTCCCTCGCCTCCATTTCACTACCCGGGTGCTTTTTGACCGCCATGCCGAACAAGTTGACCTGGCTGACCCTTGGGCTGACCCTTGCCGCGCTCGCAGGCCTCAGCCTCGGCGCCTGCAAGATCCTGCCGACGCCCTCGGCGCAGGGAGGCGACAGCGCCAACAGCTCGGCCTTCAATCCGGACAAGATGGTCGAGGAGATCTGGGCCTCGAAGGTCATCCCCTATCTGCAGCAGAAGGCCGGGCCGTTCGCCGAGGTCCATGCGCTGGCGAAAACCGATCCCGCCGCTGCCGGCGCAAAGTACGGCAATCCGAAAAAGCAGGCGAATTCGCCGTGGACCTTCGCCGTGCGCGTCGAAGGCAAGATCGTCGCCGCCAACACGCAGTCGCGCGCGGCAACCATCGATGTCGACGTCGATGGCGACGGCAAGGCGAATGCGCGGGTGCAGATCGGACCGGCCATGCGCGGAACCGCGCTGCGCGACAGCCTGGACTTCGTCCAGTTCAACGACTTCACCAACCAGATCGACTTCGCCCAGTTCGGCAAGGCCTTCAACGCCTATGCCGACAAGTCGGTGTTGTCCAAGCTGCCGCGCGACGGGCTTGAGGGCCGCACCGCCAAGGTGCTCGGCGCCTACACGATCGAGGGTGGCCAGGACCTGCCGCTGGTGACGCCGGCGGAGGCCGAGATCGGGCCGAAGCCATGAGTTCCTCGCCCGGTCACGACGTTATCCTGAAGCTGGAAGACATCTCCAAGGTCTATGCCGGCACCGTGGCGGTCAAGCACGCGAATTTCGAGGTGCGCAAGGGCGCGGTCAACGTGCTGGTCGGCGAGAACGGCGCCGGCAAGTCGACGCTGATGAAGATCATCGCCGGCGTCGAGCAGCCGACCGCGGGCCGTATCCTGCTCGACGGCAACGAGGTTTCGTTCTCGTCGTCCGGAGACGCCGTCAGCCGCGGCATCGGCATGGTGTTCCAGGAGCTGAACCTGTTCGGCAATCTCTCGGTCGCCGAGAACATCTTCGCCACGCGCGAGCTGACCAACGCCTTCCGCAAGATCGACCACAGGGAGCAGGAGCGGCGCGCCGCCGGATTCCTCGAACAGCTGGAAGCCGGCATCCGGCCCGACATGCTGGTCGAGGACCTGCGCATCGGCCAGCAGCAGCTGGTCGAGATCGCCAAGGCGGTCTCGCTCGACGCTCGCATCCTGATCATGGACGAGCCGACCTCTGCGCTGAGCGCGGCGGAAGTCGAGATCCTGTTCAAGGTGATCGCCGACCTCAAGGCGCGCGGCGTCGCGATCGTCTATATCTCGCACCGGCTGGAAGAGCTGATCCGCATCGGCGACTACATCACCGTGCTGCGCGACGGCCGCATCACCGGCCAGGAGGAGATGAAGAACGTCGACACGCAGTGGATCGTGCGGCAGATGATCGGCTCCGACGCCAAGGATTTCGCCAAGGCCGACGGCCATCGACCCGGCGCGGAGGTGTTCCGCACCGAGGAAATCTGCCTGCCGCGCGTCACCGGCGGACTTGCGGTCGATCACGTCTCGCTCTCCTTGCGCGCCGGCGAGATCCTCGGCATCTACGGATTGATGGGCGCCGGGCGCAGCGAGCTGTTCGACTGCATCATGGGCCGCCACGGCCAGGCGAGCGGCAGGATCTTCATCGACGGAAGACAGGTGAAGGAGCGCGACACGGCGCGGCGCATCCAGCGCGGCCTGGCGCTGATCCCAGAAGACAGGCAGCGCGAGGGACTGGTGTCGATCCTGTCCGTCGCCAGCAACCTGACGATGGCCAGCCTGTCGCGCTTCGTCAGCCTGTTCCACATCCGTGGCGGCGCCGAGCGGCAGGCCGTCACGCAGATGGTGCGCGAGCTTTCGATCAAGGTCGCCGACCCGGCGCAGGAGGTGTCGTCGCTGTCGGGCGGCAACCAGCAGAAGGTGGTGATCGGCAAGGCGCTGCTCACGGGGCCGAAAGTGCTTTTGATGGACGAACCCAGCCGCGGCATCGATGTCGGCGCCAAGGCCGACGTCTTCCGCACCATGCGCAAGCTATCGCGCGATGGGCTGGGCATCCTCTTCGCCACCTCCGACCTCGACGAGGTGATGGCGCTGTCCGACCGGATCGCGGTGATGAGCAACGGAAAACTGACGGGCATGTTCGAACGAGCCGAGGCGACGGAAGCAGCGATCGTCGCCGCTTCGGCGCTTGGCCATGGACCCGTGCATGGAGAGCAACGCCGATGACCGACATTCCAGCCAAGGCTGCCGCGCCATCGGCATCCGGCGGCTCCGTGCTGCTGACGCTGATGAAGCTGAGGACCTTCATCGCGCTGATCGCCGTGCTGGTGTTCTTCTCGATCGCGGCGCCGAATTTCCTCTCGGCCGCCAATCTGATCCTGATGGCGAAGCACGTCGCGCTCAATGCCTTCCTCGCCATGGGCATGACCTTCGTCATCATAACCGGCGGCATCGACCTGTCGGTCGGCTCGATCGTCGGTCTGTGCGGCATGGTCGCCGGCTATCTCGTGCTCAACGGCATCGACCTGCAGATCGGCTACACCGTCTATTTCAACGTCGTCGAGATCGCCCTGATCACGCTTGGCATCGGCATACTGATCGGCGCCGTCAACGGCTTGCTGATCACCAGGTTGAACGTCGCGCCTTTCATCGCCACGCTCGGCACGCTCTATGTCGCGCGAGGGCTGGCACTTTTGTCGTCGGACGGACGCACCTTCCCCAACCTCGCCGGCAAGCCGGAGCTCGGCACCACCGGCTTCGGCTATCTCGGCGCCGGCAAGCTGCTCGGCCTGCCGGTCTCGATCTGGATCCTCGTCGTGGTGGCGCTGGGCGCTGCCTATCTCGCCAGGTACACGCCGCTCGGCCGTCACATCTTCGCCGTCGGCGGCAACGAGCGCGCGGCACGGATCTCGGGTGTCCGGGTCAACATGGTGAAGATGTTCGTCTACATGTTTTCCGGCTTCTGCGCGGCGATCGTCGGTCTCATCATCTCGTCCGAGCTGATGGCTTCGCATCCGGCGACGGGCGAGAGCTTCGAGCTCAACGCCATTGCGGCAGCGGTGCTTGGCGGCACTTCGATGTCGGGCGGACGCGGCACGATCGGCGGCACCATCGTCGGCGCCTTCGTCATCGGCATCCTCTCCGACGGGCTGGTGATGATGGGGGTCAGCTCGTTCTGGCAGATGGTGATCAAGGGCCTCGTCATCATCGTCGCGGTCGTGGTCGACCAGGCGCAGCGCAGACTGCAGAGCCGCGTGACGCTGTTGCAGATGGCGAAGGCAGGCTGAGCATGGCGGAATTGCGTGGAGCGCTGATCGGCTGCGGCTTCTTCGCCATCAACCAGATGCACGCCTGGCGCGACATCGACGGCGTCTCGATAGTCGCCATCTGCGACCGCGACCCCGAGCGCCTCAGGATCGTCGGCGATCAATTCGGCATCGAGCGGCGCCACGGCGATGCCGGGGTGCTGTTTGCCAGCGAGACGCTCGACTTCGTCGACATCGCGACCACTGTCGGCAGCCATCGGCCGCTGGTCGAACTCGCGGCGCGGCATCGCGTGCCAACGATCTGCCAAAAACCGTTCGCGCCGACGCTTGCCGACGCCAAGGCTATGGTGAAGGCCTGCGCCGACGCCGGCGTGCCGCTGATGGTGCACGAGAATTTCCGCTGGCAGTCGCCGATCCAGGCGGTGCGCGCCGTGCTCGACAGCGGCGAGATCGGCAGGCCGTTCTTCGGCCGCATCTCGTTCCGCTCCGCCTATGACGTGTTTTCCGGCCAGCCTTACCTGGCGACGGGCAAGCGCTTCATCATCGAGGATCTCGGCATCCATATCCTCGACATCGCCCGCTTCCTGCTCGGCGACGTTTCGAACCTCACCGCACGCACCGCGCGCGTCAACCCCAGCATCGCCGGCGAGGACGTGGCAACGATGCTCATGGACCATGAAGGCGGCGCAACCTCCGTGGTCGATTGCAGCTATGCGACAAAGCTTGCCACCGAGCCGTTCCCCGAGACGCTGATCGAGCTCGACGGCAGCGACGGCACGATCCGACTGGCGCAGGGCTACCAACTCACCGTCACCGGCAAGAGCGGAACCACGGTGAGCGACGTGTCGCCGCCGCTGCTTTCCTGGGCGTCACGGCCATGGCACAACATCCAGGAAAGCGTCGCGGCGATCCAGAAGCATTGGGTGGACTGCCTGATGACGGCCAAGGAACCGGCGACATCCGGCGCCGACAATCTGAAGACTTTCGCGCTGGTCGAGGCTGCCTATGCCGGTGCCGCCGGCCGGCAACCGGTGCGGATCGACGACCTGCTCAAATGACCATGGATCCCCTCCTCCTCTACGGCACGCGCGCGGTCGACGCCGAACCGGTCCGGCTCAGCGCCGGCCCGCTCAGCGCCGATTTCGTCAACGGCAATCTGCGCACCATCCGGCACGGCGGCATCGAGGTGCTGCGCGCCATCGCCTACATCGTGCGCGATCGCGACTGGGGCACCTACGAGCCGGCGCTGGAGGATCTGGTCATCGAACAGAGCGATGACAATTTCTCGGTGCGCTACTCGGCAAGCTGCGAGGGGCCGGGCGGAAGCCGGCTCGGCTTTGGCGCCAGGATCAAAGGCCGCGCCGACGGCCGTCTCAGCTTCGATGTGAGCGCGTTGCCCGACAGCGATTTCGAGACCAACCGCTGCGGCTTCTGCATCCTGCATCCGATCGCCGGCCTCGCTGGCAGCCCGGTCAAGGTCGAGCACACGAACGGCAGCGTGGTGGACACGCAACTGCCGCTGCTGATCGACCCCTGGCAACCCTTCAAGGATATACGCGCCATCACTCATCAGGTGCGGCCCGGCGTCAGTGCCGAATGCCGGATGGAAGGCGACACGTTCGAGATGGAAGACCAGCGCAACTGGTCCGACGCCTCCTACAAGACCTATGTGCGGCCGCTCGCTCTGCCATGGCCCTATGTGCTGCCGGCCGGCCAGCCGATGCGCCAGACCGTCAGCCTGCGCATCACCAGCGACGCGAAGGCTGCTACCGCGACGACGGACAGCGAACCTGTCCAGGCCGAACTTGGCGAGGCCGGGGCGAAGCTGCCCGATGTTGGCGTGGTCATTTATCCGGAAGATGTCGAGTCAGCGCTTGGCAACCTTTCGCTGCTGTCGAAGCTTGGCCCGCGGCAGCTTCTCCTCCACTACGATCCGACACGCGGCCACGGCCTTGATGCCTTGCGCGCCCATGCCGAACTCGCCGCCGCATTCCCCGCCAAGACGACCCTCGAATGCGTGGTCGCCTGCGCCGGTGATCTCGACGTCGAACTGTCCGGCGTCGCGGAGATGGTGCGCAGGGCAGGTTTGCGGCTCGATGCCATCGCGATCTCGCCTTCGGTCGACCGGCAGTCGACGCCGCCCGGCAGCGTCTGGCCGGCCTGCCCGCCGCTCGAGGACGTCTATGCCGCGGCCCGCCGCGCCTTCCCCGGCATCCGGCTCGGCGGCGGCATGTTCAGCTATTTCACAGAGCTCAACCGCAAGCGCGTTCCGGCCGGCGCGCTCGATTTCATCACCCATTGCACCTGCCCGATCGTGCATGCGGCCGACGATCTCAGCGTCATGCAATCGCTGGAGGCGCTGCCTTTCATCACCCAGTCGACACGGGCGATCTACGGCGCGAAGCCTTATCGCATCGGCCCCTCGACCATCGCCATGCGACAGAACCCCTATGGCGGCGCGACCAAGGAGAATCTTCGCGGCCAGCGCATCGCCATGGCGAATCGCGATCCGCGCCATGCCGGACTGTTCGCTGCCGCCTGGACAGTCGGCTATGCCGCGCGCGTGGCGCCGGCCGGGCTGGAGATGCTGACGCTTTCCGGCTTCACAGGGTCGTTCGGCGTGCTGGCGGCCGCCGGCGAACCCGCCGAGGAAGGAACGCCGCGGCCGATCTTCCACGCCGTGCAAGGTCTCGCCGCGTTGGCCGGCCATACGCATATCGCTGTGCGCGTCAGCGACGATCGCGTGGCTGCGCTGGCGGGCCGCTCGCCGGCGGGCGCCGTCACAGCCTGGCTGGCAAACATCACCTCGGACGACGTGCCTGTCGATGCCTTGGCGCTGGTTCGCGAAACGGCAGGCCAGGTTACAATTTGGGAGGGGGCGGGTGTGCGCAGGCTCGGCCTCAGCGCAGCTTCGGGCCGCCTGACGATGCCGGCCTATGCCATAGCCAGGATCGGCTGAGCGAAGCTACTTCCCGGAGTTCATCACATAGAGGGCGCGCGAGCGTTCCAGGTGCTTGATCATCGCCTTCTCGGCGCCTTCGGCGTCCTTCCTCTCGATGCAGCCGATGATCTCCTCGTGCTCGGTCAGCGTGAACTTTTCCTTGCCGGTCCAGATCAGCATCTCGGTGTGATATTCCTTCAGCCAGCCGAGCATCGCTTCGCTGACCGCAACATAGATCGGATTGCCTGAAATCGCCGCTATCTGGGTATGGAACCGCATGTCGGCGGAGATGAACGCCTCGGCATCGCCGCGCGCGGCGCGCTGCTCGGCGACGGTTGCCTTGAGCCGCTGCACGTCCTCAGGCGTCGCCTTCTCGGCCGCTTCCTTGACCATGCCGCGCTCGAAGAAGATGCGCGCGCTCTTCAGGTGCTCAAGTGTGTCCTTCGACGAAGACAGGATGATCTTGGCCGCGCCGTCAACCTGTTTGATGATCGATTTGGCAGTGAGCTGCAGCACCTTGGCGCGCTCGCCATGCGAGATGGCGACGAGACCCATGTTGCTCAGCGCCTGCATCGCTTCACGGATCGCCGGTCGGCCGACCTCGAAGCGCTCCATCAGCTCGCGCTCGGACGGCATGTCGTCGCCCGGCTGCAATTCGCCGCTGGTGATCAAGCGCTTCAGCCTGACGAAGACTTCGTCGGAAAGCTTGCGCCGGACGATCGGTTCCGAACGGTTCATCGCCGCGAATCACTCCCTTGACCGAGTCCCAATCTAGCACCGCGGCCGCAATTTCCGGAATGCCCGTCGCCCCTGCCGCATGACGCCCCGCCGGGCAGGATATTGCTTGCAATGCTTATGTACTCATTATACCAGATTTCGAGCGCAGGGAATTCTTTTCCTGCCTTTCGACTGAGTACGGCCGGCCATGATCACCCTCACCTATCGCATCGAGACCTCGGGAAGCATCGAGGCGCTGGCGGCCAAGATCGCCAGCGACCAGTCGACCGGCACCTTCGTCGCATTGCCTGGGGAAACCGAGGAGCTGAAGGCAAGGGTGGCGGCTGGCGTGCTGGCGATCCGGCATTTGCCGGACGCAGCGCAACCTTCGATGCCCGAGGCCGGCGGCGGTCCCTTCAGGCGCGCCGATGTCGACATCGCCTTTCCGTTCGACGCGATCGGCACCGATCTCGCGGCGCTGATGACGATTGCGATCGGCGGTACCTATTCGATCAGGGGGCTGTCCGGCATCCGCGTCGTCGACATGAAGCTGCCGGAGGAATTCAGGGGCGCCCATCCCGGCCCGCAATTCGGTGTCGCTGGCAGCCGCAGGCTGACCGGTGTCGAGGGCCGCCCGATCATTGGCACCATCGTCAAGCCGGCGCTGGGTTTGAGGCCGCATGAGACAGCCGAGATGGTGGGCGAGCTGATCGAGGCCGGCGTCGACTTCATCAAGGACGACGAGAAGCTGATGAGCCCGGCCTATTCGCCGCTGTCGGAGCGGGTGAAGGCGATCATGCCGCTGATCCACGATCATGAGCAGAAGACCGGCAAGAAGGTGATGTACGCCTTCGGCATCTCGCACGCCGATCCCGACCAGATGATGCGCAACCACGATCTGGTGCTTGAAGCCGGCGGCAATTGCGCGGTGGTGAACATCAACTCCGTCGGCTTCGGCGGCATGGTATATCTCAGGAAGCGCTCCGGGTTGGTGCTGCACGCGCATCGCAACGGCTGGGACATCCTCACCCGCCATCCGGGCCTCGGCATGGATTTCAAGGTCTGGCAGCAGTTCTGGCGGCTGCTCGGCGTCGACCAGTTCCAGATCAACGGCATCGCCTCGAAATACTGGGAGCCGGACGACTCCTTCATCCGCTCCTTCGAGGCGGTGACGACGCCGCTGTTTTCGCCTGATGATTGCGCCCTGCCTGTGGCTGGCTCCGGCCAATGGGGCGGACAGGCGCCCGAGACCTATGAGCGCACGGGACGCACAGTCGATCTCCTCTATCTCTGCGGCGGCGGCATCGTCAGCCATCCCGACGGGCCGGGCGCCGGCGTGCGCGCCGTGCAGCAGGCTTGGCAGGCAGCGGTCGAGGGTGTCCCGCTCAACGACTACGCCAGGAGCCATGTCGAGCTGGCACGCTCGATCGAGAAATTCGCCGACGGCAAGGCGGTCTGAACATGCAGAACCTGCTCCTCAGCTATTATGGCGACGACCTCACCGGCTCGACCGACGTCATGGAAGCGCTAGAGCTTGGCGGCGTGCCGACCGTGCTTTTCATGCGCAAGCCGGATGCCGGACTGATGGCGCGCTTCGCGCATTGCCGTGCCGTGGGGCTCGCCGGGACCAGCCGCAGCGAAACGCCGCAATGGATGGACACGCATCTGAAGGACGCTTTCATCTGGCTGAAGACGCTTGAAGCCGAGATCTGCCACTACAAGGTCTGCTCGACCTTCGATTCCAGCCCGACGATCGGCAGCATCGGCCGAGCGATCGAAATCGGCTGCACGGTATTCGCGCAGGACTGCGTGCCGCTGGTGGTCGGCGCGCCGCAGCTCAAGCGCTACACCGCATTCGGCCATCTCTTCGCGGCCTATCGCGACAGATACTACCGCATCGACCGCCACCCGGTGATGAGCCGCCACCCGGCAACGCCGATGGATGAATCGGACCTCCTGGTGCATCTGTCGCGCCAGACGAACCTGGCCTCGGGACTGCTCGACCTGGCGACGCTGCGCTCGCCGGGCCGGGTTGTTGTCTTCGACAGGCTGGCCGCCGGCGTGGCGATCCTGCTTATCGATGTCGACAGCCCCGAAAGCCAGGCGCTGGCCGGCAAGGAAATATGGCGCACCCGAACACCAGGCGGACACTTCGTCGTCGGTTCCTCCGGCATCGAATACGCGCTGCTTTCCGAGTGGGCTGGTGACAGGGCTCCGGGCAGCGGGGGCAGCTTCTCGCCCCCGGGTGCAGCCGACCGCATCGCGGTGGTGTCGGGCAGTTGCTCGCCGACGACGGAGCGGCAGATCCGCCATGCGATGAACGACGGGTTCGACGGCGTCGAGGTCGATCCGGTCGAGCTGGTCTCGGAGCGTTCCGACAAGGCGATCGCGCGCGCTGCGGCGGCCGGCAAGGCCAGCCTCGAGGCCGGGCGCAGCGTGATCCTCT
>NZ_JHQR01000079.1 GCF_014843825.1 Mesorhizobium silamurunense
ACTGGATAGAAACTGGGGGCAACGTCAGCACCGAACTCGATCTGCCCGAAGCAAAATCGTGTGGCCCTGACATGGATCAGGGCGAGCAGGCGGCGGCTGCGCAATTAATGCGCTGCGGATTTGGGTCCGCCGGAATTGGAGATCGGGACTTGCGATGAAATTCGGCACAGAGATCGTCCTTCTAAGCCTGTTTGCTTTTGCGGCCCTGGTGGCTGCCGGTTTCGGCGTAGATGAACCTTTTCGCCAGCATATGTGGGTTTTGTTCTTCGTCTTGGGGGGCTTCACTGCGGTCCTGTTGCGCAACACGGAGTTCAAGCCAGTAGTTCCGATCGACCCCGCCGCTTACATGGATGGTCCAATCCGCTACGGAGCGATCGCGACTGTCTTCTGGGGCGTCGTCGGCATGCTCGTCGGCGTGCTCATCGCTCTGCAGCTCGCCTACCCGGACCTCAATATTCAGCCCTGGTTCAATTTTGGCCGCTTGCGTCCCCTTCATACGTCCGGTGTGGTTTTCGCCTTTGGCGGCAACGCACTTCTTTGCACATCCATGTATGTCGTGCAGCGCACGTGCCGTGCCCGGTTGTTCGGCGGCAATCTCGCCTGGTTCGTGTTCTGGGGCTATCAGCTTTTCATCGTCATGGCTGCGACAGGCTACCTGCTCGGCGTCACCGAGAGTCGCGAATACGCCGAACCCGAATGGTATGTGGACCTGTGGCTGACCATCGTTTGGGTCGCCTATCTCCTGTTGTTCCTCGGCACCATCCTGAAGCGCAAAGAACCGCACATTTACGTCGCCAACTGGTTCTATCTGTCCTTCATCGTGACCATCGCGATGCTGCATGTGATCAACAACCTGTCGATGCCCGTCTCTCTGCTAGGCTCGAAGAGCTACTCCGCCTTCTCCGGCGCCCAGGACGCCCTGACGCAATGGTGGTACGGCCATAATGCCGTCGGCTTCTTCCTGACCGCCGGTTTCCTCGGAATGATGTATTATTTCGTGCCCAAGCAGGCGAACCGCCCAGTTTATTCCTACCGCCTTTCGATCATCCACTTCTGGGCGCTGATCTTCCTCTACATCTGGGCTGGTCCGCACCATCTCCACTACACTGCTCTGCCCGACTGGGCGCAAACGCTCGGCATGGTGTTTTCGATCATGCTCTGGATGCCGTCCTGGGGCGGCATGATCAACGGCGTGATGACGCTGTCCGGCGCATGGGACAAGCTGCGTTCCGATCCGATCATCCGCATGATGGTGATGGCCATCGCCTTCTACGGCATGTCGACCTTCGAAGGCCCGATGATGGCGATCAAGACGGTCAACTCGCTGTCCCACTATACCGATTGGACGATCGGGCACGTCCACTCCGGCGCGCTCGGCTGGGTTGGCATGATCTCGTTCGGCGCGATCTACTACATGGTGCCGAAGCTCTGGAACCGCGAGCGGCTCTATTCGCTACGGCTGGTCACCTGGCACTTCTGGCTGGCGACGCTCGGGATCGTCGTCTACGCCGCGGTGATGTGGGTTTCCGGCATCATGCAGGGCCTGATGTGGCGCGAATACGACGAGCAGGGCTTCCTGGTCTACTCCTTCGCCGAAACCGTCGCCGCCATGCATCCATACTATGTCATGCGCGCCATCGGCGGGGCCATGTACCTCAGCGGTGCCCTGCTCATGGCGTGGAATATCACCATGACCATCCTCGGCTACCAGCGCGAGGAGCAACCGCTGCCGGGTTCCGAGCCCGCCCTCCAGCGTGCGCGATCAGGAGCCAGAAAATGGGCTTGATCGACAAACACGCCGTCATCGAGAAAAACGCCACGCTTCTTCTCGTTGGCTCCCTTCTTGTGGTGACCGTCGGCGGCATCGTCGAGATCGCGCCGCTCTTCTATCTCGACAATACGATCGAGAAGGTCGAAGGCATGCGGCCCTATTCGCCGCTCGAACTTGCAGGGCGCAACATCTATGTGCGTGAGGGTTGCTACCTCTGCCACAGCCAGATGATCCGGCCGTTCCGCGACGAAGTCGAACGCTATGGTCACTACAGCCTGGCGGCCGAGTCGATGTACGATCATCCTTTCCAGTGGGGATCGAAGCGCACCGGACCGGACCTTGCCCGGGTTGGCGACCGCTACTCGAATGTCTGGCACGTCGATCACCTTTCCGACCCACGTTCGGTCGTGCCGGAATCGATCATGCCGAGCTACGCGTTCCTCAAAGACGCGCCGATCGACGTGAAGGACTTCTCGACGCATCTGGTTGCCAACGCGCGCGTTGGCGTCCCCTACACCGACGACATGATCGGGCACGCCAACGCCGATCTGATGGCACAGGCCGACCCGAACGCCGATAGTTCGGGCCTTGAGAAACGCTATCCCAAAGCCAAGACCGGCGACTTCGACGGCAATCCGCAGCAGGTCACCGAAATGGATGCCCTCGTTGCCTATCTCCAGATGCTCGGCACGTTGGTCGATTTCAAGACCTACGACGAAGCCGCCGGCTACCGCTGAGGAGTGTGATCGTGGACTACAATTTGATGCGGGAATTCGCCGACAGTTGGGGCCTGCTCGCCATGGCACTCTTCTTCGTCGGATGCGTTGCCTTCGCGCTTCGCCCTGGCGGCCGCAGGCAAGCTGACGAAGCCGCTCGAATTCCTCTCAAGGACGATTGATCATGAGCAGCGAGCACATCGACGAGGTCTCGGGCATCTCAACGACCGGCCATGAGTGGGATGGCATCCGGGAACTCAACAACCCACTGCCGCGCTGGTGGGTCACGACCTTTTACATCACCATTGTCTGGGCGATCGGCTACACCATCGCCTATCCGGCATGGCCAATGCTTACTTCCGCGACCAGAGGTGTGCTCGGCTATTCGAGCCGCAACCACGTCAAGAATGAACTGGCGGCCGCCGAAGCCGCCAAGGCCAAATATGTCGCAGCGGTGAAATCGAAAACCGTGTCGGAGATTGCTGCCGACGACGCATTGCGCGAGTTCGCCGTCGCTGCCGGTGGCGCCGCTTTCAAGGTCAATTGCGTGCAGTGCCATGGCTCCGGCGCGCAAGGCTCTAAGGGTTTTCCAAACCTCAACGACGACGATTGGCTGTGGGGCGGCAGCGCTGAGCAGATCCAGCAGACGATCACCCACGGCATCCGCTTCGCGTCAGACCCGGATACGCGCCTGTCGGAAATGCCGGCTTTTGGCGACATCATCACGGCGGACCAGATCGCGCAGGTCAGCGCCTACGTTGCCAGCCTGTCCGGCCTGGTCCGGGACGCAAGTCTGATCGAGCCCGGCGTCAAGGTTTTCGCGGAAAATTGCGTCGCCTGTCATGGCGACATAGCAAAGGGCAACAGGGAACTCGGCGCGCCCGACCTGACCGACGCCATCTGGCTCTATGGACCGGGCGAGGCGGCTATTGCTGCGCAGGTCCGCGCGCCGAAGCACGGCGTCATGCCGGCCTGGATCGGGCGGCTCGGCGAGACCAAGGTCAAGGAACTCGCCGTCTACATCCATTCGCTTGGCGGCGGAGAATAGGAACGGAAGCCTATTCTCGGCCCTCCCCGCCAAGCGACGAGGCCCGGCGCGAGCCGGGTCTCGACACCATTCCGGCATGCGGCGATTGACCTGCATCAACGCGGCGCTGCCCGCGGCAAAGCTTGCTCAACGTAGCATTCCGGAAGTCAGCCGAAGCAGACGAGTTCGGTTGAACGGCAATGTCATCGGCTGCGCGCGACTGGAGATGCACGTGCTGGATAAAACGGTAGAACGGCTCGAAGCCGAAGCGGTCAACTCCACCAAGACCCGTCAGCCGCTCTATGCCCCACGCAAGAAGATCTTTCCGAAGCGCGCCTCGGGCAGTTTCCGCCGCTTCAAATGGCTGGTGATGGCGATCACCTTGGGCATCTACTATCTGACGCCTTGGCTGCGATGGGACCGGGGGCCGTTTGCCCCGGACCAGGCCGTGCTGCTCGATCTTGCCAACCGCCGTTTCTACTTTTTCTTCATCGAGATCTGGCCGCAGGAATTCTACTACGTCGCCGGCCTGCTGATGATGGCTGGCATCGGCCTTTTCCTGATCACCTCCACCGTCGGCCGCGCCTGGTGCGGCTATACCTGCCCGCAGACCGTATGGGTCGATTTGTTTCTGGTTGTCGAGCGCGCGATCGAGGGAGATCGCAACGCCCGCATGAAGCTCGACGCCGGCCCCTGGACCACGCATAAGCTCGTGCTGCGCGTATCGAAGCACACCATCTGGCTGGTCATTGCGGCGGCAACCGGCGGCGCCTGGATTTTCTATTTCGCCGATGCGCCAACTCTGCTTCGAGAGGTGTTCACCGGAACCGCCGCGCCCGTCGCCTACATCACCATAGCCGTGCTGACGGCGACGACCTACACATTCGGTGGGCTGATGCGCGAGCAAATCTGCACCTATATGTGCCCGTGGCCGCGCATCCAGGCGGCCATGCTGGACGAAAATTCGCTCACCGTGACCTACAATGACTGGCGCGGCGAACCTCGGTCGCGGCACGCCAAGAGGGTCCAGGCCGCGGGGCAGCTGGTCGGAGACTGCGTCGACTGCAATGCCTGTGTCGCGGTCTGCCCGATGGGGATCGACATTCGCTACGGCCAGCAGCTCGAATGCATCACCTGCGCGCTCTGCATCGATGCCTGCGACGGCGTCATGGACAAGCTCGGCAAGAAGCGCGGGCTGATCTCCTATGCGACGCTGTCCGACTACAACGCCAATACGGCGGTGGCGACCGGGGGTGGCTCCGGCGCGGTGAAGCCTTCGCTGCTGCTCACTGCCGACGGCACGTTCTCCGACAGGTTGGCGCATTTCCACATTCGCAAGATCTTTCGGCCGCGGACCTTCGCCTACATGGGCGCGTGGTCGGCGGTCGGGCTGGCGCTGCTCTATTCGCTGCTGGCACGCGAGCGGCTCGAGGTCAACGTTCTGCACGACCGCAACCCGCAGTTCGTCACGCTGTCCGACGGCTCCATCCGCAATGGCTACACCGTCAAGCTGCTCAACATGGTCCCCGAGCCAAGGACGATCGTCGTCACCATGCAGGGCTTGCAGGGAGCCGAAATGAGCGTCGTCGGCATCGACCTGCCTGCGGCCCGTTCCTTCGCCATCCCGGTCGAACCCGACCGGCTGAAGATGCTGAAGGTTTTCGTGCGCCAGCCGGCGAACCAGGTGGAGGACACAGCGCAAACCTTCAAGTTCCGCGTCGAGGACATGGCGAGCTTCGAATCTGACGAGTACACAGCCACTTTCAACGCACCGGAGACCGCCAGATGAGCATTGATACGCGAGAGCCCCGCGAATTCACCGGCAAGCATATGTTGCTCACTATTCTTGCCTTTTTTGGTGTGGTCATAGGCGTCAATCTGACCATGGCGACACTCGCCAACACCAGCTGGACCGGCCTTGTCGTCGAAAACACCTACGTGGCGAGCCAGCAGTTCAACCAAAAGGCTGAGGAAGGTCGTGTACAGGCTGCACTTGGCTGGACGAGCAAATTGACGATCGCAGGGGGTGAAGTCCGCTACAGCCTCAGCGATGCCGACGGCAAGCCGGTTCCGTTGCAAGGCGTCAAGGTGCTGTTTCGCCATCCCGCCTACGAGGCAGAGGACAAGTCCATCACACTGGCCTCTGCTGTGGGCCAGGAATTTGCCGCGCAACACACGCCGAGGGATGGCGTCTGGATCGTCGAAATCGACGCCGATGCCGGCCTTGCGCAACCCTATCGCGACGTCCGTCGGATCATGATCTCCCAAGGAGCGCTGCAATGAGCTGCTGTGCGCCGGGCGCCGAAATGGCGCTGGCTCTTGACAGGGCCACATCCGTCCAGCCGTCGAACCAGGAGATCAAATTGGCGAGTCGCTCGCTTGGCGACGACCTTCGCCAGACCGATCTTTCAGTACCGACGGTTCATTGCGCGGGCTGCATCCAGACGATCGAGACAGCACTTGCAAAGCTCGATCGCGTCGAGGGCGCGCGCGTCAACCTGTCGACGAAACGCGTCGCGATCCGGTGGCGCGGAAATGAGGTTCCGCCGTTTGTCGCCGCGCTTGGACGGCTTGGGTACGAAGCGCATCTGTTCGACCCCGAGACCGGCGAGAAGGACAAGACGCTTTCCGAGCTGATCCGGGCCGTCGCGGTTGCCGGCTTTGCCGCAGGCAACATCATGCTGCTTTCGGTCTCGGTCTGGTCCGGTGCCGAAGGTGCGACCCGCGATCTGTTCCATTGGGTCTCGGCGCTGATCGCCATCCCCGCGCTCGCCTTCGCCGGTGGCATCTATTTCCGCTCGGCCTGGAACGCGTTGCGCCACGGTCGCATGAACATGGACGTGCCGATTGCGGTTGGGGTCTCGCTTGCTTACACCATGAGCCTCTATGAAACTATCAACCATGGCGACCACGCATACTTCGACGCGTCGGTATCGCTGCTGTTTTTCCTGCTGATCGGCCGCACGCTCGACCACGTGATGCGGGAACGAGCCCGGACCGCGGTGAACGGCCTGTCACGGCTGGCGGCGCGCGGCGCCATAGTACTGCGCGACGATGGTACGCGCGACTACCTGCCGGTTGGCGAGATAGAACCTGGCATGCAGCTGCTGATCGCAGCGGGCGAAAGGATTCCCGTCGACGGCAAGATCATTCGAGGCTCTTCGGATCTCGACTGTTCACTGGTTTCCGGTGAGAGCACGCCCAGAACCGTGACGTCAGGAGAAGCCGTCCAGGCTGGCATTCTCAATCTCACCGGCCCGCTGACCGTCGAGGCGACAGGCGCCGCAAAAGATTCCTTCCTGGCAGAAATGGTTCGGCTGATGGAAGCCGCCGAGGGCGGTCGCGCGCATTATCGCCGGGTTGCCGACCGCGTTTCAGCGCTCTATGCGCCAGTGGTTCACCTTACCGCCTTCGTGACGTTCGCGGGCTGGATGGCGGCGACCGGCGACTGGCACCGGGCAATGACGATCGCCATCGCCGTTCTCATCATCACATGCCCATGCGCACTCGGCCTTGCGGTCCCGATCGTGCAGGTGGTCGCAGCGCGGCGCCTGTTTGAAAACGGCATCATGGTCAAGGATGGTTCTGCCATGGAGCGCTTGGCCACGATCGACACCGCGGTGTTCGACAAGACCGGAACGCTTACGCTCGGCCAGCCCCGGCTCGTCAATGCGTCGTTGGTCGATCCGGGCATGCTGGCGATCGCAGCCGAAATGGCCGCGCATTCCCGCCATCCATTTTCAAGGGCCATAGCCGGCATGGCGGGCTTTGCCGGTCAGCCGAAACTCGAATCCGTCAGCGAGCACCCAGGCTTCGGGATCGAAGCCACCGCTGCGGGCAGCACTTGGCGACTGGGCCGGCGCGGCTGGGCTGGATTGAAGGCTCGAACCGTTGGCGAAGGCAAACATAGCTATGGCGGAACGGTTCTGACGAAAGACGGGATCATTGTCGCCTCATTCGTTTTCGAGGACGCACTGCGTGCCGACGCCAGGGCAGCCATTGTGCAGTTGAACGATGCCCGGGTGTCCGTGGAGATGCTGTCGGGCGATACCGCAGCCGCCTGCGGCGAAGTCGCGGAAACGTTGGGTATCGACGACTTCGTTCCGGCCCTGCTTCCCTCGGGCAAGGTCGAGTGCATCGAAACGCTGGCGAAGGACGACCACAAGGTGCTGATGGTTGGCGACGGGCTCAACGATACCCCCGCGCTGAACGCTGCGCACGTCTCGATCGCTCCGGCCACCGCCGCCGACATTGGCCGCAACACGGCCGACTTCGTCTTCCTGCGCGAAAGCCTTTTGGCCGTACCCCTTGCCCTGGACGTCTCACGGAAGGCCGGACGGCTGATCCGCCAGAACATTGCCATCGCGATCGTCTACAACACCATTGCTGTGCCGATAGCCATTCTGGGGCACGTCACGCCGCTGATCGCGGCAATCGCGATGTCTGCTTCGTCGCTGCTTGTTATCGGAAATGCGTTGCGCCTGCAGGGTTTTGTGCTCGCCGCGGTGACGAGGGCTCCCTCGGCAACGCGTTCGGGCATTCGCGCATCGGTGCACCCGTCATGACGACGCTTGTCTACCTCATACCAGCAGCTCTGTTCCTTGGCGCGCTGGGGCTGTCCGGCTTTCTGTGGGCCTTGAGGAGTGGTCAATACGAGGATCTCGATGGAGCCGCCGAGCGGATGCTCATCGACCCCGATGACAAGCCGGAACGCTGACCCAGATCGCTGTGCCGAACAACCTGCTGAGGCTCCATAGCAGCTTAGCTAAGCCGCGCTTGACGTAGATTTGTGAAAAGCCCCTGTCGTCGAAGGACTGCGTCGCCCGGATTTGTCGTGTCTGGCTGATCCAGATCAAGGTTATCTCCTCATCGGCGTGGTTTCGTCGACTAGCCTTTCAAGGGAGAACGCATGTCTAACGGACAGTTTAGTCGTCACCATCAGCGTCTTGGCGGTTTTTGGGTTTTTTCAAGGTAGTGGTCGGCTCCTTCAATGAATCGCGCCGCCGAACACCTCGGCGGCCCGTCTGGATCAAGACCGACACGAAGAATGGCCAAAACCAAAAGTCAGCCGAGGCGACGCGGCGGGCACTGGAACCCAGCGCAATCGGTCCACAGTTTGTGGCTCAACTCCACCAGCATCTCACGCAGATGGCCGACTCGATGGCGGCACGCTGATGGTCGGCTACGACGACAGTTTCGACATCGTTGTCGTCGGAGGCGGGCCGGTCGGACTTTCCTTCGCCGCGTCGCTGGGGCAGAGCGAACTGAAGGTGGCAGTTGTTGAACAGCAGTCTTTGGAACGGCTGGCGAATCCGGCTTTCGACGGTCGCGAGATCGCGCTGACCTACGCCTCGATCAGAATCCTTCGCGAGTTCGGCGCCTGGGATGCCATCCCCGCTTCGGAAAAATCACCGCTGCAAGGCGCGCGCGTGCTCAACGGATCGAGCCCTTTCGCTGTGTGTTTCGATCCTCCCAGAGGATCTGAGGAACCACTCGGATTTCTGGTCCCAAATTGTCGCATCCGCGATGCCTTGTTCAAGACCATCCGCTTGCAGGATCATGCCCAGCTGATATGCGGCCATTCGGTCGTTGATGCAACAAACAGCCACAAAGGAGCAGTCATAACGCTCTCCGATGGCAGGCGACTGACCGCTCGGCTTCTCGTTGCAGCGGATTCGCGGTTGTCCGCCACGCGCAACCTGCTCGGCATCGGCGCCGATATCAATCGGCTCGGCAAGGCGATGCTGATTTGCCGGGTGAGGCACGAGCGCCTCCATCACCAGATCGCAGTCGAATGGTTCGATCACCATCAGACGATAGCGATGTTGCCGCTCACGGAAGGTGTGTCGTCGCTGCTTGTCACTTTGCCCTTAAACGAGGCCGATAGACTGCTTGCTTTCGACGACGATTTGTTCCTGACGGAATTGACAAACCGGTGTCGAGAACGCCTCGGAAAAATGAGTTTGGCAAGCACCCGCCATAGCTATCCGCTGGTCACGACGTGGGCGCACAAATTCTGGGCTCCGAGCGCCGCACTCATCGGCGACGCTGCCATTGGCATGCACCCGGTGACTGCGCATGGCTTCAACATCGGCCTGAGCTGCCAGAAGCAACTCGCCCATAAAATTCTGGCAGCATGTCGCGAACGTCGCGACATTGCCGATCCGGACACGCTCCAGAAGTACGAAAGCTGGCTTCGCCGGTCAGCGGCACCGCTCTATCATGCTACGAACATACTTGTCGGACTGTACTCAGGCGAGCACCCGGCGGCACGGATTGCAAGACATGCGGGACTTCGCTTTGCCCAATATCTTCCATTTGTCCGCCATGGCATTTCGGCCATGCTTAGGCGGTGAGACCACAGTCACGATACCGTCGACAAATCTGAGGACGCGATCTCGCCCCGGGCTCCTCTTCTATCTCGCCGTCTAAGCGCGCGTCTTCATCTCCTGAGCGACGACCAGATAATTCTGCCCCTGCCAATGCCGCTTCCATGGTCTTGCGTTGCAAGGCCTCGAAATGGGATCCGGTTCAAGGCATGGCTGGGCAAGACTTCAACAATCAGCCGGCAATGCTATACGAGGCAGGCGTACCACCCGAAGTCATGATGACCACGGGTTTCCGAGCCGACGCGTCGATCACCGCTACGGTCGCATTGATACGCTGAACCCCTCGAAATTAGAGCTTATCGTGGATGTCGAGCGCCACCGTCTCGGGCGCGCGGCATCGGGTCAACAGCCACAGGTCGACCAGCACATCGCCGAGCTGAATGCCGTCTTGAGCTCGGGCAGGTTCTCCAGTCGCGAGCATGTCGGCTGCGAACACAGAATCGTCCGCAGGCGAGCCTGAAGGCCGGGTCGGTGCGCAGCCCGGTCGAGATCGTTGGCATCCTCGTAGCCGCAGGCGATCGCAAAGATACGGGCGCGCAGGATGTCGGCCATGGCGAATGCCTTGATGTTACAGCCGAGGCCGTGCTTAGAGGAGCGAATGAATCGATTCGACTACCGGCCGGATATTGACGGCCTTCGTGCCTTTGCGGTTTCTGCTGTTGTCCTATTCCACGCAGGGTTCTCAACCCTTTCCGGTGGCTATGTCGGCGTCGACGTCTTCTTCGTGATCAGTGGCTATTTGATTACAAAGATAGTTGTTGAACGGGTGCGCGCCGAAACATTCAGCTTTTCCGACTTTTACGCCCGGCGCGCACGCCGGCTATTTCCAGCACTATTTTCCACGATTGCCAGAAGCGCTTCGCGGAGTAAACAGCTACGACATGGATGTTCTCATGAAATACGTATGGGCGAATGACATCCGCCTGAGCAGCAACACCTTTAAGCCTGGCAGAAAACATATCCTCATCGTGGGGGACAGCCAGTCCGCTGATTTTACGAACATCCTGTTGGAAGGAAACCACGAGCGAAACGTCGACATAGTCACCTATACGTTCAACTATGGCTGCAACATTCCATATGCCGATGATCAGCAGTATTGGGACCAAGAAAATATCTACACCACGTCAGACCCTTCCCTTGAGGAGAAATGCAAAGAGAGAAGCAACGCGCTCCTTTCCAGCCCCGCACTCAAAAAGGCGGATGTGGTTATCGTCGCGTTCCTATGGGAACGATACGGTGCGAAACGCATGCGTGCTGCCGCCGACAAAATTGAGTCAATCAGCCCAGCTCGCGTATATGTCCTAGGCAGAAAGAACCTCCTCAAGAGCAGCATCGATTTCGTTAACATGAACGGGAAGTTGGACGGGCTCGGGAGCTTGGCTGCGCGGTTCAAGGCTTCCGACACTCTCTTTATAAACAACATGCTGGCTCAGCAATTTGGTAATCGCTATCTGGACATCTTTTCATCAGTTTGCCCCGACCAAGATAAGTGCGTGGTGCTAGATGAAAAGCAACACCCCATCTTCTATGATGCGGCTCACCTGACCCAGAGCGGTGCACGATACTTCGCCAAGCACGCCGCTCGAAAGCTCATCGATCCCGCCAACTTGTGAGCTGGGCCGTGTTGTCTTGTACACATTCTCGGCCACATTAATCTCGCCAGCAGCAGGAGCACCGCCGGTGGATTGCCAAACGCAATGCTGCCTCACCGAGGTCCGCTACAGCGATGACCATAGCCAGAGGAGATGGAGCCGCTCGTGGTGAGTTTGGCTCGCGAGAGTTGGTAGAAGGTTGGCCTAGCGACCGAATCCTACGCCAATCGTCTCCCGACACGCTGTTATGACGGGCTAGCGGGCCTCGGCAGTGATTTCTTGGCTGAACGTTTCCAGAAAGCTGTACCCCGCTGAATAGTTAACCCGTCCTTCAGTGGGCCTGCATAGGCTTGCGCTGCGACGAAATCCTCGGAAGCAAGCTAACCCACCATGGCCCTGAAGAAAGAAGACACACTGGAGGCCGGAATCCTTCAGGATCAGCTTGCTGACCTGAGGGCCGGTCTTTTCGTGTCGATGCCCATAAGCACTGTTCTGTCAGGCCTGATTCTAGCGGTGCAGACCCTTTCAGGCAACGGCTCTGGCGCCGCGATCTGGTTCCTGGTCGTCAATGCGATAAATGTCGGCCGCCTTGCATTCGCCCGTTATCAGCTGAAGGACACCAGACGCCAGGGCGATCTAACGCGGATTTCGCCGCGGCTTCGCTGGTTTGGCCTCCTTGCTCTTCTGGCGGGGTTTGCCTGGTCCTTTCTTGCTGTCCTGACCGTTGGATACACGACAGCTCACGCACCTCTGCATCTGATTATTCTGGCCGGCATCGCAGCTGGTGCGGTTACATATGGCAGTTCATACGCCGCGGCAGCGACCAACTTCATCACACCCCCGCTCCTCGTCACAGCGGGGTGCTTGCTGGCGAAAGGCAACCTTGAAGGCTATATTCTTGCTTTCACCGTTCTGCTCTTCCTGGGCGGCTTGGTTCGAGCCGCGTTTGTCGGACAAGCGCGCTTCCGCGATGCGAGCCGCCTCAGGCATGAGGCCGAGCGGCTTGCGGCCGAAATGGAGGTCAATTCCAGGCAGGACCACCTGACGGCCCTTCTTAACAGGCGTGGCCTCGAACACGCTATCGGTCGGTTCGAGACTGCAGCCGGGCCCTTCGTTGCCATGCTGATCGATCTGGACGGGTTCAAATCCGTTAACGACACCTACGGCCACAGGACTGGTGATGAACTGCTTGTCAGGATCGCCCGCCGCATAGAGCAGGAAGCACCGGAAGGCTCAACGCTCGCCCGCATCGGCGGCGATGAATTCGTGTTGTTTTTTCCCTCACTCAGGAGTTCGCTTTCTGCCAGTAGTCTCGCATCCAATATCATAGCCAAAGTTACCCGCCCCTATCCTGAGGTCGCGTCCGTCCGGGTCGGGGCATCTATCGGAATATACTTGGCCGAAAGCCCGGGACTGACGGAAATGTTGTTGCGGGCCGATATCGCCCTTTACACGGCCAAGCGTCGTGGCAGGAACGAATTTTGCCTGTTCGATGACGAACTCGACAGGGAACTGCAACGCCGCCAGTCCATCGAACGCGACCTTCATTCGGCGATAAAGACGAGAAGCCTGGTGCCTTGGTTCCAGTCCATCGTAACACTCGACACCGAGGCCGTGGTCGGTTTTGAAGCCTTGCTAAGGTGGTCCCATCCAATTCATGGCTCCATCTCTCCACCCGAAATCATCACGGCCGCACGCCAAACCGGAATGCTTCAGCTGCTGACCCAAACGGTCTTCGCCGACTGTTGCGCTCTTATCGACGGTTTGGTGAGGGCTGACTGCCGTGATGTCCGTGTGGCGATGAATGTTTCACCGCGCGAACTGGAAGCCGGCGATATCGACGACATGATTCTGGATGGTCTGGCGGCAAAAGGTCTGCCTGCAACGATGTTCGAAATCGAGATTACCGAAGAATCCCCGGTGGACCCGGACAGAGTGGATGAAAAGCTCGCACGGCTTTCACACGCCGGCATTTCCATCGCGCTCGACGACTTCGGCACCGGCTTTTCCACCTTGGCGTCGCTCAAGGACAGCCGGATACGCAAGGTGAAAATAGACCAGGGCTTCGTTCGCGGCTTAGCCAGGTCCCAAGAGGACCGGCTGCTTGTCAAAACGGTGATCGATCTTGGCAGGGCGCTCGGGATCGAGGTCATGGCCGAGGGCGTCGAAACGGAGGCGGATCGGCAAACCCTGCATAAGCTTGGCTGCAGAATCGCTCAGGGCTTTCTGTTCTCTAAGGCGATGCCTCTGAGCCAGGCGCTCGATTTGGCAGCAAAAGAGCACGCGAAGGAGTCGTGACCGGCACCCGCCGCCACCATCTCTCGCGGCCGCGCGCTCATGAGGATATCGAGACTTCCTTGTTTGAAAAGCGTGACACTCCGCCCTCCGCGTCAGCCGGCGAACAGTTAGCCGGTCGTAACCATCCAGTTCGCCCGGTCGATATGGCTGCGAAGAGCCTTGCGGGCGCGGACCGGTTCAAGCGCCGGGTCGATGCCGAGAATGAGATCGGCCATCTCCTCTTCGCCGGCATTGTCGGCGCAGGCGTCCAGGATCCGCAGGTAAATCGTGAAATGCTCCCTGTCGTAGCTCGTGAGGTTCTCCGACCAGGGGACTTCCTCGCGCAGCGTTGAGCTTCGAGACTCATCTGTTCCCGTTGATCGATCCATGCCTGCTGCGAACCTCGCCTGTTGAGCGCTGGATCCAACGCAGCATATCCCAAAATGGGATAATCCGAGAGCGGCGTCTCGATGTCATCGAGTTTCTCGACGTAACTGCGGCGCCTGACGCTGATGCGTGCGAGATTCTGTCCAGCCTCCGGACGCAGCGGGCGCCCGCGCGCCTGAGGGGCGCGCGCCTGGTGCTCGTGAACCGAGCCCGCTTTTTCTTCGGCCAGGCTCAGGCGGTCTCGGCCATTCGGCTTCGCCCCCTGGCGCGGGCAGCCTGTCGGCTGCTGACGGTCGCCGGCCAGGCGGCCGGCGCGGTCTGTCTTTTGGCCTTTCCCGGTGGCGCGGGGTGGGCGGCACTCCCTTCTAGGCCCGCCGCGGCATCCCGCAACCCTTCGCTTGGCGCTCAGGGTCCTCCTCTTCGTTCCGGTCCTTCGGATGCGGTCCGCCTCCGACGGCGGGCCTTTCCGGTCGCTTTTCGCCGCCCACCCCGCTTCCGGGGAAAGGCGCGCGATTGATGAGCGGAGGATAAAACGATGCGTGCAAACAGCAAGCGTTCCGCCAGCGGAGAGGCTGGCGCAGGCAAGGGCGGGCGCTCGGGCGCCAGCCTCTATCAGGAGATCACCGACCGCATCATTGCCGAGCTGGAGCGCGGCACCGTGCCATGGGTCAAGCCATGGGGCAGCGCGAAGGCCGGCCTCGGCCTGCCGAGGAATGCCGCCACCGGGCGCGGGTATTCCGGGATCAATATCCTTATCCTGTGGGGCGCGGTGATCGAGCGCGCTTACCCCAGCCAGAGCTGGCTGACCTTCCGGCAGGCGCTCGGCCTTGGCGGCAATGTCAGGAAGGGCGAGCGCGGCACCACCATCGTGCATGCCGACCGCTTTGTTCCCAAAGACGAAAAAGAACGCGCCAAGGCCGATGGCGACGAGCCGCAGGCCGTTCCTTTTTTGAAGCGCTTTACCGTCTTCAATGTCGCGCAGTGCGATAACCTGCCCGAACATCTCCATGCCGCCGCCGAGCCGCTGCCTCAGCGCGAGATCGTCCCGCAGGCCGAGGCTCTTATCCGCAGAAGCGGCGCGGATTTCAGGATCGGCGGCGATCGCGCTTTCTACATGCCGAGCAGCGACTCCATTCAGGTGCCGCCGCAGCCCGCTTTCTTCCAGCAGATCGACTACTACCGCACCTGCTTTCACGAGCTTGGCCACTGGACCGGCCACCCGACGCGGCTCGCTCGCGACCTCTCCGGCTCTTTCGGCTCCAAGAGCTACGCGCGCGAGGAACTGGTCGCCGAAATCACTGCCGCCTTCGTCTGCAGCAGTCTCGGCATCGAACCGACCGTGCGCCATGCCGACTATATCGGCTCATGGCTGAAGGTTCTGCGCGAGGACAACCGCGCCATATTCCGCGCCGCCAGCCAAGCCTCCAAAGCCACCGATTTCCTGCTTGGCTGTAACGGCGAGGCCGAAGGCGCGGACCGAGAGGAGATCGCGGCATGAGCGCGCGCGAACCCCACACACCGAAATTCCCGGCATCCGCCCGCGCGGCGCAGAAGCCGCGCGATATCGGCCGCTTCCACCAAGCCGCCCGCAACCAACTCGACCCGTTCTGAAGAGGAACTCTTGCCATGATCCTGATCACCGATCACCTACGCGCCCGGCTTCTCGCCAATGGCGCAGCCGACACCGAAACCGACCATGTCCCGGTCGTGAAACTGTTCGATCCGACCGGGCCGGCGACCTGGCTTCTGGCCGAACTCGATGCCGATGGCGACACGCTTTTCGGCCTTTGCGACCTCGGCTTCGGCTTTCCCGAACTCGGCAGCGTCAGCCTTGCCGAGCTTGAAAGCGTCAAGGGCCGGCTTGGCCTCGGCATCGAGCGCGACCTCTATTTTCACGCCAGCTTTGCGCTCTCCGTCTATGCCGAGGCCGCGCGCTGCGCCGGCCACATCACCGAAGCCGAGCGGTTTCTGCGACAGGCAGCAGACGCCCTTTCAAAATCCCATTCCGAGCTTCCGCCAAACACGGCGGGACTAGCGCGTCGATAGGCGCAAAACCGTCCCGCCGCGCGGCCTGCGGCCTCCGCGGCGGGGACAACCCCAACCAAAGCGAAGGAGAGTAACCATGCAGCTTGCCCACATTCCGCTTGATAGGCTCAAGATTTCCGCTGCCAACATGCGCCACGGAAAACGCGCGCCTGATATCTCCGACATTCTGCCCTCCGTCCGCGCGCGCGGCGTTCTTGTGCCACTTCTGGTGCGGCCCAATGGCGAGCCGGAAAGCTTCGAGATCGTCGCCGGCAGGCGGCGCTATTTCGCCGCGAAATCGATCGCCGACGAGCGCGGCGAGGAAGATCCCTTGCCCTGCGCCATCATGGAGGACGGCGACAACGCCGATGCGCTCGAAGCCTCGCTGATCGAAAACATCGCCCGCCTCGATCCCGACGAAGTCTCGCAATGGGAGACGTTTTCGCGGCTTATCAGCCAGGGTCGCACCGTTCCCGACATCGCCGCGACCTTTGGCATCACCGAGCTGATGATCAAACGCATCCTGGCGCTTGGCGACCTCTTGCCCAAGATCCGCGAGGCCTATCGGCGGGACGAGATCGACGCCGAGACGGCGCGCTATCTCACCATGGCCTCCAAGGCGCAGCAGAAAGACTGGCTGGCGCTGTTTGCCGATCCCGAACAATACGCGCCGCTTGGGCTTCAGTTGAAGCAATGGCTGTTCGGTGGCCAGTCGATCTCCACCAAGGTGGCGCTGTTTGCCATCGAGGATTATCCCGGCCTGACCGTCTCCGATCTGTTCGGCCAGGACAGCTATTTCGCCGATGCCGACCAGTTCTGGCAAAAACAGAACGAAGCGATTGCCGCCACACGCGACGCCTATCTGGAAGCCGGCTGGTGCGAGGTGGTCGTGCTGGAACCGGGACAGCATTTCCACTCATGGGATTACGAGAAGACGCCGAAGAAAAAGGGCGGCAAGGTCTTCATTGCGGTGACCCATCGCGGCGAGGTTGAGTGTCACGAGGGCTGGCTCTCGCGCAGGGAAGCCCGGCGCGCCCGCGATAAAGGCGAGGGGCCAGACGAAGCTGAAACGCCCGCCAAGCCGTCGCGTCCGGAACTCACCGGCCCGATGCAGAACTATGTCGATCTGCACCGCCACGCCGCCGTGCGCACGGCCATGCTCGACCATCCGGCAGTAGCGCTGCGCCTGATGGTGGCGCATGCCATCACCGGTTCCGGCCTGTGGCAGGTGCGCCGCGAGCCGCAGCGCGCGGCCAGCGCGTCGGTGACGGCCAGCCTTGCCGGCTGCAAGGCCGAAGCCGCATTCGCCGAAAAGCAGCGTGAGGTGTTGGCCCTGCTCGCCGTGTCGGACGAGGATGGCGGGGTCGCCGGCGGCAATGGCGACGCCTTTGCTACCGCCAGCGTCTTCGCCCGGCTTTTGGCGCTCGCCGACGATGACGTCATGCGCGTTTTGGCCATCGTCATGGCCGAGACGTTAGAGGCCGGCAGCGCCGTCATCGAGGCGCTCGGCAACCATCTGAACGTCGACATGGGCGCTTACTGGCAACCCGATGACGCCTTCTTCGACCTGCTGCGCGACAAGGAAATCGCCAATTCGATGCTCGCCGATGTCGGCGGCAAGCATGTCGCGGACAGCAATGTCGCCGAGAAGGTAAAGACGCAAAAGAAGATCATCCGCGACTTCCTGGCCGGTGAAAACGGTCGCAGACAAGTCGAGGCCTGGCTGCCGCGCTGGATGAAATTCCCGGCCGAAAGCTACACGACCCGCGGCGGTTTCCGCACCGCCGATCAGTGGGCTAGAGTTCAGGCGTTGTTCGCCTGGCAATAGGCCTGTGAAGCCCGAGCGGCGGTTCTCTCAAGTGCCGCCCCTTGGGCGCCCGGGCGCCAGCCGAGAAGCGCACATGGCCGCAAGCTCGTCAGCGGCAGTATGGCGGTTGACGACACCGCCGAGCATAGCGTCCCGCAACGCCGCCGAAGGCGGAATGCAACCCGATCGATAGCCGCTGGCCGAGGAATTGCCGTCTTGCGCCAATACCCTTTTCAGCGTGCCGTGAATTTCTCCCGAAGGGGTTTGGTGCGTAGCGGAAACGTGTTCGCTTGGATGGATCGTATTGCCGAGCCCCCGCTTCGATAGCGGCCGTCACCCTTTGGTTTCCGGTATGGGCGAAGTCGACCAAGCCGTGGCATTGCGAGTCACATGGAGGCGAACTTCGTTCGGCAGGTATAACAGCGTCGTGTCGCTGAAGGCATCTCCTTGCACGTCATCGAATTTGCCGCTGACTCCGCCGGTCGAGGTGATAATGGTATAGGTCCGGTCCATGAGCGCCTCTGGGTCGGCGCCGGCTGGCGGGGTGACCGTCACCACGCCCCCCGACAGCCTGACCGGGCCGTCGACGACGAGCTGGTCGCTGTTGTCTTCGTCAACCTCGATGTGGAGTGCACTGCCCTTGTCGAAGATCACGTTGCCGTTCGACGTCAGCGTGCCGATCGAGTTACCGGGCGACACGATGCCGCCGACGGCTACTTCAATGCCGCCCACTGCGCCGATGCCTCCCAACGTGCCCATATTTGCGACGACTTTCGAGGTGATCGAGCCGTCCACCGCAAGTAGGCCGCCGTTGATCAATGTATCGTCCCTATAAGTGCTGTGGCCGGTTAGCCGCAGTGTACCGATGCCGGATTTGGTAAGGCCTCCCGAATAGTTGTTGGGCTCGGTGCGTTTGGCGGCGAGTGTGGGCACGAGTGCCTCATAGGCGTTGAACTCGGAAATTGCCCCAGCGACCCGCTCCTCGGCGATCGTTGCCCGTATCGTATCAAGGCTCCCTTCGGGAGTACCGGTGAAGTCGACGAATTGCGCCGTCTGCGGAATGCTCGTGTTGGGTGCCATGGCACCGAATGCGTTCCATAGCGCGACGGCGATCGGATTTGCATGCATGGCCTTCTCAGCCGCGTTGAAGGCCTCTTCGGAGCCGCCTTCGCATGCCACAGCGTCGGCCGCTTCGTAGCTAACCCGCACCAGCTTGATCGCCTCGCTGAAGGCGTCGGGCGTCACTTCTGCCGCGACGTCGTTCCTGATTTTCTGGATGGCCTCCTCTCTCACCCCGTTCTGCCAACGTTCGGCGATCTTCCTTGCTTCCCAATCGGCGATCGTCTGCTGGTCCTCGCCCTTGCGCTGATCCAGGCCGCCCTGCGAAATGTCGTTGCTCCAGACCTCCTCGCCGGAGCCGCGATAAAAGCCGGGCAGCTTTGCCTCGAAGCGCCCCAGAAACTGACCGGGGCCTTTCAGCGCCTTCCCCAGATCGATGAGCCCCCAGCCGAAAACGTCGTCGACGCCGGCGTCGCCGAGGTCAGTTGCCGTCGTCTTGAGAATCTCGTTGAGCTCGCCATTGGCGAGGTAGGGATAGCGTTCTTTCATCACGGCGAAAGCGCCGGTGGCGAATGGACCGGCCATCGAGGTACCGCCGACCTTGTGGTAAGCCGCGTGCAGACGGTACTCGTGGACGATGTCGCCCCGCTTAAGGCCGACAATGTCGCTCCCTGGAATGCTGCTGTTGATCTGGGTTCCTGGCGCGGCGACGCAATAATACTTCGCGTAGCCGCAAATGCTGGACGAGCTGCTCTTCGAATGCGGGTTTTTCGTATCCGCGACGACGCTCATCGTCGCCAGCCAGTGTTTTTCGATGTCGGGCACGAAGCTGGCAAGCCCAGCCATCGCATCCGGCTGCCGCCCGCCGTCGTTGCCGGCCGAGAATTCGACGACGATGCCGCTGCGTGCCGCCTTGATGGCGCCGTCATAGGCGCCGCCATCGGGCGTGCCGCGGATCGCCTCGATCTCCTGGAACTGCGAATAGGCCTGCACGTAGGACCACGACGAACTCGATAGGCCGATGCCCCAGCTGTCGGTGACGATATCGACGCCGGCATCGATCATCACCTGCCAGGCCGCGCCATAAACGGCACCGTCATTGCCCTTCACTCGACCATCCTCGGGTCCGGGGTCGTAGCTGTTCGCGGCGAAAAGGTTGGCGTCGAACGCCACGCCCATCGTGCCGGTCCCGTCCCTGTTGGCGCCGGCGATGCCCGCCACATGGGTCCCGTGCGCCGAAACAGTGTCCGAGCCGTCGATGTACTGCCGGCCGTCGGCGACAAACGGATCGCCGGCTTCGACCGGAATGTAAGGGTCTGTATAGACGCGCGTGCCTGAGGTGGGGAGAAAGGTCAGCCGGCCGGCAAACTCTGGATGCGCCGCCCAGACCGGCTGGTCGATGAAGCCGATATTCGCATCCTTGCCGGTGAAGCCCAAGGCATAGGCGGCATCCGCGTTGATGACTCCGAGCCCGACGTTGCCGTTGAATTCGACGTCATTGCGCCAGCTCGCGCGCGCGGCTTCCAGGTCGGAGGTCATGCTGCCGTCAGCATCAACATACTGCCGCGCCTCACTTCGCGCCGACGCTGCGGCGAGCAGCGCCGCCGTTAATACAACTGTCGTTTTGAGATGCTTGCGAAGGGTGGAGAGGGGGCAGCGATGCGCCGAACTTATGGTGCAAACGTCAAGGAAGGTCATTCAAGAAGTCCTCTTGTGCATCTTCAAGTCAAATTCTCCTTCTCCACCTTCTGCGTGCCGTCGACGCGGACGAAGTTCCGCACCGCACTTCAGCTGGCCGCGATGCGGCCGTTTCATCGCAAGGTTGGAGTCTCTAACCTGCTGCAAACGGCAGGTGCTGCATGGACCCTGCGTGCAGCGGCCACGCCGGAGAAATGGATTGGCCAGTAATCATTCCGACCATCACTCCTCTTTACGTTTTCTCCTCGGTTTTATGTTTTGTCCTCGTCCGGGCGCGCTTTGGCACCTTCGGGAAATTGTTTTGCGGAGCCGCACAGAGAGCGCCGTAACAAACCTTCTCACCCTTGTAATTGGCCAGCGCCTGCAGCAAATCCGGTAGACGGCGCTGTTTCAGTCCGTCCGAGATCTGAGGATCGTCCAGTGACTTCAATGCCAGCTCGACCAACTCGATCGCGCGATCTTTGTTGCCACTCTCATGATAGTACCGAGCGACCGCCGGGTAAGACCAGAACTTGGGGCCGTCGCCTTGCGGGGGATTCAGGGCCAGGATCTGTTCGGAGAGCTCCTTGCCCATCTCAAAGCGCTCAGCAGGCGGGAGATGCGAGTTGTCCGTCGCGGGATCGAAGAGTTGGTCCAGGGCCATAGCCGTCCAATGCTCGGCCTCGAACTTTTTGCGGATCGCGTCGCGAACCAACTGGCGCATAACCGGCAAGCCGGTCTGCATGTCGCGCATTTTGTGAAGCAGTAGATTCGCCTGAGTCTCCCGCAAGTCGATATTGTCGGGCATCAAGGCGACGCCCTCTTCGACAGCCGAGAGCGCCGCCGTCCAATCCTGGGCCTCCATCGCCGGCCGAAGTTTGGCGTATATCGGGTTGGTCAGCGTCAGTTCGCGCGCTTTGCGTTGGTGCCTGGCAATTCGCTCCGCATCGGCCGCTTTAGCTTCATCGCTGGCGCGCCAGCTGCCGTTAAGCACTTTCGGCAAAACCTCATGGAGTTGCATCGGATGACCGACAAAGGCGATGTGGCCGTCTCGGTCGACCACGAACGAGGCTGGAATCCCGACAGAAAAGCTGGGTTTCCTCCAAAGCTTGTTCATTTCGCCAGTGTGGTCGAACGCGATCCGATAGTTCAGATTCGAGCACTTTTCGGTCAACCACGCATCCAACTTGGTGCGGGCCTCATCGGCCGTTGGAGCGTCTTCAGAAGCCGCGACTCCGACGATCTCAACTCCGCTCTCCCTGTATTGCTCCTGCAGCTGCACCAGATGGGGCATCGCCGTCACAGCGAGGCTGGAATCCCGACAGAAAAGCTGGGTTTCCTCCAAAGCTTGTTCATTTCGCCAGTGTGGTCGAACGCGATCCGATAGTTCAGATTCGAGCACTTTTCGGTCAACCACGCATCCAACTTGGTGCGGGCCTCATCGGCCGTTGGAGCGTCTTC
>NZ_JHQR01000088.1 GCF_014843825.1 Mesorhizobium silamurunense
CCGGTGTCCGGGACTTACTGAAACACGCATCAGACGCGCTGAAGCCGTTATCGAGGCCAGAACTCGTCTGGCGAAGATCGATCCCACCTGTACGCTGGAGCCTATACCTTCGCCTCCCCAGCGCCTTGGCAAGCAAGTCTGCCTCGTCCGTCACCCCGAATTGGAAAGCCCATATAGCAGGATGGCGAGCCATTACTTTTCGCTTGGGGATCGCCAAATGTTCTTACCCGCCGCTTCAAATAAAAAAATCCGCTCTACTTAAAAAGGGAACCGACCCGGGACTCGAACCTTTCCACCCTGTAGGAACCTGGAAGGAGGCTCATCATGAATCGTTATGAAAACAGCGTTCTGGAAGCAGGCTGGCTTGTGGCGGTCCCGTTCTTACTGGCGATCGCCGTGTTACTGGCAGGACTGGTGTTGAGCTAGTACGATGACACCCAAGACGCGACCGCACACGCCTAACCTGACAACGCTTGCTGGACGTCAACGGAACCAAAGTCGCGCATCCGCGGCGATGCAGGATCAAGACGGCCGCTATCGTCGCGCTTTCCGGCACGCTGCAGATCGGGCGTCAGCTTCGCTCCAAAATCAGCGCTCACCACCACCGTTGGAAATCGCAATCCGGTCCTAACTTCCTTGTGCCGTCTCTTGCAGGCAGGTCGGCGGCTTTTTTTAGCGCTCCGCCTCAAACGCTCATGCTCGGGCGCCTCATGCCAAGCGACTTGCCGCAAGTCCCGCCTGTCGACGCGCTGGCCGCAGACTTTGCAGGTGTAGAAGTGGCCGGATTCATCGGCCGGCTCGCCACCGGTGCGCTCACCAGGCTGGCTGAGAGGAGGGATATCTGAAGCTTGATCATTCTCTAAGCTTCTCAGCCTCGCGTTCTAGAGTTGCCCTGTCGTTGCCGTGCCGCTTGATAAGGTCGCGGACCTGTTGAACCGTCAGCCCAACCTTGTTGGCGAAATGACGGACTTCGTAATCCTCGTTCGCTGATACCCGGTCGCGGTCGCGTTCACCGCGCTTGCTCTTGTCGTCTGCCATCATCAGATTCCTCCTGGCAGAGAAACCATGGCTGGTCAGGAATGTTCCTTGCGTCGGCTCCTTATGCGCGAAGGCGGAATTACCAAAGCCCAAGCACACGACACTTATCGAGCTGGAAGCGGCGCGCCGAGCGGCTGGCCCGCGCCAGCAGTCTGCCCTATCCGCTCACTTCCGGACCCTGCCGACAGCAATGCTCCATGGCAGCTGGTTCAAGCACGAACACGGATGACTGTCTTCCCCGCGCGTCGCTCGGTCGGGTTGAGGGCAGCGACGGCGTCATCGAGAGTCGAAACGTTGCCGATATTTGTCCGCAGTCGACCGTCCCGGACCCGCCGGACGATTTCACTCAGTTGGGCACGGTCGGATTCGACAACGAAGTCGACCGCCATGCCGTCGGCGGGCCGCGATTCGGCCGGTCCGACGACGGTCACCAGCGTTCCTCCGGTTCGGATCAGGGCAGCGGACCGCTTCTGGATATCGCCGCCGATGACGTCGAACACCAGATCGACTCCACCGACGTCTTCCAGGGCATCGTTCTCGAGGTCGATGAATTCATTTGCGCCGAAATCCAGCGCCTTCTGACGGTCGGCGGCGCGTCCAGTGCCGATGACATAAGCGCCGGCCTCTCGTGCGAGTTGCGTCACCATCGAACCGACTGCGCCGGCCGCGCCGTGCGCCAGGACGCTCTGCCCCGCCTGAAGACGGCCGTGCAGGAGTAGTCCCTGCCACGCCGTCAGACCCGAGATCGGCAAGCTCGCGCCCACCGTGAACTCGACGTCGCCTGGCAGCGGCGCGAGGTTGCGTGCCTCCACGGCTATATACTCCGCCAGTGTGCCGTCGCGATACCAGTCTGCGAGACCGAACACGCGCTGTCCTACTGAAAGACCCGTGGTGCCATAGCCAAGCGCGGTGACCACTCCGGCCAACTCGTGCCCAGGGATCGACGGTCTTCGGTCATTGTCGCGTCGATCGGTCCAGGTCGAGGGCCACGTCAGCTCAGTCGGGACGAACCCCGACGCATGTACCCGAACGACGACGTCATTTATCGCAGCCTGCGGCTCGGGTCGCTCCACCAGCGTCATCCCTGCCGTTCCCGCAGCCTGGTCCGTTACGACGATTGCCTTCATGAGAATTGTCTCCTCGATCATTTATCACGTGGCGATGGCCGTTAGATGTGGCCGGCTGTGGTCATGAAACAGGACCAAGATTGGCGGGAATGATGGTACCATTGCCCCATGACCCCTCTGCCCATCGATCTTGACCGCGCCGCAAGGACGCCGCTGGCGACGCAGATCTACCGGGCGGTCCGGGACGCCGTCGAGACGGGGCGGCTGGACCCGGGAGCAAAGCTTCCTTCCTGGCGTGATATGGCCGCTCAGCTCGGCGTCTCGCGCGGCACCGTACGCTTCGCCTACCAGCGCCTCATTGACGAGCAGTTCGCCGTCGGCGCCGGCGCGGCGGGCACCCGCGTCGCCAAGCGCCCGTCGCCTTCGTCGTCGCCCTTGTGGTCGCCACACGTGCCGCCCCTGCCGGAGCTGTTCCAAACCTATGGAACGCCGCCCCTGCCGTTCCAGATGGGCGTGCCCTCACAAGACGCCTTTCCGTTCAAGCTGTGGTCGCGCGTCGTCGCGCGAGCGGCGCGGCGGGCAGCGGCCGCGCCGGTCAGCTATCCCGATCCACGGGGCGATCCGCAGCTGCGAAAGGAGATCGCGGCCTATGTCGGAATCGCGCGGGGTCTTCGATGCAGTCCCGCCCAAGTCTTCGTCACGGCAGGCTATTCCGGGGCGCTCGGTCTGGCGGTGCGCGCTCTGCAGGTGGAGGGGTCGCGAGCCTTGATCGAGGATCCGAGCTTCCCGATCACACGCAAAGCGCTCGACCTGGCAGGGATCACCGTGACGGCCGTTGCGGTCGACGCCGAAGGCCTGGACGTCGCTTCCGGCGTCCGGAGCGCCCCCGACGCAGCGTTGGCGATCATCACGCCAGGGCAACATGCCCCGCTCGGGATGACGATGTCCTTGACCCGCAGGCTTGCGTTGCTCGCTTGGGCCCGGCGGAGCGACGCCTGGATCATCGAGGACGATTATCTGAGCGAGCTGCAGCTGACTGGCCGGGCGGCTCCGGCGCTCGCTTCGCTCGATAACGGTGGACGGGTCCTGCATATTGGCAGCTTCAGCAAGACGATCAGCCCAGCCCTGCGCCTCGGGTTCGTCGTTGCACCCATCGAACTGACTGGCCGGCTCGGAGACGTATGCGCCTGCCTGGCGCCGGCTCCAGCCCTGGCGCTGCAAGGCGCGGTGGCCGAGTTCTTGCGCGAGGGGCACTATATTCGGCATCTGCGGCGCATGAAGCGCCTCTACGCATCTCGGCGGCAGGCCGTGCTCGACGGTCTCGCACAGGTCGGGTCGGACTCGCTGAAAGTCGAAGCCACTGCGGGGTTGGCCGTCATTGTCTCGACAACCGCCTCTCTGTCGGATGTGGAGATCGCCCGCCGCGCCCGCTCGTTCGGCTTGGCTCCGTCGCCCCTCTCTCAATGGTGTGTCCGATCACCCCCGTGGCAGGGGCTCCTGCTCGGCGTGACCAACTTGGATACGCGCCGGATCACACAGCATTGCCGGCAGCTCGCGGAAGCGGCGCAATAGTCACCACTCGCGTTCAGCGATCCTTGAAAGGCCCGACACTGCAATGAACGCTTGCGGTTGTCCCGCCGGACCAGTCGGACGGACCGTTTAGGGTCCCGTCACGGCGATGCCCAGCCCCCGACCTGAACGTCCGCTCATTCGCACGCTGCGCCGAAAAACGGCAGTCCGCTGCCGGCCCCAAACCAGCCGCGCTCGTACCCAATGGTCAACACGGGTTCATCGACCCCTTTTGTGGGATGAAAGAGACACCGCGTGCATGGAATACTAGTCCTCCTCCTGGTCCTTAGGTTCGCCAGACCATACGAGAGAATACGAGGAAATGGGTTGGCGAACCATCCGCTACCGTATTGATTTACAATAGGAAACGTTGACCCTCCGGGCCAACAATTGTCGTTATTTATCAATAACTTAGCACCCATATCCTCGTTCGGTTAGCCAAGCCCAAGATGGCGAACCTGCGCGCATCGCTTTGATTTTGTTGACTTACGGTGGGCCGCTGAGGACTGCCAAACGTCGTAGAGCGTCCAGCTATTCCACGCAAACAGGAGAGCAGGCGCACACGATCCGGGTCCGGCGCCTGGTGAAGATCCACCGGGAGAGGCGGGTGATCTGGCGGGACGAGGCATAGCTGAACGACTTGGGCGCCGAGCACCCAAGCTCGGCGCCGGCTTCGATTACCCGCGCACGTCAGCAAAGCGGCTGTCAGGCCATCTTTGCCAATATCTTGGTCATATCTGCCGTGTCGAATGCCCTCAGCGTCTCAGTTCTGATGTTGCCCATTGATGCGATTGATAAGGCTAGTGCGGTCGCAGCAATGTCGTCTTCTGCTTCGGCAATCACTACGACATCATGTTTGCCAAGCGTCCACAACAGAGTGTGAACCTTGACCCCGCTTTTGCTGGCCATCGCCTTGAAGGCCTCAGCCCGCTTCTGAGTATCCTTTATAGTCCTGATACCTTGATCGGTGAAATTCGACAGTAATACGTAATGAGCCATTTGTTCCTCCCACAATGGGGAACCGGCAGGGCGCTCACGGCGCGTCCGCCGTTTCCCGGAACCACCATAACACGAGCTGGGTGCGCGAACCACAGGCGGTCAAGAAACGACAACTGCGCTCGGTGGCGTGTCGACCAAGGGGTGGGTCATTCTCGATCAGTTGCGGAGAAGATCGATCCCAATCTGTACGAGGCAGCCCAGATGGCAGATATTGGTCAGCAGGCGTGCCGTCCACATGACTTGGACCGCCGGGTCGAGACGGCCGACATGAGCGGACAAAGTCCAAGCTATGGCTGCCATGAACCATCGCGTCGTCACCGTGTTCGGTGGAACCGGGTTTCTCGGCCGCCGCGTTGTTCGGCATCTCCGCAATGGTGAGTTTTTCGTTCGGATCGCATCAAGACATTCGGAACGAGCCAAGAAGTTGTTTGGTTCTGATGATCCGCAACTTCAATCGGTTGAAGCCGATATCCTTGATGAGCGTGCGATCGCCGATGCGCTTGCCGGTGCTTACGGCGTTGTAAATGCGGTCAGTCTCTATGTCGAACGAGGACAGGAGACCTTTCATTCCGTGCATGTCGAGGCGGCCCGGCGGGTCGCAGCTCAAGCACACCGAGCCAGCGTCGAACGGTTCGCTCACGTTTCAGGAATCGGTTCCGATGTTGCCTCGCCGTCGCTCTACATCCGCAAGCGTGGCGAAGGCGAACAGGCGGTGCGTGCCGCGTTTGCTGATGCCACCATCATCCGTCCGGCGGTGATGTTCGGACCGGATGACGCGTTTCTCACCATTATTCTCAAGCTTCTGCGCCGGCTTCCAATCTATCCGATGTTCGGTCGCGGCCTGACGCGATTGCAGCCGGCCTATGTGGGCGATGTGGCAGAGGCGACTGCAAGAGCGCTGCAGGGGACGCAAACGCATGCGATCACGTATGAGTGCGGCGGTCCCCGCGTCTACTCTTACGAGGAATTTCTCAGAGCCGTTGCACACCAGGCCGGCCTTAGACCGATACTGGTCCCAGTGCCATTTGCCGCTTGGCACGCACTGGCATGGGCCGCGGAAATGCTTGCGAGTCCGCCTGTCACTCGCAATCAAGTGGAACTGATGCAGGTCGACAACGTGTCGTCGCCACAGATGCCCGGATTTGAAGAACTTGGCATTTCGCCGCACCCGGTCGAGGAAATACTCCAAGAGATGTTGCGCGACCCCTGATCAACGAGCCTTTTCGGCACCGCTCTCAGCCGCCACGATTGAGTATCCGCAAATTGTGCTAACCGGCCGATCATCAATGCGAACTTTTGGTCCGTTCCGATCGTTGGGGTGCCGAGTGCCTCTCTACGAACCGGCGATGAGGTTGATCTTCGCGGCCATGATGAAGTCGTTCTCGTGCAATCCCTTGATCTTGTGAGTCTGCAGCGAGACTGCCGCATAACCCCAGCCGAAGCAGATGTCGGGATGATGCCCTTCTTCTTCCGCCAATCGGGCAACTTTGTCGACGAAGCCGAGCGATTGACGGAAATCCGCAAATTTGAAGTTGCGGCGTAGCAGGCGCGCCTCCTCCAGTTCCCAGCCAGGGGTCTGGGACAGATAGCCCTCGGCTGCCTCCTGCGTTAGCGGCGCAACGCCGCCGCGGCAGGGCGTACAGGTTTTCTGAGCAATACCACCGGTCATGACAACCTCCCTTCGTGCTCATTCCTCGTGCAGCGATCGCGTTTTCACCTCGCCCGGTATTTGCTCGCATAGTGCTTTGCAAGAACCTTGCGAATCTGCTCGGCAAGGCGCTTGTTGCCGGTCTTCGCCCGCGCCTTGTCATTGCCTTTTTGCAGCTTCGGCAGATCGGCGCCCGGGCCTCGATTCGTTGATTTGCGCATCGCAATAGATCAACGCCGGCACGGACAACCGGTTTCGTTAAAGGACGATCTTCACAGGACTGCCGATCGCGAGACCGAGCTCGCCGTCCGCGCGCCCTTGATTGACAGCAATCTCGGCAAGCCCGTTCGAGTTCTCGTACCAAAAGGCCGTGCCCGGCGGCCGATCGCGGAAGGTCGTCACGCCCTCCAGCACGCGATCTGCAGCGGCGAGCCTTGCGCCTGCCGGCAGCCTGGCTGCTCTCAGGCCGGTCATGGCATTGCCGAAATGGTCGATATAGACGATCTCGGCGAGGTCCTCCGGCCAGTCTCTACGGCGATCTGCTTCATCCAGGCGCGGCCTTCCGGGCGGCGGCTCACGGCGTGCCAGCATGGCCGCGACCGGGGCAAACAGGTCACGCCCGTGAAAGCTGGCAGACAGGCGCTTTGGCTTCCAGTCGATATCCCAGCTGAACGTATCAGCGGCGCGGCGCTGGATCAGCTCGAACAGGCCGTTGCCGGGGCCGACATACCAGCGACCGTCGGCCTCGACGATGACCGACGGGCGCGTCCCTCCGACGCCTGGATCGACGACACAGAGAAAGACGGTCCCCGCAGGAAACCACTCCGCGTAGGCCGCCAGCAGGTAGGCCGACGCCTTGGGATTGCCGACCGGCGCGTCGGAGAAGAGGTCGAT
Organism: Mesorhizobium silamurunense; assembly: GCF_014843825.1. Classification (GTDB taxonomy): domain Bacteria; phylum Pseudomonadota; class Alphaproteobacteria; order Rhizobiales; family Rhizobiaceae; genus Mesorhizobium; species Mesorhizobium silamurunense. Next base: position 7,216 of record NZ_JHQR01000088.1, read on the forward strand.
CGCGGGGATGCCCGGCGCCATCTGGTGCAACATAGCCTTCATCTGACCCGTGTAGGGGCCGTGCAAGCCGAAATCCGTGAACAAGACAATCATGGGCGGGCACCGAATGCGCTGCGATGGACATACAAATAGTCGGCCGGAAGGCGCATCCGCCGGCAGGCCTGAACGGCCGGGTTGGTTTCCATAACGAGGCGATCCGCCAAAGCCCCTGCCTGCCGGACTGCCTCGGCTTCCCACCTGTGCAAGCCGTGCCCGGTGAGCCCCAACAGCGCCTGCATCCAATCAGGCACCAGATCAACGGCAGCCGCTACCAGCAGGTGCTGTGCCGGCCTCAGCGGCAGCGGCAGCATAGGCGCCGAACGCATGATGGCGAGAAATTCGAGCACAATGGCCGAGCCCTCCAGCCGTCCGGCGGTCGCATGGAACAGCGCTTCAAGCTCGGCTTCCGATCCCGGCGCGCCCGTGGCGCCGAAAAGGCGCGCGGCGGTAACGCCCTCGGCATAACAGCGGTCGCGCTCCGATGCGGAGAGCTGCCGCACATAGGTGTGATAAGCTTGGACAAAGCCGTACGCCGCCGTGCCCTGAACCCAATTCAGAAGGTCGGGGTCATTGGCGCAATAGGTCGCGCCAGACGATGTCACGCCTGCGACCCGGTCGTGTATCCGCCGAACGCGGGCGATCATGGCCTCGGCCGTGGTGCGGGAACCATAGATCGTCACCATGGCAGCGAGCCCCGTGCTGTGCAGTCGCCGAATTGGATTCAGGCGGAAAGACGTATGCTCCCATACGCCAGTGCGCACGCACGGTTCTGCAAGCTCCATGACCACGGCGGTGACGCCACCGATGAACAGCGAAAGCGGGTTCTTGAACACGCGCCACGACACGGAGTCCGGCGATATCAGTCCGGCCTCGCCGATCGGTCGCGAGAAATCGATGCGAGGCCGGTAGCCGGGCTGCAGCACCGCCCGCGTTATCGCCTCCAAGAGGCTTTGCAACGGCCAAGGCAGGACGATCGGCGTGGTCATGGCAACGAGCGCCATTCACAAGAAACGCGTGCTTCCAAGCAGTGCAGTTGGGCCGCTGGACGCACCTGGCGAAACTACGGCCACCTTCTGCGGAGCTCCTTTGCGCACCGTAGCTCAATTGGATGACCGTGCCCACCACCAGTTCACATTGTCGGCCAGGACAGCGCAAGCCTTCCCCCTGGCGCAGTTCCGACGCCCGTACCAAACTGCCCGCTTTCTCGGTCCAGGGTCTGCTGCAACCAGGCAACGTCCCTGTTAGCCGCGCGGATGAGCTGGAAACGCCGGATCTGGAAGGGCACCAGTTCGAGCGCGACCAGATCGCTTCCGGGACCAAGGTCGGCGATATACATCAGGGCAAGGTCGGGCCGGAATTCCCCGTGGCCTTTGATGCCTTCATAGTCATTCAGGAAGTCGCCGCAGCCATAGAGAATGAGGCGGTTCCGGTACACTTCGATGGATTTGGCATGATGCGATGAGTGGCCGTGAACGATGGATATGTCCGCCCTGTCGATCAGTTCGTGGGCGAACCACCTTTGCTCCTCCGGGATGTCATAGCCCCAGTTTGGTCCCCAATGAAGGGAGACCACGACCACATCATTTTCTCGTCGGTCAGTAGCCACCAGATCGGCTATCGCTGCGACAGTCGCATCGGAAAGCGCAGGTAGAAAGTTCACTCCGGCCCGGTCATGCGTCGCCGCCCAATGTCGAGGGACACCGCTCGTCTTCGAGGCAAACGAAAAAACAAGTGCGCGCCCCGCGTCGGTGTCTGCCAAAATCGCCGGGGCGCTTGCTTGGGCGGCATTGCGCCCCGCTCCAGCGGTCTTGATTTGCAAACGCTCGAGTGTTGCCAGGGTCTCCAGCAGCCCGGCGCGCTCCCAATCAAGAACGTGATTGTTAGCGAGAACGCAGCAGTCGATCCCCGCGGCGACAAGGCAGTCGGCGTTCTCGGGGCTCATCCTGTAGTTGATGCCCTTGGCGACATAGGCGTCGCAGCGCGTAATGCTGGTTTCGAGATTTATGATGCTCGCGTCCGGCCGCGCCCGCTCCAATTCCTGCAGCGCTGCGCCCCAGATGTAGGGGAAGTCGACTGGCGTCGGTATCGGTTGGTTCGCCGCCTCCGCCATCCGGACATAGTCTATGGCCGATTGCACATAGCGCTCGTGAAGACGAGGGTCACACGGATGTGGAAGCGCCTGGTCTATGCCTCGCCCCGTCATCACATCGCCACAGAGAAAGATCCGCATGACGCGTACCAGCCGGGCCCATCACGATCAGTCATGCCGCCCATGACCCGCAGGCCTTCCTCAATTGCCGCAGTTCACACGAGCGAAGACCATCATCGCTCATATACTCCGACGAGAACCGCCTCGGCGAGGAGATGCATGCGCGCTTCTCGTTCGACCGCCTGACACGATGGGTCGTTGCCGAGCGGCAGGTGATCGATCGACAGCGCAAGCAACCGGAAGTGATAGCGGTGTCTGCCATGGCGATGCGGTGGGCAGGGACCACCGTAACCTGGTCGCCGGAAATCGTTGGTTGCCTGCTTGAAACCTTGTTTGCCGGCGTGCTGGGCAGCGCCTTCGGCCAACTCTACACAATCGGCCGCAATGTCATAGGCCGCCCAGTGATGCCAGATCCCCGCCGGGGCGTCTGGATCATCGCAGAGAAGGACAAAGCTGCGGGTGCCGGCCGGAGCGCCGGTCCAGCCGAGGGGAGGGGAACGATCCTCACCGTCGCAAGTGAAACGCCGCGGGATCGTCGTACTGTTCGCAAAGCTGCTTGAACTGAGCTGCATGGGTCGCCCCTAACGCTGATGCCGCGCCGCGCAACACTCAGTCCCAAAACGCTAGGTGCCAGGCAATGCTGGTAGGAAGCGCGGGCGCCGCCTTGAGGCTGCGTTGCGACACGGGCTTCACGGTTGATCTGACGCAAGGATAGGCGCTCTATCGAAAATGTACGAGACAATATTGAATGGCAGTTCGTTTCGCCCTGCCGCCCCGTCCAAGCGCCGCGTCGCGCGCATCGTCGCCAGTGATGGCAAGGCTGTGATACCATTGCGCAAGGTGCGCCGCGGTTGGCAATTGCCACTCCCGCGCAGCCTGACCACCGTGCAGTGCTAATCGGGTCGCGGGTCTCGTCCCGTCGAACGAGTGGCCTCGGATCATGGAACTCGTCGTTGCTCTTGATTGCGATCCTGCTGCTGCCCTTGCCGCTGACGTGGCTGGAACGCAAGATCGCGGGGCACATCCAGCAGAGGATGGGGCCGATGCGTGTGGGATGGCATGGGCTGCTGCAGCCGGTGGCGGACGGGGTCAAGCTCTTGACCAAATCCGATCCCCGCAACCAGTCTTCACAAAAAAACTCCAGCAAACTCAGTGAGTTGCTGGAGTTTTTTGTTTTTGGCGCAGCAATTGACTTTTGGTGACCTTGGCCTCAAATCCCAGCTTGGCTAGAGTTCGCAGCATGCTGAACGCCATTCACCACGTCGCGCTCATCTGCACCGACTACGACCGGTCGCGACGGTTCTGCGTCGAACTCCTCGGCCTCGATCTGATCCGGGAGGTCTATCGAGAGGAGCGGCAATCATGGAAGGCTGATCTGCGGATCGGGTCCGTCCAGCTGGAATGGTTCTCCTTCCCTGCCCCAGTGATGCGGCCTCCTATCCAGAGGCGACAGGCCTGAGACATCTGGCATTTGCCGTGGCGAATCTTGATCCCGTAATTATGCGCCTGGAAGCCGCTGGCATTGCCGTTGAGCCAATCCGGATCGACCCATATACAGACCAACGGTTTACCTTTTTCAGCGACCCAGATGGATTACCGCTGGAACTCTACGAAGCCCCATAAGGAACGGTTCGCTTTCGCGACCACGTCATCGGAGGTGGGAACGGCAATCGGCAGATATAATCCGTCAACTCGGGTGCGTCACAGGGCTCCTTGCCACTGGCTAGGAGGCCGACCGCTCTGCGCCGCATCTCAGCCGTCGAGGGCGCCTTTGCCGCTGCCCGCAAGCAGACATCGTCGGCGAATAATGCTCGAGGTCGGGGTTGCACGCAGATGCGGACATCGACCAAGGTTCGGGCTATCGTGCGTTGACTTGACCGCTCTATGCTGAGACGGGGCGGCTCTGATCGGGCTATGGTGCTCGGCTGGACAGGGAAGGACGGAATGAGCGAGTCCCGAAAGCTTGCTGCAATCCTGGCCGCCGACGTCGTTGGCTACAGCCGGCTTGCCGGCGCGGACGAGGATCGCATCTTGGCGCGGCTGCGGGCACTTCGAAGCGACCTGATCGATCCCACGATCGCCGTGCATCATGGTCGCGTGGTCAAGCGCACCGGGGACGGAGCCCTCGTCGAGTTCCGCAGTGTGGTCGACGCGGTGCGCTGCGCCATCGAGGTGCAGACCGCCATGCTCGAACGCAATGCAGGTGTTACGCTCGATCGCCGTATTGAGTTTCGCATCGGAATCCACATAGGAGACGTCGTTGAGGAGAGCGACGGCGACCTCATGGGTGACGGAGTCAACATCGCGGCGCGCCTGGAAGGCGTCGCTGCCCCCGGCGCCATCTGCCTTTCGGAGGATGCCTATCGGCAGGTCAGGTCGAGGCTCGACCTCTTGGTCAACGATCTCGGCCAAACCAAACTCAAGAACATTGCCGAGCCGATGCGGATCTATTCGCTCGAGGTCGGCGCCTCGGCGAAGGCGGGCGCTATCACGCCCCTGGCCACGCCCGCCCGACCTACCGCCACCAGTCCGGCTGCCCCGATAGAGCTTCCAGAAAAGCCTTCGATTGCCGTTCTGCCATTCACGAACATGAGTGGCGATCCCGAGCAGGAGTACTTTGCCGATGGGGTCACTGAGGACCTGATCACCGCGCTATCGCGTATTCGGTGGTTCTTCGTGATCGCCCGCAACTCCTGCTTCGCCTACAAGGGGAAGTCCCCGGACATCCGCGCGGTGGCCCGCGAGCTCGGGGTGGCATATGTGCTCGAAGGCAGTGTGCGCAAGGCAGGCAACCGCGTTCGTGTCACTGCGCAATTGATCGAGGGCGCCTCGGGCAATCACGTCTGGGCGCAACGCTACGACCGAGACCTGGAAGACATCTTCACCGTCCAGGACGAGATCACAACGACATTGGTCGGCGCGATTGAGCCGGAACTTGGCCGGGCCGACCGGGAGCGGGCAAGGGCCAAACGCCCGGACGACCTGCGAGCATGGGATTTTTGCCAGCGCGGCTTCTGGCACATCTACAGACGTACCGAAGCGGACCTTGCTCAGGCGCAGCATTTTTTCCGCCAAGCGATAGAAGTCGATTCCGGCCTAGCTCGTGCCTACGCCGGTGCCGGGGAAGCCTGTTTCTTTCAGATCATAGGCGGCTACGTCGATACGGTGGATGCGAAAGCCAATGCACTTCGGTTCGCAGGGAGGGCGGTCGAACTCGACGGCCAAGACGCGTTCAACCGCTACGCTCTGGGACGAGCGCTAACAATGGTGCGTCGACACGACGCGGCCATATTTGAGCTTCGCAAGGCGACCGAATTGGACCCAAGTTTTGCACAGGCCCACTACGCGCTCGGCATGGCGCTTTCCACCAGCGGACACCCGGAGCAAGCGTTGCCGCATATAGACATCGCGATGCGACTCAGCCCGCAAGACGCATATTATGGCCAGTTCTTGCTGCGAAAGGCGGAAGCCTGCCTCTTTCTGGGAAGGCTGGATGACGCGGTTGAATGGGCCGAACGGTCACTCCGCGAGCCCAATGTCCAATGGTCGCGTTGGGCCATTTTATCTGCCGCTCAAGCACACCTCGGGCGAATGGACGAGGCGCAGCGTAGCGTCGATGGGCTGAGGGCTCTGCGCCCCGACATAGATCTGGCATTCGTCCGCGACTATTGGCCGATCGCGGACGTCGGAGCGCTGGATTGCCTGGTCGAGGGTCTACGAAAAGCTGGATTGCCGGACTGAACGCATGATCTCCGATGTTGGCGCAAAGCCGCCCGCGATATGCTGGACGCGAAGGTCGGCTTTTCAGTCCAATCACCCCGAAGCTGCCGGTCCGCTCTCGTGAAGAGTTTCGGGCGCCGGCAGGCGTACGAAAGTCCCCGAGGAAGGAACCCGCGGGCCACAGGCGACGGCTATGGGGATTTCGGATTTCGGCAGATGTCGGCGATGGCTCGACCGTCTTCGGGAAGGGCTGGGGTGAATGCGGACAGACCGCTTCGTTGCACCTCGGCGCGGTGTTGTCGGGACGGTGGGCGGCTGGGCGCGGCTCTGTCGGCAACGATAATCACCATGGACGTGCGTCGATCCGTTGCCGCAAGCTGAGCGCCTGCAGCTGAAGGCTGAACCATTCCATGCCGGGTCATGGCGTGCTGCTCCCGGTCGACGGGAAGCCGTGTGGCGGCCCGCGCGGCTGCCTCCATCGTTCGAACACCTCGATCACGATCATGCGGCCACCACAGCAGGGGCATGGTGGGCGGAAGTCGTC
>NZ_JHQR01000077.1 GCF_014843825.1 Mesorhizobium silamurunense
TGACGCGGCTGCTGAAGAAGCAAGGCATCGCGCCGAAGCGCATGATCACCGACAAGCTGCGCTCCCATGAAGCAGCCAGGCGACAGGTGATGCCGGACGTATTGGTCGCACAAGGGATTTAACAACCGGGCGGAGAATGCACATGTGCCGCTGCGAAAACGGGAGCGGATGATGCAAGGCTTCCGATTGTGTCTCGATTCTTTGAGGCCTTTGCCATCGCAGCGAAACAGCGGCCGCAAAAGGTTCGAATGCATGAACAAATCACCCGACGCGGTGTTGCAACGGCTCCTGGAGCAGAGCAGCCTGCACTCATCAAGCCAATCTATCGACCCCGTGCTGTTGAAAAGCATGCTTGAGAGGCAGTATGGGCTCAGTGGACACGTTGAGCGAGTGGGGAGTGAAAAAGGCCATACATTCAGGCTTAAAACCAGTGCGAATGAATACCTCGTAAAGGTGTCACCGTCTGACGAGCCTGATCCAGTTACGGCGTTGCAGATTGCGGCGATGCGTTATCTTGATGATGCCGCTCACGCGGATCAAGCCTACCCTTCACCGAAGGGATAGCGTTCCAGTCGACTTGGGGGATGGCACCTGTCGAACACTCAGCGCCTTCTGCTTTGTCGAAGGCCTGTTATGGGAGCAAATGGATGCCAACATTGAGCAGTTGACCAAGGTGGGGGACATGCTCGGGCGAGTAAACATTGCGCTGCGATTATTTGGGCATCCAGCTGCCGCGCGCAGCTTAGTTACCCGCTACGAGTGCCTTGCCGAGCGGCTCTAGTCGCCCGTGAACAATGAAGGGGGTTAGGCTGCGAGCGATTTCGGCCGGCTTTGGAGCGCGGCAAGGAGCAGCCACAAAAGCTGCCTGAACCAGTTGAGCAGGAGCGAGAAGTTGTAGCCGGCGGCGGCCAGGATGGCGTTGACGGCGTCGCCCTGCTCGCCGGCGAGGTAGTTGCGGTCCATCCGGTGCTCGGGCCTTGATGTGGCCGATCACGGGCTCGATCGCGGAGCGGCGGCGCATCTGGCGCTTGATGGCCGGGGTGATGCGGCGCTTCTGGCCGGCGGTGAAGGCCCTGAACTTGTGGCTCTCCGGTGCATTGTGGCCGCGATATCCGGCGTCGGCGAGAATGCGGCCGATCTCGTTGCCGATGGTCTCTTCCATGTCCGGGATCACGGTGGCCAGCGTGTGGCCGTCATAAGGATTGCCCGGCAGTGCCTTCGCGTGCAGGGCGAACTGGCCGCCCTTCGAGCGCTCGAGCGTGGTGGCGAGCGAGACCTTGACGCCGAACTCGTAAGGGGCATGCGCCTTGCCCTTGCCGATGCACTCGACCTCCGGCGCATGCAGGCTCCAGATCTTGCGGCCGCGCTGGCGTGGCCGTTGCTCCAGCATCGCCGATGCCTGGTAGAGCGGCCATTTGAAGATCGCGTCCAACGCAGCGTCGCTGGCGATCCGGCGGGAGATGTCACGAAGGGTCCGGCCGAGATAGGTCTTGAGCTTGCGCAGCGCCTTGTTGGCCCGCTTGAACTGCTTGGCGTGCGCATAACGCTGGTGCTTGATCAACGCCAGCTTGCCGACCCGCACATAGGTCTGGCGCAAATCCACACCCACCTGCTTGGCCAGCCGCACCAGCCGCTCGCGCCGTCGGTCGGGAACATCACGTTCTTCGGCTGCACGGTCGTGTCCACGATCACCCGGCGCGTATCGGCCGGCTTCATGGCCCCGCTCTTGACCGCCACCGCGAGGCTTTCCTGCAGCAGAGCCGTGATCCGCTCCTCGCCCATGCGCTGGCGCCAGCGCGTTATCGACGAGCGGTCGAAGGGCAATTCGTGACGGAAGAACTCTTCGCCAGTGAGATACTGGAAGTAGGGGTTCTCCACCCAGCGGGCGCACAGCTCCTCGTCCGACAGATTGAAGGTGTGCTTCAGGGTCGCAAGCCCCGCCATCAGCCGCGTCGGCAACGGCGGCATGCCCGGTCCGTCCGAATAGACCGCACCGAAACGTTCTTCCAGCACCGGCCAGTCGATCGCCTGCGCCAGCCGCACCAGCTCGTGCTTCATATTGATGATCTGATCGAGCCTGGAGCGGAACAGGTCCTGCTCTCCCGTCTCGCGCTTCTCGCGTGGCCTGGACACCGCCGTCCCCTCGATTCGCCTCGCCTCAACGAGTGAATCACGCATTGGCGCACAATGGAATCTGGAAATCGAATTGCAAGAAAACAGCAGCCAAACACTGCAATTCCTGCAATGCCAAATCCGCAATTTTCCTCAATCAGGGAGCCAGATCAATGGCGTGCCGATAGTTCACAGACGACGCTCTATGCTGCCTGTGATCCCAACAATCGTCTGATCGCCGCGCAGCGGGAGAAGAACGGGGAAACCGAGCTGCGCCGCGTGCCGGATCTGGAAGCGCGTCAGCCTGCCTCATGCTCGCTCGTGCAACACTGCGATGATCTGCTTTTCCGTAAGCCGCCTTCTATTCATCAGTCCGAGGAGGGGTAAGGGGCCGCAGATTGTTCCTGTTCGGTCGAAAATGGTGTGATCGACCAACTGATTAATTCGACGGCACGCTGAAGTATAGCCTCAGTCTCAGCAAGGCTGGGTGAAGCGGCGATGAAATGTCCGATGCAGTCTCGGAAATCGCCTTTTCTGACGATCGGTGTCTTGGGTTCAACATACATTTTGACCTCGGTGACGCCTGATACGGCAGCCGCCCGATTGTTGCCAGCGATCCAATCGAGGGTCCCATCGCGATCAGGAACCAGGAACCTCGCGGCCGCAGTATGCGAATGCGTTCTGCGCAAGTTCTGTTCGTCGCCGATGACAAGCTTGATGTGCTCGGTGATGAGATCGACACCGCAAGCCAGCTGAATCAGTTGAGGATCGGGCGCGCCAACAAGACGCGGATTGACTTCAATGACGACCGGGCCACGCTTCGTCCACCGGAACTCAATGTTGGTCGGCCCCCAGCCAAGCCCAAGAGCTAGCAAACAGCTCAGCGAAATATCGGCGATACGCCTATGCTCGTCGTCAGTCAACGGGGCCGGATAGATGAGCTCACGACAGACGAAATGCGGTAGGTGACCGAAGTCACCGGCCGCGATCCCGATGACCTCATTGCCCATTGTATGGGCGACATAAAAGGGGCCTTGTGCGAATTCTTCAACCAGCATCCTGGGGTAAGTCTCGCCCAACACATAGGGCGGATGTATGTGCTTCCCGCCCAAGAGATAGGCCGTATGTTCGGCCAACTCATCGAAGTCGCGGCACAATCGGACACCGCGGCTGCCGGTGCCTGCAACCGGCTTAAGTATCACTGGCAGGCCGATTTCCGCGGCAGAACTTTCCACGTCAGTCGCATTCGCTGCCACGCGATAGGCAGGTATGGGAACGCCGGTGTCCGCGAGAAGCTGACGTTGAGCGAATTTGTCACAGCATCTTTCGATGGATGCTGGGTTCGGTCCCGGTAGATCGAAATACCGGCAGAGCTTGCTAATTGTCGCATAGACCGAGTCCAAGTCGCCCGTAATCCCAGCAATGTCATAGTTCGCACGTAGCCGGGAACATTCGCAGATCAGCGCGTCGAGATTGTCTGTATCGACACGGATTGCCTCAATACTCTCCGCAGCAAGATAGTCGTACCGAGTTGGATCAGCCGACAGGATAACTGGATGAAGCCCAAGACGCTGGGCCGCTTGGACGTATAGCAGACCAATACCCTTTGGATGGCTTTCAACCAAAATGAGCGCTCTTCTTGCCATGGGCTGTCGACTCCGACGTTCGTGCTGCGGGCGGCCGAGGTAAATCGGCATCAGCCTCTCCAGCCGCGCCTGACCTCAGACCTTGCGGCGAACGTACCATTGTAAGCGATTTGCGGCCGTGAAGATTTTGTAAATTAATTTGAATGCCTGCGACCCAGTTGGGCACCAGGGACCGTATGTTGATTGCGCAGAGGGAAGGGCACTAGATGCCGTAGTGGGCCGGCCTTCGCGAGCATAGCCAGGTTGGGTGGCTGTCCCTCAAAGCGGCCAAGCGCTTGCTGACGCGGCTGCTGAAGAAGCAAGGCATCATGATCACCGACTAGCTGCGCTCCCATGAAGCAGCCAGGCGACAGGTGATGCCGGACGTCGAGCATTGGTCGCTTTGGTGTTGCGGCGGTTCTGGACGATCTCGTCGAGCACATAGCCATCCTG
>NZ_JHQR01000080.1 GCF_014843825.1 Mesorhizobium silamurunense
CGGCAGCGAGCAGGGTGGGCGTCAGCAGGACGCCGACCGCGACCCGCTCGGCCGGCCGCGCGCCACGAAGGGTTCCGACGACGGCAACTCGGTCAAGGTGCCGGACGAGATCGACGTGCAGCGCGCCCGCCAGATCCTCGAGGCGATCCGCAAGCGCCTGGGCAACGCGCTGAGCCCCGACATTGAGCGCAGTTATCTCGAACGGCTGCTCGAGCTGAAATAGGCACCTCGCCGGTCTATCGCTGCCCCGCCGGCCATGCTGTCGGCTTGCCGAAAGGTAGCCCGATTGCCGGGCGAACCCCATGCCGGTATCGTCCTACCGAGGGTACATTGGCATGAGGGGATGGGGCGATGATCGACTTCTGGTTCTCCATCGGCAGCACCTACACCTATCTTTCGGTGATGCGTCTCGCCGAGGTCGCGGCTGAGACCGGCATCGAGTTCCGCTGGCGACCCTTCAATGTGCGTGCCATCATGATCGAGATGGACAACATTCCCTTCGCCAAGAAGCCGGCGAAGGCCGCCTATATGTGGCGGGACATCGAGCGCCGCGCGGCGATGTACAGGATGGTGCCGAAACTGCCGGCGCCCTACCCGCTGGCCGAGCTCGAACGCGCCAATCGCGTCGCTCTCGTCGCGGCGCGCGAGGGCTGGTGCGAAGCCTATGCCCGGGAAAGCTACCGGCGCTGGTTCGAGATTGGCGAGCCGGCGGGCAGCGAGCCGAACATTTCGGCGAGTATCGAGAAGGCCGGGCAGAGGCCGGAAAAGGTCCTTCGGCAGGCCGACAGGGACGACGCCAAGGCCGATCTCGCGGCTGCGACGGAGCAGGCCAAGGCGCTCGGCATCTTCGGCTCGCCGAGTTTCGTCGTCGACGGTGAACTGTTCTGGGGCGACGACCGGCTCGACGACGCCATTCGCTGGCTGAAGCAGATGGAGAGCGGGCCGCCGGATTGAGCTGAACTTTCAGCAATTCAAAGATTGGCCGTTGCTTGCGCCTGCCTGGTCAGCATGAACGCCTCGCGGATCGCGTTCTCCATGCCGTCGATCGCTTCGCCCGTCGCCAGCGGATTGCGGTGCAGCACCACATTGGAGGAATCGATGTCGCCGAAGCCGTCGGCGGCCGTCAGCTCGCGGCAGTCGGGCGGAATGTTGCTGCGCGAGATCGGCGCGATCGCAAGCCCCGAGGTGACCGCCAGCGTCAGGCCGCCATTGGTGTCGCTGGTGTAGGCTACACGGTAGCCGAGGCCGCGCTGCTGCAGCGACTTGATCGCGAAGTCGCGGCACCAGCCGTCGCGGCTGTAGAGCGCGATCGGCACCGGCCGCTCCTCATGCATGTGGTGCAGCATCGATGTCACCCATACCGTCGGATCGTGCATCAGCACCTCGCCGCCGGAAAAGCCTTCCCACTCGAACACCACGGCGAGGTCGAGCTCACCCGCCGCCAGCGACCTCACCTGCGAGGCCGAATGGGCGTAGCGCACCGTGACCTCGACGCGCGGATGGCGTTTGGCGAATTCGCCGAGCGCCCGAGACAGGATCGAGCGACCGTATTCGGCGGGGATCCCGATGCGCACCGGCCCACCCAGCGGCGGCGCCACCAGCGACGCCGCGGTCTCGTCGAGCAGCGAAACGATGCGGCGAGCGTTGGCGATGAGCTCGCCGCCGCGTCGCGTCAGCGCTACCCCGCGCGAGCCGCGCTCGAACAGGCTGTCGCCGACCATGTCCTCCAGCTTCTTCATCTGCATGGAAACGGCCGACTGGGTGCGTCCGGCCTTTTCGGCGGCCTTGGTGAAATTGCCCGTCTCGGCCACCGCCACGAAGGTGCGCAGGAGATCGCTGTCGAGGGTGGGCTTCATGGAAGTCGCCATAAGAAATTTTGATTGCTGGTATCATTCCAATTCGTTTGCAACATGTCAAACGCCGCAGGATAGTCACCGCACCCATTGGATATGCGACCGCGAAATCGGCCGCGGACCAATTCGAAGAGTCCTCACTCGTGCCCGCTGCCCGAAACGGTAGCGGGTTCTTTTTCGCTGGAACGACGATGCAGAACCGGATGGTGCTTGGTATTCTGAGCCTCTGCCTGGGCGTCCTCGTCTTTTCACTGCAGGACCCGCTGGTGAAGGCGGTTTCGGGCGGCTATCCGGTGACCGAAGTGATGGCGATCCGCGCCGTCGTCGCGCTGCCGATCCTGATCGTTATCGTCCAGGCCGATGTCGGCCTGAAAGCCTTGCTGTCGAAGCGAATGGGCATGCTGACGCTGCGCGCCTTCATCCAATTCAGCTCCTACACCGTCTACTACCTGGCGATCGCCGCCTTATCGCTGGCCGACGCCATAGCGCTTTATTTCATGGCGCCGCTCTTCATCATGGCGCTTGCCGGACCCTATCTCGGTGAGCACGTCTCCTGGCGGACGCTGACGACCGTGCTGATCGGCCTGGTCGGCGTGATCGTGATGCTGCGTCCGGGCGCCGGATTGTTCGACTGGGCGGCACTGCTGTCGCTCGGCTCGGCATTCCTCTACGGCTTCTCGCAGTTGATGGCGCGCCGGATCGGCGATACCGAATCCTCCACCGTCATGGCCTTCTACCAGAACGGTGCCTATCTCACCGGCGCCGTGGCGGTCGCCACCATATTTCATCTTGCCGGCATCACCCATGCGGGTCATCCGAGCCTCGACTTCCTGGTGCGGCAATGGGCATGGCCGACCATGCCGGACTTCCTGAAGATGGCCGCCTGCGGCTTCGTCGCCTCCGCCGGCATGATCTTGCTGTCGCAGGCCTATCGTATGGCGCCCGCCAACCGCGTCGCCACCTTCGAATATACCGGCATCCTCTGGTCGCCGCTCTGGGGCTTCCTGTTCTTCGCCGAGGTTCCGCGGTCGACGACGGTGCTTGGCGCGGCACTGATAATCGGCGCCGGTCTGTTCGCGCTCAACGGCGAACGCCGGCGTAGCGCAGCGCCTGCAATCGCAGCGATCGGCGATGCTGTCTAAACGGTCAAGCGAAGCAGCTTAGTGCCCGACCGACGCGGGCGCGAATCTCGGCAAGCGTGAACGGCTTCTGCACGACGTCGAGGATGATGCCGTTCAGTTCCTCGGCGCGCTCGCGCTGGTCGGCATAGCCGGTCATCAGCATGATCTTCATCGACGGGAACTGTTTTGCCGCCGCTGTCGCCATCTCGATGCCGTCCATCTCCGGCATGCGGATGTCGGACACAACGAGATCGTAGCCGCCGCGCGCTTGGCTGATCAGGGCGAGCCCCTGCGCGCCGTCGGCGGCGATGGTGACACTGTGCCCATCACGCTCCAGCGCGCGGGCAGCGAGGGTGCGGACGGACTCATCGTCCTCGACGATCAGGAGCTTTGCCATGCCGAGATAGATGCCGCCGAAACGTTGACGTTTTCTGAAAATTTGAAACGTGCGTGCAGCCTTTTCAGCGCGACCTTTACGCGTCGCCCTTCACGACCCCGACAAACGGCAATTCCCGGAACGCATGCGCGACGTCCATGCCGTAGCCGACGACGAAATAGTCGGGGCAGTCGAAGCCGACATAGTCGGCGTTGAGCGTGGTCTGGCGCCGCATGCGCTTGTCGAGCAGCACGGCGATGGCGCAGCTTTTGGCGCCGCGCGACAGCATGAGGTCGCGGGTGAAGGAAAGCGTCTTGCCTGATTCGAGGATGTCGTCGATCAAAAGAACGTCGCGGCCGGCGACCTCATTGTCGATGTCGCGCAGCACCTTGACCTCGCCGCTGGTGGTGCCGGCGCCGTAGCTGGAGATGAAGAGGAACTCGACCTCGGGCGATAGGCCGACATCATGCATGGCGCGGATGAGATCGGCGGCGAAAACGAACGAGCCCTTCAGGATCGAGATCACCAGCAGATCATGGTAGTCGCGCCCGGCGATCTCCTTGGCGAGCTCGAGATTGCGGCGGGCGATCGCCGACGCCGAAAATAGGACCTCGATATCCTTGCCGCGAACAACTGGCATATGTCCTCTCAAAAATATTTGCCTGCAACTGCGGTCGTGACGGGGTGTGTTGAGATTCAGGTCAGGCCGCGCCGAAAATGGTGGTTTGCGAGAACCGGAGCAGAGCGTACTTTTGAGTACGTGAGCACCGGAAGCGCAGGAAACCACAATTTGCAGGCCGGCATCACCTGAATATCGACATGCCTTAGCCGGCGAAGGTGACCGACACGGCCTTCACGCCGTTTCTAGGCACATCGAGACGGCTGGAAAAGCCGAATCTTTCGCCGGGAGCCAGCGAGCGGTTGGATGTCCCCAGCCTGTAGCGGATGACGTTGCTGGCATTGTCGGTGACACGGATCTCGAGCGGCGGCAGCGACTCCGACCTTGCGCCGTCATTGGCGGCCTCGCCGTCGACGAACAAGACGGGCTTCAATCCCGAGGCATCGATTCGCGACGTCACGCCGGAAATGCTAAGCGCGCTTGCCGGTGCTGAAGCCGCCCAGAAGGGGCTTTGACGCACCAGGGCGTGTCCGCCCGACACCCAGAAAGCGACGAGTGCCGAGCACACTCCGGCAGTCCAGAAGATCGGACCGCCGCGCGAGGCCGGCCGCGCGGGCGCAGCCTCCGGTTTGCGCAGCATGCCCATGCCATCGATGGATGGCGTCGAGGGCGCCTGCGGCGGTGGCGGCGCCGCGATCGGTTCCGAACGGGGAGCGAATCGCGGCAGCACCACATAGTCGGCATCGACGATATCGGGCGGCGCATCGAACATGACGCGCTCGGGCGCGGCATTTGCTGCCGCACCCGTCATGATTTCGCCGGAAACAGGGCGCGCGGTTCGATCCTCAGCCATTACGGCCCCAGTGCAATCTTCGTTTGTTTTGGGTAAACGCAAATGGTTAACGCTTCCCCACCGGAACCGCTGTGAAACGTCGAAAACGAGCAGAAATTAACCGACGATTAACCATGCCGGCCGATGGTCTTGGCAGAGAACAGGCTGGCAGAACGCCGCCTAGGGTTTCAGGTCGCCGAACGTGATCCGCTTCGAAAATGTCGGCCTTCGCTATGGCATGGGTCCGGAGATCCTCCGCGACATTTCCCTGCACATTCCGGAGCGCTCCTTTCAGTTCCTGAGCGGCCCCTCGGGTGCCGGCAAGACGACCTTGCTGCGCCTGCTCTTCATGTCGCTGAAACCGACGCGCGGACTGATCACCATTTTCGGCAAGGACCGCTCGCGCATCTCGCGCGGCGAGCTGCCCCTGCTCAGGCGCCGGATCGGCGTGGTGTTCCAGGATTTTCGCCTGCTCGATCACATGACCACCTACGAGAACGTCGCGCTGCCCTTGCGCGTGCGCGGGCGCGAGGAAGCAAACTATCGCACCGACGTCACCGAGCTCCTGAAATGGGTCGGCCTCGGCGACCGCATGCACGTGCTGCCGCCGGTGCTGTCGGGCGGCGAGAAGCAGCGCGCCGCGATCGCCCGCGCCCTGATCGAACAGCCGGAGATCCTGCTTGCCGACGAGCCGACCGGCAATGTCGATCCGCCGCTGGCGCGCCGGCTGCTGAGGCTCTTCATCGAGCTCAATCGGCTTGGCACCGCCGTGGTGATCGCCACCCACGATCTCGGCCTGATGGAACAGGTCGATGCACGGCGTATGATTCTCGCCGGCGGAAGGCTGGACGTCTATGACTGATATTCCGGTCGATCACCTGCAGGATGAGGCCGCCGAGACGACGGCAACCGTTCGGCGCGTCCAGCGCAAGATGGCGCCGATCGTACCGGCGCAGAACATCGCCGGCCGGGCGCTGGTGCTGGTCATCGCCATCATGACCTTCCTGTCCTGCCTGACCTTCGGCGCCGTGACGCTGGTGCGCGACACCGCTTCGGTGTGGGAGAACCAGATTTCGCGCGAAGCGACGGTCCAGATCAAGCCGGTCGAGGGCCTCGACATGGAAGCGGCCCTCGCGCAGGCCTCGCAGATCGCCGGCGAGTTTCCCGGCGTGACGGGCACGAAGATCGTCGACCGCGATGCGACGGCGCGGCTTTTGGAGCCGTGGCTGGGCACCGGCCTCAACATCGACGAGTTGCCCGTGCCGCGCCTCATCGTCGTCACCATCGACGAGGCCAATCCGCCCGACTTCGCCGCCATGCGCGCCGCGATCACGCCCAAGCTGCCGAGCGCGGCGCTCGACGACCATCGCACCTGGGTCGACCGGCTGGTCGCCATGGCCCATACGACGGTGACGATCGGCTTTGCCGTTCTGGCGTTGATATTGTCGGCGACGGTGCTGACCGTGGTGTTCGCGACGCGCGGCGCCATGGCCGGCAACGGCCACATCATCGAAGTGCTGCATTTCGTCGGCGCCGAGGCCCGCTTCATCGCGCGCGAATTCCGATGGCATTTCCTGGTCACCGGCATGAAGGGTGCCGCTGCCGGCGGCGCCGCCGCTATTGCCGTCTTCATCGTCTTTTCCTGGTGGTCGTCGCGCAACATGGCGACGCCGCAGGCGGATCAGGCGACCGCGCTCTTCGGCAATTTCGCCATCGGTTCCACCGGCTATCTCGGCGTCGGCCTGATGGTGCTGGTGATCGGCGCGCTGACGGCGGCGACCTCGCATGCCACGGTCGTCGCCTATCTTAGCGATATAGATATCCGCCAGCCGGAGGCAGGCTGACCATGACCCGAAACCAAAGGTCGCCGAATGCAAGCGGTGACAACCGGGCTTCCGATGCGATCAGGATCCAAGTGCATGATCACGCAAGGGAAACTGCCGTAACGCAATGTGCGCCGTCCTATCTATCAAAGGCCGCATTTCAGAGTTAACCATAGGATGTTTTCAGGATTAACCTGGGGATGATGGACGCGCGGGACTCGATCGGAACGGCTGGACGGATGCCAGCGGCGCTTGCGGGCGGCGCGGCGCCTGAAAGGTCCGGTCGTCTCAGGTTTGCGCTTCGCATCTGCGGCTTCTTTGTGCTTGCCCTGTTGGCGCTTTTCGCCGGCGGCTTCGGCTGGTTTGCCGACAAGGTTAGCAACATGACGACGCCGGTCAATCCGGCCAGGGCCGATGCCATCATCGTGCTCACCGGTGGTCAGTCGCGGCTCGACGCCGCCATGGATCTGCTGGCATCAGGCAAAGGCGAGCGGCTCTTGATCAGCGGCGTTCACCCCTCGGCCAGCCGCCGCCAGCTGCAAGTGGCATTGGGCGGCGACAAGCAGCTGTTCTCCTGCTGTGTCGACATCGACCGCGCCGCGCTCGACACGATCGGCAATGCCGAGGAGAGCGCCAAATGGGTGGAAAGCCACGCCTATGGCAGCATCATCCTCGTCACCAACAACTACCACATGCCGCGCAGCCTGCTGGAGATGGGCCGGCTGCTGCATGGCGCGCGGCTCGAGCCCTATCCGGTGGTCAACACCAATCTCGGCAATGGCAGCTGGCTGACCAAGCCGGAAGCGCTGCGCGTGCTGCTCACCGAATACAGCAAATATGTGCTGGCGCTGGCGCGCGGCGTCGTTCCGCTTCGCCCGACCGTCGAGGGCGTCGCCCTCGCCGAAGCCTCCACGGTGAAGAACTAAACTAGACCCTCTCCTGGCACCTTGGTGCTGCCGCGCAACCGCGCGATCTCCTGTTCGAGGCTCTGGATGCGCCGGTCGCGCTCGGCAAGCGCCGCGGCCACGTCCGCCGCCTCGAAGCGCTGCGGGATGTGCTGCGGGCAATTGGCATCCCAGGCCGTGACGCTGAACAGGATCGCCTGCTCCGGCCGCGCCTTGTAGTTTGCCGGCATCAGCCTCGCCGTCAGTTCCGCATTGTCCTCGACGACCTGCGCCCTGCCCCAGATCTTGATGCGCTGCCGAAGCATGTAGTCGATCAGGAACAGGAAGGCTTGGGCATTGTCCGCAAGATTGCCCTGGGTGATGAACTGCCGGTTTCCCGAGAAATCGGCAAAGCCGATAGTGTGCTCGTCGAGCACCTTGAGAAAGCCGGCCGGGCCGCCGCGATGCTGGATATAGGGCTGGCCCCCGGCATTGGCCGTCGCCAGGAACACGCTGGTCTGCGCCTCGATGAAGGCGGCGAGATCGGACGTGATCGCCGCCCGCCAGCCGCCGCGCTCTTCGACACGCGCATAGGACTGGCGCGAACCTTTGCGGGACTGGATCGCCTTGACGGTCGGCGTGAAGGCGACATCGCTGGTAAAGGCGTTCATGGCGGCGCTCCTCGGACGAAGTGGCACAACATTTAATCTCTTCCGAAATCCGGAGGTAGAAGGCATATTTGCAATCTATCCTTCCGTTTTCTGGAAGAATGAATGGACCGCCTCGACGCCATGTCCCTGTTCGTTGCCACGGTGGAGGCCGGCAGCCTTTCCGCCGCCGCGCGGCGCGCCGGCATGCCGCTGGCGACGGTGAGCCGCAAGCTCTCCGAGCTGGAGAGGCACCTAAAGGCGCGTCTGCTCAACCGCTCGACGCGGCGCCTCACCTTGACCGACGCCGGCCAATCCTATCTGGCCGCCTGCCGCCGCATCCTGGAAGAGGTGAGCGAGGCCGAGCGCACTGCAGCCGGGGAATACTCGAGCCCGACCGGCGAGCTGGTCGTCACCGCGCCGGTCGTCTTCGGCCGCCTGCATGTGCTCCCCGTGATCACCGCCTTCCTTGCCGTCTATCCCGACGTCGACATCCGCCTGACGCTGTCGGACCGGATCACGCAACTGGTCGAGGAGCATATCGACCTCGCCGTCCGCATCGGCGAGCTGCCGGATTCGGCCATGGTTGCAATGCGCGTCGGCTCGATCCGCCGCGTCGTCTGCGCAGGCCCAGCCTACCTCGCCGGGCACGGCACGCCGCTCGAACCGCGCGACCTCGCCGGCCACAACTGCATCACCTTCGAGGGGCTTGCCTCTCCCGCGACGTGGAGTTTCGTGACAGGCAAGAGCGAGACCGCGGTTCCGGTCCGCTCGCGGCTGCAGGTCAACACCGCCGAGGCGGCAATCGACGCGGCGATCGCCGGTCTCGGCCTGACGAAGGTGCTGTCCTACCAGGCGGACGCCGCCGTGCGCGCGGGCGCGCTTCGTGTGGTGCTGGAGCCGTTCGAGCCGCCGCCCTGGCCGGTCAATCTCGTGCATGCCGGTCGGGGCCTGCTGCCGGTTAAGCTGCGCGCCTTCCTCGATTTCGCCGCGCCGCGCCTGAAGGAGCGGCTGGCGCGATCCTTATGACGGCGGCGCGTTCGCTCACCAGGCCGTTTCCTTTTTGCCTGCGCTTGGTGTAACCAACGCACACTTCCACACCCGGGCCTTTTCCCGCATGCTCTATATCCGCTCGCTGGCGTTCAACCTTGCCTTCTATCTCAGCCTGGTCGTCCAGATGATCTTCTGGACGCCCTTCTATTTCCTGTCGCCCCGCCACCGCGCCTGGTTCGTGCCGAAATTCTGGTCGCGCACCTCGATGTGGCTTTATGACAAGATCGCCGGCACCAGGAGCGAAATCACGGGCGTCGAGAACCTGCCTGAAGGGTCCTTCATCCTGGCGCCCAAGCATCAGTCCTTCTGGGACGCGATCGCCTTTTTTCCTTATCTCGACGACGCGTTGTATATCCTGAAGCGGGAACTGACCTGGATCCCCTTCTTTGGCTGGTACATCATGAAGATGCGCATGATCCCGGTCGACCGCGGCAGCCGCTCCAAGGCGCTGAAGGCGGTCGTCGCCGCGACCAGGCAGGAGATGGCGCGCAATCCCCGCCAGCTCATCATCTATCCCGAAGGCACGCGTCGCCCGCCGGGCGCCGAGCCCTCCTACAAATACGGCATCGTCGAGCTCTATACTCAGCTCGGCGTTCCCGTGGTGCCGGTCGCCCATGTCGCCGGCCTCTACTGGCCGCGCCGCAAGTTCATGCGTTTCCCCGGCACCATCAAGGCCCGCTTCCTGCCGCCGATCCCGCCCGGGCTCGACAAGGAGGAATTCATGCAGCGCCTGATCGGCGAGACGGAAGCCGCCTGCGACGAGCTGCTCGTCGAAGCCGCGCGCGCGCCGAACCCGCCGCCCATGCCGCCGACGGCGGTGAAGCGGCTGGCGGAGCTTGGCGCTGTTGCAATGACGAAGACTTGATCCTGCTTACGGCAGTGCCGCGAGCGCGGTGGTCAGCACCAGCGTCGCCGCGAAAATCAGGTTGATGATTCGCGACGCCATCGGATTGCGTAAGAGCCGCGCGAAAACGGTTCCTGCGAGAAGCCACAAGACGTGGATAACGACGATCATCGCTGCCAGCACCAGCAGCCTGGCGGGTAGGCCGAGCACATCGCGCTGCGCCGAAGCGCCGGCGAATACGGCACCGATCGCCACATAGGCTTTCGGGTTGGCGACAGCGAGCATGAAGCCGCCGAGAAAAGTGGGACGTGCCGCCTGTTTTCCGGCTTCGGCAAGAGGCGGCGCCGTCGCTATCCTGAAGGCCAGGTAGAGGATGTAGATGGCCGAAGCGACCGTCAGCAATGGCGCCAGCGCCGGCACCGAGGCGAGCATACCGAAGACGCCGTCGGCCACCACCAGGAGCACGGCGACCGTCCCAAGCACGACGCCTGAGGTGTAGCGCAGCGAATGGCGCAAACCGAAGGTCGCGCCGATAGCCGTCACGCTGATCGTCGCCGGACCGGGGCTGCCCATGACGACGGTCGCTGCGATAGTCAAGCCAGCAATTGCTGCCAGGGCTGCACCTCGGACAGAACCTCTCCGGCCATGGTGAACCCCAATTCCTGCCGTGATGCGGCAAGGATTATCGTGAGGCTCCCGCAAAGGTCTTGGACGATCGTGCGCGGCCTTGCGCGACCGATTCTGTCAGGCGCTGGCGCGGTCCAGCGCGGCCATATCGTCGGCGGAAAGCTTGATCGAAGCCGCGCGGATCAGGCTGTCCATCTGGGCGGGCGTCGTGGCACTGGCGATCGGCGCGGTGATGCCCGGCCGCGCCATGATCCAGGCGAGCGCCACTTCCGCCTGCTTGGCCGAATGGCGCACTGCCGCGGCATCGAGCGCGGACAGGATACGCATGCCCCGCTCGTTGAGATACTCAGCCACGTCTTCGCCGCGCTCGCTCTGGCCGAAATCGGCCTTGCTGCGGTATTTACCGCTCAGGAATCCCTTGGCGAGGCTGAAATAGGTGATGACGCCGAGATCCTCCCCCTTGCAGAGATCGAGCAGCGGGCCATCCAGCGAAGAACGGTCGTACAAATTGTATTCAGGCTGCAGAACCTCATAACGCGGCAGGCTCCGCAGGCTGGCAACGTCGAGGGCCGCGCGCAATTGTCCGGCATCGAGATTGGAGCAGCCTGGATAGCGGATCTTGCCCTTCTCGAGCAGGCGCTGATAGGCGCCGAGCGTTTCCTCGTACGGCGTGGCCGGGTCCGGCCAATGCGACAGATAAAGGTCGATGACGTCGGTCTGCAACCGCTTCAACGATTGATCGACCGCCTTTTCGATATAGGCCGCGGAGAGGTCTTTTTTTCCCTGGCCCATGTCGGAGCCGACCTTGGTGATGACGACGACGCTGTCCCGGTTGCCGCGGCTCTTCATCCAGTTGCCGATGATGGTTTCGGATTCGCCGCCCTTGTTGCCCGGCGCCCAGCGCGAATAGGCGTCCGCCGTGTCGACGGCGTTGAAGCCGGCCTCGGCAAACCGGTCGAGCAGGTCGAACGAGGTCTTCTCGTTGGCGGTCCAGCCGAAGACGTTGCCTCCCAGGACCAGCGGCGCGATGGAAAGGTCGGTGCGACCGAGACGGCGTTTCTGCAAGATTGCTCTCCGTGATGCTGGGATGGGCCTCGACGCCCAAAGGATGGCCCAAAGGATGGATTGCCGTTAAGCTAGTTCGTGCCTTGCTGAGGTCAAAGGCATGGTTTTGCTTTTTGATCGGGCCAGAGCAATTCCAGCAAAAGTGCGCAGGAGTCAGGCTCGGCGGGTTCGCCGTAGCTTTGCGTCCGGGATTGCGTAAAAACAAAGAGATAGAGCATTGGAGGCGATCTCGTTTTCGCCGGAAATGCCCTTCACGAAGGCGTTACCCGCCGCCCCACCTCTTCCAGCCAGTGGTCGCGGATGCCGAGCGCTTTCAGATGCTCCACCGTGCTCAAGACATAGTCCTCGTTCCTGCCCGACTGACCCACCGCGCCGCGCACGACTTTTGCCGCATGGTTGGCGTCGAGCCCGCCGGCATATTGCTCATGCGCGCGGTCGACGATGTAGGCGACCGCTTCGACCGTTCCGCCGCCTGTCCCCGCCGCGCCGTTCCCATCGAGCCGGACGTCGAGGCTGCGTTCGAGATAGACGCTGGTCACCAGCTCGCGTTCGCGCAGATAGGAAAGCACTTCGTTCCGCAAATCGCCGGGCACGCGAAAGGCGAGTCCAATGCAGGAGCCGCCGCGGTCGAGTCCCAGCACCAGGCCCGGCCTCTCGCGTGTGCCGCGATGCACGAAGGAATAGACGCAAAGCGACCGGCGATAGCCGTAAAGACGGGCGCGCCGCGTCTCGACATGTGCGAATCCCGGCCGCCAGATCAGCGACCCATAGCCAAAAACCCAAAAATCGCCCATATCGCCAAGCCTGATCGCATTCGAGTGACGACATCTCACCGATAAGGTGTTTCTTCCGTCCCCGCTTGTTGTGCGTGAGATTAACAGCCCGCTCGCCGCATGAGGGGTTAACGAGAGCCGCAGCATGACGTCAAGTGACGAGCGATCGCGCAAACCTCGCCGCCGGCTGTTCTGGCTTGCCGCGTTCATCCTGGTGCTGTTCGCGCTCTACAGCGGCGGATGGTTCTATCTCGCCGGCCGGGTCAAGACCGAGGCGGAGCGGGCGGTGGTCGAGCTTGGAGGCAAAGGCATCAAGGCCGACTGCGCCAACCTCACGGTCAGCGGTTATCCGCTGAGCTTCGCTGTCGCCTGCGACAGCCTGGCCTATCAGGACGATGCCCGGAATGTCGCGGCATCGACCGGCGATTTTAACGCCGTCGCTCGGTTCACCCAGCCCTTGTCGCCCGTGGCGGACCTGCGCGGTCCGTTGCGGACTGTCGCGCCAGGCATGCCGCCGCTGTGGCTCGACTGGGACCAACTGCACGCTGCGGTCAAACTGTCATGGCCGCTTCCGAGGCTGATTTCGCTGCAGGCAGAGGGCCTGTCCGGACAGACCGATCCGGCCGACGACACCGATCCCGTGCAGCTGTTCAGCGCCGGCCAGGCGGCTGGCCAGTTGCAGCCGAACGGCCAGGACATCGTCTATACCGGCAGCTTTGGCGATCTGAAGATCGACGCCGACGCGATCGGCGGGCGTGCGCTGCCGGAACTCGACGGCGCCGGCGAAGCGACAGTGAAGAACGGCGTCGCGCTGATTGCGGCGCCGCCGAAAAGCCTGCGCGGCCAGGCGATCGACATTGCCAGGCTCGACCTGTCGTCGGGAACGGCGCGCGTCACCGTGTCCGGACCGGTCTCGGTCGACGCGGACGGCCTGATCGATGCCAACCTGAAGATCAAGCTCAAGGATCCCAAGGCGGTGGCGGCCATCCTCGCCGGCGCCATCCCCGAGCACAAAAATGAAATCGAGCAGGGTTTTGCCGGCATTGCCATGCTCGGCAGCGAGCCGTCCATGCCCCTCAAGATCGTCAAAGGCAAGGCTTCGCTCGGCTTCATCCCGCTCGGCAAGATCAAGCCGGTAGAGTAGGCCGACGATGCCAAGACCCGTCAAACTGCTCAGTGTCGGCGCCTTCACGCTCGACACGATCCTGCGTGTCGAGACGCTCCCCACGCATCAGGGCAAGTTCATTGCCGCCGACGGTGTCCAGATCGCCTCGGGCATGGCGACGAGCGCCGCATGCGCCGCACATCGTCTCGGCGCCGACGTGTCGCTTTGGGCGAGCGCCGGAGACGACGCGGTCGGCGACAGGCTGATCGCCGAGATAGAAGCGGAAGGGGTCGACTGCAGCCTGATCCGGCGCGTTGCCGGCGCGCGCTCGGCGCTGGCCGCAATCCTGGTGGACGCCCATGGCGAGCGCGTCATCGTTCCCTTCTACGATCGCAAGGCGCAAGCTGACCCCGACTCCCTGCCGCTTGCCGATCTTTCCGCCTTCGACGCCGTGCTGGTGGATGTGCGCTGGCCGGGCGCAGCAGCGCTCGCCTTGACCGCCGCGCGGGACGCCGACCTTCCGGCGATCCTCGACGCCGACACTGCGCCGGTCGAGGTGCTGGAGAGGCTCTTACCGCTGGCCTCGCATATCGTCGCATCGGAGCCGGCGGCGCGGATCGTCTGTGGCCACGCGCTCGATCCGGAAAGCGCCTGCGCCGATCTCGCCTCGCGCACCGACGCCTTTGTCGCGGTGACG
>NZ_JHQR01000081.1 GCF_014843825.1 Mesorhizobium silamurunense
CGCGCCCGCGGCCCTCGGAAGCAGCGCCGGAGGCTGGCGAGCGCATCGCCAAACGGCTGGCGCGCGCTGGCATCGCATCGCGCCGCGACGCTGAGGAACTGATCGCTGCCGGCCGCGTCAAGGTCAACGGCAAAGTGCTGTCGTCGCCGGCCTTCAACGTCATGCCCGACGATGTCATCCACCTCGACGGCACCGAGATCCCGCCGATCGAGCGCACGCGGCTGTTCCTGTTCCACAAGCCGGCGGGGGTGGTCACCACCAACCGCGATCCGGAAGGCCGCAAGACCGTATTCGACGTGTTGCCGGCCGACCTGCCGCGGCTGATGACAATCGGCCGCCTCGACATCAACACCGAAGGCCTGCTGCTGCTCACCAATGACGGTGGGCTGTCGCGCGTGCTCGAACTGCCGGCAACGGGCTGGCTGAGGCGCTATCGCGTCCGCGTCCACGGCAAGGTCGAAGAGAGCGCGCTTGCTGGCTTGCGCGAAGGCATCGCGGTCGACGGTGTCTTCTATGGTTCGATCGAAGCATCGCTCGACCGCGAGCAGGGCACCAACGCCTGGCTGACGATTGGACTGCGCGAAGGCAAGAATCGCGAGGTGAAGAACATCCTCGGCGCGCTTGGCCTGGATGTGACCCGGCTGATCCGCATCTCTTACGGGCCGTTCCAGCTTAACGATCTGCCGGAAGGCCATGTGCAGGAGATCAAGGGCCGCATGCTGCGCGAGCAGCTCGGTGAGCGGCTGATCGAGGAATCCGGCGCCAATTTCGACGCCGAGATCACGAAACCCTTCTCCAACAAGCCGGTGCGGCGCACCGAGCCGCGCCGCGAGGAGGCTGAGCGACCGAAATTCTCGCGCGAGGGCGATCGCCGTCCAATCGGCGAAGGTGGGCTGATCAAGGCCCGCAAGCGCCGCGAAGGCAGCCGCGACGAGGCTCTGGGCAAGCTGTCGACCAAGCCTGACAGGGCCTTCGGCGAGCGCGGCTCAAAGTCCGGCTTCGACAAATCCGAGCGCGGCTTCGGCAAGTCCGAGCGCGGCTTCGGCGGCAAAGCCGGCGGCAAGAAAGGCGAGCCTCGCCCGATCGAGCCGCCGGGCCAGCGCAAAGCCAATGTCTGGATGGCGCCGGGCGCTCGGCCGATCGGCAAGGGCAGGGCGGAGGCCGACGCCGCAAGGGTCGCGGAGGCGAAGGCGCGCAAGGCATCGTTCAAGCCAGGCGGCAAGCCGTTCGGCAAACCAAGAGGCGATCGACCCGAGGGAAGCGGCGGCGACAGGCCGCGCGGTCCGAAGGGTACGAGAGGTGGCAATGCGGATCGTCGGCGGTGAGCTTCGTGGGCGTCCGCTGACGACGCCCCGTTCTAACGCCATCCGCCCCACCACCGACCGCACCCGCGAGGCGGTGTTCAACGTGCTGGCGCATCGCTATGCCGAGAAGCTCGAGGGCGGCCGTGTGCTCGATCTCTTCGCCGGCACCGGCGCGCTCGGGCTGGAAGCGCTGTCGCGCGGCGCCTCCTACTGTGTCTTCATCGAGGAATCGGCGGAAGGGCGCGGGCTGATCCGCGACAATGTCGAGGCCTTCGGGCTCACCGGGCGCACAAAAATCTTCCGCCGCGACGCCACCCATCTCGGCGACGCCGGCACGCTCTCGCCCTTCGGCCTGGTCTTCGCCGACCCGCCCTATGGCAAGGGGCTCGGCGAACGCGCGCTGCGCTCGGCCAAGGTCGGCGGCTGGCTTTCGCCTGGCGCGCTCTGCGTGGTCGAGGAGGCGGCCTCGGCGGCATTCGAGCCGGGCGCCGGTTTTTCCGTGGTGGACGAGCGCGGCTATGGCGATACGGTGATCAGGTTCATCGAGGTTGGGTAAGGCCCGGCTCCCACAAGGAGAGAAGGTTAGGTCCCGCCTCGAAAATGACGAACAATTCACTTTGGCTCGCCAGCGAAGCTTTTCTATCGTCGCGCGACCGAAACCGGAGCATTTGATGACATTGAGCACCAGAGGGCTGCGCGCAGCACTCCTTGCCGGCACGCTGGCACTGGCAGCGCAGGCTCCGGCGTGGGCCGGGGACGAGGCGGAAGTCAAGGACTTCCTGCTCGACAACGGCATGGAGGTGGTCGTCATTCCGGACCATCGCGCCCCGATCGTCACGCATATGGTTTGGTACAAGATCGGCAGCGCCGACGAGCCGCCCGGCAAATCCGGCATCGCGCATTTCTTCGAGCATCTGATGTTCAAGGCGACCGCCAACCACGCTGCCGGCGAGTTCGACCGGGCCGTGGCCGACATCGGCGGCTCGAACAACGCCTTCACGTCATACGATTACACCGCCTTCCATGAAACGGTGCCGCCTTCGGCGCTCGAGCAGATGATGGGGTTCGAGGCCGACCGCATGCGCAACCTCGTCCTCACCGACGACGTCATCAAGACCGAGCGCGACGTGATCCTGGAGGAGCGCCGCTCGCGTATCGACAGCGATCCGCAGGCCGTGCTCGACGAGGAGGTCGACGCGACGCTCTGGCAGAACCAGCCCTACCGCATTCCGGTGATCGGCTGGATGCAGGAGATGCAGCAGCTGAACCGCGAGGACGCCAAGGCTTTTTACGACACCTTCTACCGGCCGAACAACGCCGTGGTGATCGTCGCCGGCGATGTCGATCCGGACGCGGTGAAGGCGATGGCCGAAAGGACGTACGGAAAGGTCGCGCGCGGGCCGGATCTGCGGCCGCGTATCCGCCCGGTCGAGCCGGAGCAGAACACGCGGCGCACGGTCACCCTCACCGACGCGCGCGTCTCGGTGCCGAGCTTTTCCACGCAATGGGTTGTGCCGTCCTATCATACCGCCAAGCCCGGCGAGGCCGAGGCGCTCGATCTTCTGGCCGAGATCCTGGGCGGCGACAACCGCAGCCGGCTATACCAGCAGCTGGTGGTCAAGCAGGGCATCGCCTCCGAGGCCGGCGCGTTCTTCCAGGGCACCATGCTCGACGCCACCAACTTCACCGTCTACGGCTCGCCGCGCGGCGACGCCAAGCTTTCCGATGTCGAAGCTGCCGTCGACGCCGAGATCGCGCGCATCGTGAGGGACGGGGTGACCGATGACGAACTGGAGCGGGCCAAGACGCGCTACGTCCGCTCGATGATCTTTGCCCGCGACAAGCAGGACGACATGGCCAATATGTACGGCTCGACGCTCGCCACCGGCGGCAATGTGAAGGATGTTGAGGAATGGCCGGACCGCATCCGCAAGGTGACAGCCGGAGAGATCAAGGCGGCGGCCGCCCGCTACCTCGTGCTCGACCATTCGACGACCGGCTATCTCCTGCCGCAGCAACAGGCGGGCAACTGATGATGAGCCTTGTACGCGGACGGATGAGTGCTTTTCCTTCTCTCCTTGTGGGGTCCGAAGGACGGGGCGAGACCCGTGGCTCGCCCCAGGGTGGTGGATCGGCGCGCAGCGCCGAGACGGATGAGGGGTGTTGGAAGAAACGCGACCTATCTCGTCGGGCATCGAGGGCTGGCGGTTTCCAAAGTCGCACTCCGCCCAGAACCCATCGTCCGTCGCCTTCGGCGACACCTTCTCCCACAAGGGGAGAAGGGGGACTCTATCGCATCTTCGCCACCCTCTGCTTTGCCCTTTTCTTCCTGCTCTTGCCGGCGCTTGCCGCTCACGCGGAGATGAATATCCAGGAGGTGAAGTCGAAGAAGGGCATCACCGCCTGGCTGGTGGAAGACCATTCGATCCCGCTGGTTGCCATCCGCTTCGTCTTCGATGGCGGCACCGCACAGGACCCCGCCGGCAAGGAAGGGCTGGTCAATTTGATGACCGGCCTGTTCGACGAGGGCGCCGGCGACCTCGACAGCGAGGCCTTCCAGCTAAAGCTCGACGATGCCGGCGCCGAGATGAGCTTTCAGGCGGCGCGCGACGGCACCTATGGCTCGATGCGCATGCTGTCCGACCAGAAGGACGAGGCTTTCGGCCTGCTGAAGCTCTCGGTGAACAGCCCGCGCTTCGACCAGGCGCCGATCGACCGCATCCGCGCCCAGACACTCTCAGGCATCCTCGCCAATGAGCGCGATCCCAACACGATCGCCCAGCAACGCTGGCTGCGCGCGATCTATGGCAAGCATCCCTATGCGCGGCCGGACGAGGGCACCAAGGAGAGCCTCGCCACCATCACCGCCGACGACCTCAAGGCCTTCCACAAAGCGAATTTCGCCCGTGGTGGTCTGCATGTGACGGTGGTGGGCGACATCGACGCCGCCACGCTGAGCGGCAAGCTGGACGAGGTGTTCGGCGACTTGCCGCAGAAGCAGACACTGGCCTCCGTTGCCGATGTCGTGCCCAAGCTCGGCCAGCAGTTGGAAGTGAACTACGACCTGCCGCAGACCTCGCTGCAGCTTGCCTGGCCCGGCGTGAAACGGAGCGATCCGGATTTCTACGCCGCGGTGCTGATGAACGAGATTCTCGGCGGCTCGACCTTCACGTCGCGGCTTTACGAGGAGGTGCGCGAGAAGCGCGGCCTTGCCTATGGCGTCAGCTCCGATCTCGTCGATCACGAGCATTCCAACGCGCTGCTGGTCACGACGGCGACCCGCTCCGACCGCGCCGCCGAGACGCTGTCGATCGTGCGCCAGGTGGTAAAGGAGATGGCCGAGAAGGGGCCAACCGAGGAGGAGCTTGCGGCGACCAAGAAATACATGATCGGGGCCTATGCCATCAACAACCTGGACTCCTCTAGTTCCATCGCCGCAACGCTGGTCGAACTGCAGCTCGACAATCTCGGCATCGACTATATCAAGCGCCGTGCCGCGCTGATCGACGCGGTGACGCTTGCAGACGTCAAGGCGGCGGCGAAGAAGCTGCTGTCGGCCGACCCGGCGGTGATGGTGATCGGTCCGCCGCTTGTGCAGGTGGCGGGGAGCGGCAAGGGATGAGCCCGACTTTCGCGGTTGCCTTCGGCGGCGGCGGGGCGCGGGGACTTGCGCATATCCACGCCATCGAGGCGCTGGACGAGCTCGGCATCAGGCCGGTGGCGATCGCCGGCTCCTCGATCGGCGCGATAATGGGCGCCGGGATGGCCGCCGGCATGCGAGGGGCGGAGATCCACGATTACAGCCGCTCGATCCTCGGCAGCCGCGCCGAGGTGGCCGCGCGCATGTGGCGCTCGCGGCCGGGCACGATCGCGGAGGCCATGCAGGGCGGCATCCGCGTCGGCCAGTTCAATGTCGAACGCATCCTCAAGGCTTTCCTGCCTGACGCCATTCCCGCCACCTTCGAAGAGCTGAAGATCCCGCTGAAAGTCACGGCGACCGACTATTTCGGCCACAAGCTCGCGGTCTTCGCCGAGGGCGACCTGCATTCGGCGCTGGCAGCCTCGGCCGCCATTCCGGCGGTGTTTCGCCCGGTGACGCGCGACGGCCGCGTGCTGATCGACGGCGGCATCTACAATCCGGTGCCCTTCGATCTCGTCGAGAAGGACGCCGACATCATTATCGCCATCGACGTGGTGGGGGCGCCGAGCGACGTCGAGCGCAAGCACCCGACCACGGTCGACCTGATGTATGGCGCCACGCAATTGATGATGCAGTCGATCACCGCCAACAAGCTGCGGCAGCACCCGCCGGATATCCTCATCCGCCCGGCGGTCTCGAAATACCGCGTGCTCGATTTCCTGAAGGTCGAGGCGCTGATGGCCGACACCGTCGAGATCAAGGACGAGCTGAAGCGCGCCGTCGAGAAGGCGGTTGCCGAGCATGACGGCAAGCGCGGCAAGAAGGTGGTGTAGAGATGTCGCCACCTTCATGGGCGGGCGCATAGCGACTAAGGTCCGGCAACAAAAGTCCGATGGGAAAGTTGCATAGGTCCCTGATCAAGTTGGACCTATGAAGATATGAATTATTCGTGATCCATTATGGGCCGCATTCAAGCCTAAGCTTGCGTTTTGTCATTAACTCTTCATCGAATTGCCCGTTGACGCACGCTGCGGTAGAGTTAATAATATCCTAATATAGTAGCGAGAACAGTCTCCCGACCGGCAACAACGAGTCACGGCGCTACTGGGGTAGGGGAAACGCAGCGCGGCGTTCATAGCCGCTTCAGCCGTCATCATCGAGCCGCCAGCCGTCGTGAGCCGCCATGTGCATTTGCTCGCCGGCCGGAGCCGTTGGTCGCGGCCTGTTGAACGCTTAACGGACCCTCCCTCACTCGCGGAATCGGGCGCTGATCGCAGCGCCTTTGGCATGGGGTAGTTCGCCGCCTCGCGCGGCCAATAGGGGCGCGTTGGGCGCAAGGGAGTTTGAAATGGCCGATACCATAGTTGACCTGACGGATGCGACGACATCGCAGACGTTGACCGATGGCACCATCTTTGCGGCCGAGCAGCAAGGCGACTCCGGCACCGGCAACTATGACAGTTTCCTTGTCCTTGGGGCGAACGGCACCGAGAGCGGCTTCAATACCGACGGCACTCCGCTGCCGCTGGATGACAAACAGCAGGAGCACACCAACGCGCTTCTGCTGAGCGACATGCAGGTGGTGACCGTGGACGGTCACGACTACTACGTGTTCAAGCTCGACGCGAACGAGCCGAACAGCCCTTCCGGGTCGTTGCTGTCTCTGAACTCGCTGCAGATATACTCGGCATCAGACCCGAATATTACGAACCTTTCCGCTCTCCAGAGCCAGCAGTTGCTCTATGACATGGATGGGAATGCCACCGACGGTGACGTGACCGTTCAGTTGAACGCCGGCAAAGACGCGCCAGCCGGCAGCGGACAAGGCGATCTCTTCGTCTACATCCCGACAAGTTTCTTCACGGGGGCGACTGGGGACTATGTCTATCTGTATTCGGCATTCGGCAACCCCAGCGGCTCGGACGGTGGCTTTGAGGAGTGGGGCGTCATCACCAAAGACAATGTAGATCACGCGCCGGCGGTCGCGATCGAGAAGACGGCCGATCCGACTTCAATCGACGAGGGCGATGCGACGACCGTCACCTACACCTACAAGGTGACCAACACGAGTGCTGACGGAGCCACCGATCCGCTGACGCTGACCTCGCTCGTCGATGACAACGCGACGTCGGGCGACCCCAGTGACGACATCAACCTGCTGAACGGCTTCGTCGCCAACAGCTCGCATGGCACTCACTATGTGTCCGGGGACACCGACAACGACTACCTGGTCGACAGCAACGAGACCTGGATCTTTACGGCGGACGTCAATATCGATGCCCAGAATGCCGGCGGCAGCATCGTCAACACGGTCGTCGTGCATGCCCATGACGACGACAGCACCGACGACGTGCAGGCCACAGACGACGCGACCGTGACGGTGAGCGATGTCGCGCCGTCGATCGCCATCGAGAAGACCGCCGACCCGACCTCGATCGACGAGGGCTCGGCCGCCGACGTCACCTACACCTACGAGGTGACGAACACGAGCGCTGCCGGCGCGTTCGATCCGCTGACGCTGACCTCGCTGGTCGACGACAACGCGACGCCCGGCGACACCAGCGACGACATCGACCTGCTGACCGGCTTCGTCGCCAACAGCACTCACGGCGACTACTACGTGTCCGGCGACACCGATGGCGACTACCTCGTCGACAGTAACGAGAAATGGGTCTTCAGCGCGACCGTCGGCGTCGACGCCCACAACGCCGGCAGCATCGTCAACACGGTTGTCGTGCACGCCCATGACGACGACAGCACCGACGACGTGTCCGCCAACGATACTGCGACCGTGACGGTGAACGACGTCGCGCCGTCGGTCGCCATCGAGAAAACCGTAGATGCCGATCATGACGGCATCTTCCATTCGTCCGAAACGGTTCAGTCGGGAGCGCAGAACGCCACCTATCACTACGAGATAACCAACACGAGCGCGGCCGGCGTGTTCGATCCGCTGACGCTGACCTCGTTGGTCGACGACAACGCGACGCCCGGAGATACTAGCGACGACATTAATCTGGTGGACGGCTTCGTAGCCAACAGCTCATACGGCACACACTATGTGTCGGGCGATCTCGATGGCGACTATCAAGTCGACAGCAACGAGACCTGGGTCTTCGAAGCGACCAGCGCCTTCAACCTGCTTCCCAACGCCGACACCAGAACCAACACGGTGGAAGTCGTGGCGCATGACGATGACAGCCTGAACGAGGTCAGCGCCGAAGACAGCGCGACAGTTCAGTCGTTCGCAGGTCCCGGAGTGCGCACCCCGGGTTTCTGGAGCAATCTCGGCAAGTCGTTCTGGGATGGCGTTGCGGGTGCCGACAAATCCGGCCCGAACTTCGCTTCCGGTGAATTGCTCTATGCTGTCGATTCCAACAACGACGGACAAAAGGATGCCACCAAAGGCCTTCTGATCGGAGACTACAACAAGAACGGGGTGACCGATGCCGGGGAGGACACGTTCTTCATCTCCTACGCCGATGCACTGAAGGTGATCAACGCGTCGACCAAGGATCTGCAGGATACACGCTTTGTCCTTGCCCGCGATGCGGCAGCCACCTGGCTCAACTATCTGGCCGGGAATCCGATCGGCGACGCATCCGATCC
The DNA here is from genome assembly GCF_014843825.1 of Mesorhizobium silamurunense. Classification (GTDB taxonomy): domain Bacteria; phylum Pseudomonadota; class Alphaproteobacteria; order Rhizobiales; family Rhizobiaceae; genus Mesorhizobium; species Mesorhizobium silamurunense. Next base: position 8,554 of record NZ_JHQR01000081.1, read on the forward strand.
CAACAGCCCTCACAAATATCTCGACCAGGCCATCGACTGGCTGCAGGTGGAGAATGGCGGGACATCCTCCTCTCACTTCGAGGATTGGGGTGGTGGCAGCGCGGTGAAGGCGAGCAGCGCAGCATGGAACATCGGACTGGACGCCGAGTCCGCCACCGCAGGGTCCGAGCTTGGCGGAAACCTGATCCATCAGGAACTCGACTTCTACAACAACACCGGAATGACGTTCGAGGGGGCGATATTGCACGTCTACGCCAATGACGGCGGCTGACGCATCGCATGCGCCGCCTGGCGTCGTGCGAGAGGCAGGTGGATTGACCGTGGTGTTTTGTTTGGTGTCGCTTCGGCAATGATAGTCAAGGCAGGGTCTGGTTCAGCGCGGGCAAAGGTAAGGTTCATAGGTCTGATCCTCATCGCTTGCGCTGCCCTTTTTATCTTCGGCGGCTCCGGATGGCCTGCGCCGGCGGGGCCGGCGTCGTTGGGCAAGATGCTTGTTGCAGTGGCAGTTGTGGGCGTCGGCGGCCTGGCTCTATTTCGCCCCCGCCAGGGCGTGTCCGGCAGCCCAACCGGCGGCGCCGCCGGCC
>NZ_JHQR01000084.1 GCF_014843825.1 Mesorhizobium silamurunense
CCGTAACCTATGTGTCCAGAATGGACCATCCGGTTTTGGCTGGGGTTCCTGGATTCGAACCAGGACTAACGGAGTCAGAGTCCGCAATTTCTCCAGCCAAAATAGCGATTTTAATCATTGAAAATCAAACGCTTATGGCAGGGGAGGGACGCATATCATGTCGCGCCATGCTGCAAATGATTTCCCTTGATTTCCAAGGATTACAAACCGCTATCGGCAACTCCACGCGACATGGCCGCGACATGGAAAAGCCCGGCTGCTGCGATGTGGCCGGGCAGTTTTTGCAATTTCTCCAGCCAAAATAGCGATTTTAATCATTGAAAATCAAACGCTTATGGCAGGGTAGGGACGCATATCATGTCGCGCCATGCTGCAAATGATTTCCCTTGATTTCCAAGGATTACAAACCGCTATCGGCAACTCCACGCGACATGGCCGCGACATGGAAAAGCCCGGCTGCTGCGATGTGGCCGGGCAGTTTTTGCCGAACCCGACACGAGGAGACTACGGGTCTGTGAGCTTTGTCACAGACGGATCGACGCATCGGCCTAGCTTGCCTGCAGTTTCCTGCAGCGGTGAAGGGAGTACCCCGATGCTTGTGAACCTTCCTATGCTTGTGAACCTTCCTCTTGTCGTAGCTGGTCCCGTTGTCGATTGGTTCGGTCGCCGAGCCGATCAGAAGGCGCTGCTGAAGACAACGGACGATCTGGGCGACTCACCGGACGACAAGCGACATGGGGATTTCCCGTGACGACATCGAGACAGCGCTGGCGGTCCAGTCGGAGAGTGGGCTAACGAAAAGGCCCGGAAGCCGAAGCCGCCGGGCCCTGTGGACAAGTTGCACACTCGGTAGGTGTCGATCAGTGCCGGGGCGCAGAAATTGCAATACGCACTTTTAGGTTGAATATTGCCGAGCGACGATGTTCAATTGCCAATGGGCCATGGGTAAGGGGCGGGGCTGATGAACATGCAGCCGTGGATGACTGCCGTCGAAACCGAAGAGATCGGAGACAGGCACTATGTGCGCGTCATCGAAGATGGCGTGGTAAGCATCAAGGGATTTCATTCTCAGGCAGAAGCTAGCTCCTTCGCCAGCAAGGAAAGCGCACGACTCGGGATTTCCTCCCCTCTCAGAAAATAAAATGGCCCGGTGGCGGTCCGCACGTATGTCATGGACAACTTGCCCACCATGTTGACCCGGCTGCTTCGGTGGCCGGGCTATTCTTTGTGCGGAACAATTAACATCAGGCAGTCTTCTTCTCTTGCTCCGCTATGAGCCGTTTCAATTCGGCGATCAGCCATTTTTTGTCCTCGGCCGACATGGCGGCAAGGAGCTTCAGAAACTCGGTCACCCTCATAGCGTCATTCATAGCGACACCAGCGCTTCCTGCGACTGGAGATCATCGCTCCACATGATCGTTTCGCCATCGTGGACAAGCTCTGGCTCGTCGCCCGCGTCCCGCTCGCCATCGAAGAACGTGTCATCGCAGCGGGCGTCAAACAGCGCAACGTCCTGGTCCATCTTGTTTGTCCAACCCAGCGAGGCCTCATGCTCGTCCCCGCTATCCTCCAGGTCGGAACCATCCCCTTCGCGGTCGTCATCCGAGCCGCCGGCAACCGGGCCGCGTTCGGTCCAGCCTAGCAACGGTTCGAGGTCGCCGCCTTCTTCCAAGTCGATGCTGTCCGCTTCCATCAGGTCAAGCGCGGTGATCAGCGACATCGCACGGTCTAGGAGATCGTTGAGGCGCTTCTCGACCGACTGGCGCCACTGGCGCGGGTCCATGCCCTTAGGCATCCCCACGGGCTGTAGGATAGGCATCTGAGCGTTCATGACCGCACCCGGCGAGATGCAGCGCCGTGAAGTCCGCGAGCGTCTCAATGCGATGCCGAAGGAGAAGCAGATTGCTGCGGTCCACAGCCTCGATCCCTCAATCCTGGACGCCGTGCTTTCCGCTCCCCGCGTCCTCGTCGACATCCCATCCGACGTACTCGACATGGCGGAATCGGAAATGGTGAAGAAGCTCTACGGCGATGAACAGAGCGTGTTGGCGGATCTGGACAGTGCAAGGGCTGGCACCGCCCGCTCATTGTCACCGCCATCTTCACCGGGCTTCGCTCGTCCGAATTGCGCGGCCTGCGGTGGAGCGATGTGGATCTGAAAGCGGGCGAGCTTCACGTCCGTCAACGTGCTGATCGCTACCACGCGAAGAAATACACGAATGAGGGCTACAACCCGATCGGCCTGCCCAAATCGGAGGCCGGCGAAGATCGTACGATCCCGCTGGCGCCGATGGTCGTCAACACCTTGCGAGAATGGAAGCTGAAGTGCCCGAAAGGCCAGCTCGATCTGGTTTTCCCAAACGGGGAAGGCAACATCGAGTTTCACGCCAACATCGTGACACGCGGCCTACACCCGCCACAGATCGCGGCCGGCCTGACGGTTCCAGCGCTCGACAGGAATGGAAAGCCGAAGGCCGACAAGGAAGGCAATCCGATCATGGCCGCGAAATACACCGGCCTTCATGCCTTGCGGCATTTCTATGCAAGCTGGCTGATCAACCCCAAGGATGCCGGCGGGCAGGGCAAGGACATTAAGACAGTGCAGGCGCGCATGGGCCACTCCAGCATCGTCATGACGGCCGACACCTACGGCCATCTGTTCCCCGGCACCAACGATCAGGAGGAACTGGCGGCGGCGGAAAAGTCGTTGCTGGGCGCCTGACGCGACACAAACGCGACATGGAGGCTTGGAGAGCCCATTTAAATTGTAACCGGGG
>NZ_JHQR01000085.1 GCF_014843825.1 Mesorhizobium silamurunense
GGAAGAGGTCATTCCTGTTGCGTGACGGAAAAATCATCCAGGCGCCGGCACCAGCCAAGGCCATTGCACGCGGCAAGCTCAGCTATGCCGCGCTCGCTCATATCATGATGGCCAAGTGGGGTTATCATCTGCCGTTCTAGGGCCCAGATGATGGCCGCCAAGGGCGTCGATATCGAGCGTTCCACGCTTGCGCGCAGCGCCGGCTACGCCGCCGCCTTGCTCGATCCGATCTACAACCGCATCCGCGAGATCGGCCGTACCCGCACCAAGATTCATACCGACGACACGCGGCTTCCGATCTTGGCGCCCGGCAAGACGCACAAGGGCGCGCTCTGGGTTTACGTCGCCGACGACGCAACTCGGGTTCGCAGGAGCCGCCAATCGCCTGGTATCGCGCCACCATGGGCCGCGCCGGCGAGAGCGTTATGAGCGAGCTCGCCGGATTTGCCGGCACGCTCCAGGCCGACGGCTTCAGCGGCTACAATCAGCTCTACAAGGGTGGCGCCATTCGAGAAGCTGCCTGCCTGGCCCATCTGCGTCGCAAGATATTCGACGTTCACGACAGCCAGCCGACCGAGCTCAGCACGACGGCCATGGCCGGTATCCAGCGATCTACCGGATCGAGGAAGAGATACGGGGGCTGCCGCCCGCCGAGCGATTGGCCGCACGACGAAGACGCACCCGACCGCTGGTCCGGGCGCTGCGACGACAGCTCATGCGCCAGAGCAAGGGTTTGTCGCGCCATGCCGATATCGCCAAGGCCTTCGCCTATGGCACCAACCGATGGCGCGCGTTCAATCGCTTCCTCTACCATGACCAGCTCGAGCCCGACAACCTGATCGCGGAGCGCGCCATTCGCGGATTTACAGTCGGAAGGCGCAATTGGCTCACATGGGGATTTGCGGGTCAAGATGTTCGGATCAGGATTCTATGGTAAATCTCCGCTCGTTACTGCGTATCCAAGGTCTGAGCCCGTTTGCGTTACCCGGCCCGTTTCCGATGCCGCTTCAAACTCACATCCGGTCGCCGCTCTCATCGGCCGCACCAATATCCCGCTTGCGTCGGGCAAAGGCTCAGGAGGGCGGGACCATTCTTTTCTTCGGCTTTTTAAGCCAAGCCAAATTGCCGGTCCGCTCACCTGGATCCGCCGGAGCTGATCAAGCTCCGGAAGATTGAAAGGGGGAAGCGCTTGTTTTTAGGCGGCCGTTGTCTCGGCTCCATCTAGCACAACCCCGGCGGTCACATATTTCCAGAAGGCGATCAGCAGCTTTCGCGCCAAGGCAACGATCAGCACTTTCCGAACTCGGCCACCATTGAGCTGTACACGCTGCTGAAACCACCGGGTCAGCATCGAACGGGGCTGATGCCTTACCCACAACCAGGCGAGCTGGATCATGGTCGTTCGCAGCCGGGGGTTTCCGGCTTTGGAGACACCTTGTTCGTGCGCGACGGATCCGCTCCGCCAGGGCGTCGGCGCCAATCCGGCATAAGCGGCAACCTGCCGTCGGTTGGAAAAGGTTCGGAACAATCCCTCCGACCACAGGACACCAGCGAATTCCAGGCCAATCCCCTTCAAATTCTTTAGCATTGCTCCCGGCGCTGGCGTGCCTTCGTGCGACGGGCTGAGCACAGCATCCCGTTCAGCCTCTACGGACTTGATCTGCTGAAGCGCGAGTTCGAGTCGATCAAGTTCGCGCCCAATCTGTGCCTTCAAATGCTTAGGTAGCGGACGACCGTCGCCGGTCCTGAGTTCCTCAAGCCGTTCCCGTCTTTTGCGCGATAACGGCTCATAGTCTGAGATGCCCTGGGCGAAGAGCAGCCCCTTGATCCGATTGACGTGCTCGACCCGTTCCGCTGTCAACGTCTTGCGCTCGCGGCAGACCCGGCGGCGATCCTCCTCTTGTGGGGTCGGTGCTCGAACCATGGCGCACACCCGCGGCTCGCCTCGCTTGTACGCCAGCAACGCGCGCACCAGAGCTTCCCCGTCGATCTTGTCAGTCTTCGCCCGTCGACGTCGGCGCGACGTCGCAATTGAAGCGGGGTCCACGACGTGGCTTTCGGCCCGTCCGTCCTGCAGCAAGCGGTGGATCCAAAAGCCGTCGAGGCCCGCCTCTTGAATCACGATGATTGGAACGACCTGCCCCGTGCGGACCTGCACCTTGTCCTTGAGCTGAGAGAACCGTGCCCATAGTCCAGCGACGTCACCGCTGCCAACCGTATGCTTTGACATCTTTTCACTGCCTGGCGACAACGATGTAATCAGCCAGGTCGATCGACTAAGTTCCAACGATACGAAAATTGCGCCAAGATCGGTGCGGATAGCGGTCGGCGCTTGGGATCGGTCAGTGATAATTTGCATGGTCGCCTCCAGAGTGGGTGGTTTAGCAACCTCACTCTGCCAGAGCGTCGGTCGCTATCCACTCCCCATGGGATCTTTTCTCGGGCAACTTCGCTGCGGCGGAGCGGTCAGCGGTCGTGCTCAGCATCATCGAGACCTGCAAGCTTTGCGGCGTCGATGCCGAAGCCTACATGGCCGATGTCACCGAGCGCATCCAGAACGACTGGCCAGCCTCGCGCTGGGACGAACTGATGCCGTGGAATTGGGTGCGCCGCGAAGAGATGCAGCTCTCCTTGGTGGCATGAGCGCGCTCGATGCCATGGCGCTGTCGGACGAGGCGCTCGAGGCCTGGATGGCTGCCAAGACCAACCGCCCGCTGGTGCGGACCATGTCGGCGCTGGATGGCTTCGTAACGGCGGCGGTCACCGGGCCGCGCTACCCGGACCTGCAAGACTGGATGTGCCCGCTCATGGGGTTGCCGCGCGACGTCCTGGCCAAAGGGTCTGCAACCGATCACGCCGTGTTTGCCAGCGTCGCCAGAATCCACAACCGGATCAAAGAGACGCTCTTCGACAGACCGCAGGATTATGCGCCCCGCTTCGCAACCAAGCCCGGCGGCGGCATCGACCCCCGGCCGTGGTGCCAGGGGTTCTACGCGGCCATGAATCTCAACATCAAAAAATGGAAACGACTACTCGACATCGACAACCCCAACCACGGCCTGCTGTTGCCGATCCTGATCTACTGCGTCGACAAAAAGGGGAGGCCCGTCCTCGGCAAGCCCAGGCCGGGGCCCGAGACCGCGCACTTCATCGAGCACGAGGCGTACAAAGACATTGCCCTCATCATCCCCGCCCTGCGCGAACTCCATTATTTCACCCGCTATGGCAACCCGGAGTGATCGCCGCCGGCGCGCCGACTAACGGCTACCCTGCTATAGAGCATTATTTCGGGAAAGGTGCCTTGGCGCAGCGCTTACTTTCAAAACAGAGAGGACTCTTAGAGGCCGTTTGGAAAATCGGAAAATTGGGATTTCGGCGGAGGCTAGTTTGTGATTCAAGCTGTGGATGTGGACCGAACAGAGCCGTGGCCGGATGGCCAAGATCGCCAAGAAGACCAAGCGCTACCCATCCGATCTGACGGACGAAGAGGGCAACAGATCGCTCCGCTGATGCCCAAGCCTGGGCGTCGCGGCCGTCCGCGCGAGGTTGATTTCCGTGAGGTGATCAACGCGGTGCGCTACCTTGTGCGCTCGGGTTGCGGCTGGCGGATGCTGCCGATCCATTTCGGCGCCTGGCAGACGGTCTACGGCTGGTTTCGCGAGTTGGCGCGGCGGTTTCTGTTCCAGACCATCCACGACGTGGCGCTGATGCTGGACCGCGAGCGAGCCGGGCGCGAGCCAAGTCCCACGGCGGGCGTGATCGACAGCCAGTCGGTCAAGGCTCCGCAAGCGGAAACAAGAGGGTACGACGCCGGCAAGAAGATTGTCGGCCGCAAGCGCCATATCGCCGTCGATACGGATGGGCGGCTGTTGATGGTCAACCTGACACGGGCCGATATCTCCGACAGCGCCGGCGCTCAGGCGATCCTGGATGGTATCCGCAAGCGCTGGCCCTGGGTGAAGCATTTGTTCGCCGACGGTGCCTACGACCGGCTGAAGCTCATGGACAAGGCCGCCTATCTGGACTTCGTGGTAGAGATCATCCGCAGATCCGACGACCAGAAGGGCTTCGAAATCTTGCCCCGCCGCTGGGTTGTCGAGCGCACCTTCGGCTGGATGACAAGATGGCGCCGCCTCGTGCGCGACTACGAGAAGCGCATCGACGTCTCTCACGCCATGATCCTTGTCGCTATGGGCGGCAATCTCATCCGCAGAAACGCTCATCCCTGAATTTCAAAACGGACTCTTAGGGCGCGCACCCACCGGGTTCTCCTCCCAAATTGGTGGCTTTCTAGGCAGGCCGAGCCTAATTCGCTGGAATTCGGCGTAGCTCTCGGCAACGGGTTGAGCGTTGAATAAATACCGAGTTACTTTGCCATTTTCGACAACCTGGACACTCCATTGGTCGTCGACATTTTTCAGTCCCACGTCATTCGGTTCTCCAGTAATCATCTCCATCATCCATCTCAGCAATCAAGAATGAGGAATGACAGTGGAAGTCCCAGCCGCTGTACCGCTCTGTAGACAACAACATCCCCGACGTGACATTCAAATCCAGATTTTCTGACAGCAGGTCGTCGCTAAGCAATGCCTTCGAGTCAGTCAGAATGCTCGACGCTGTAGAACGAAGGGCGCCTTGGTCAAAGGCGCCCTTCGCTTCGGCGACACGCTTGGACCCCCGGGAGGTCATGGGATCAAGCATTTCGCGCGAGCCGCAAAAAGCCACTTCTTTTCGTATCGCCGCTCCGCCAATGTTGGCTGAGCGGCGTGTCTAGCGCACCCAATCGTATCCGACGGGCGCTATGGATCAATCCTTCGATGCGTCAGAACGAGCGCTGGAAGCGGAGGATGCCGCCGACGGCGTTGCTCTTGCCAGCGGGGATGCCGGTCCAGTTGTAACCATTGCTGTTGTGGTCGTTATGAGCCCAGTCAACTTCGGCTGTGATCGTGAGACCGGGGACGATCTTGTAGGCGACGTTCGCCGCGAGGCCAAATTCTTTGGCTTCATCATACGACACCTGGAGGTTGAACGCAGTCTTCTCGTTTAAGGTGTAGGTGGCACCACCCCAGACTGCCCAGTTGCCGCCCCACTGCTTGTAGAAGCCGCGGTCGCCGGCAGGGATCGCATAGGTCGGGTCGTTGAGATTGTCGTCGGTGCCGTAGCCGGCCATGATGAAGAGCGCCAGCGCCTCGGTCGCATTCACGTCCAAGCGAACCTTGCCGGCCACCTCTTCGTAGTTGCTGTCATAAGCAACGACGCCGGTGATGGCGCCCCAACCCTGCGTGTACTTCACGCCGCCGACGACATGCGGAACGTAGCTGTCGATCGTGCCGACCGTGCCAGAGCCTTCTTCGAGGGAGACCACGGCCGAGAAGCCGTTGCCGGCATCAAAGTAGTATTGCACGACGTTGGTGTCGAAATCGCCATAGGGAACCAACGTATCGTTGATGACGTTGCCGGCGTAACCGATGAACGTGTCGAACGCCGATTCGTCCTTACCGACGCGCAGCCCACCGAGTTGAATCCAGGCGAAGTTCAGCGTACTGCTGTTACTACCGTCGGAATAGTTGAATTTGGTTTCAGTGTAGGTCTTCAAGGTGCCGAGTTCGGTTTCCTGACCAGTCCAGGTCCTCAGCGATAGGCGGGCCTTCTTGTGCCAGGTATCGTTGATGCTGCCGTCCTCATGGTCGACAGCACGACGGCCGTTGTACGACCCTTCCTGGCCAGCGGAAGCATCCCAGCGGACATAGCCACCGATGCGCAGACAGGTTTCGGTGCCAGGGATGTAGAAATAGCCGGCGCCATAGACGTCGCAGATCTTGACGTACTCAGCTGGTTCCGGCTCGGCGACGGTGACGGCATCGGCCGCGCGTGCGCCGGTGACCGCGGCCAAGGCGGCAGCGGAGCCGAGAAGAAGGCTCTTGATGTTCATTTTTATCTCCAGTCAAAAGATTAAAAAAGGGGTCAGGGCATCTTCTTTGCTGAAAGACGCATCCCCTCCCCATTCCCCAGGATCGAAAAAGATGCGCATCGCGCTGCTCCTTCGCAGTTTGAAGCTATCCGCGGTTTTGAATAACGCAAGATATACTCCGCGCTTAGGAGAAAGATATAAAAAACAGTTGCGATTATGTCACGACAATTGAATATATACTGTACAATTCGTGCAAACTATACAGACAACACAAGCTGGACATTTCGCACGATATTGCGAAATACATTCGCAGCGCGTAATGGCGCGCGAGACCCTCAATGGGCTTTTCACAGGCTCACGACGGTACCAACCGATTGCCGCGGTGCACGGATTTGCTGCTGGGTTCGTCAGCTGGATTTCATGTCGAGGAAAAGTCTCGTGCAGCCCTGATGACTTCGGCAGCCAGATCTTGCCGGAGCATCCCTATGGGAATTCGGCCATCAAGCCGCGGTGAAGGCGAGGTCAGCCAAAGCCATGCCGGTCTGGGATTGGGGATCAAGGAGAGAACTTGTCGTATCCCCGGCGCAGGCCTGCCGTCGATGAACTGAGCCAAGGGGAACACATGCTTGCGCGCGCCTTTCCGCAATGCGACCACGTCGTTGTGCCGTTGCCACCAATGCAATGTCGATCGCGGTATGTGGAAGTGCTCTTCCAGATATGTGGGCCCTGCAACCTGACCCGCCCAGTCTTCAATGCGCAGGCAATCGGTTTGCTGATCCCGCACTTTTACTGCGCACCCATGCGCGACCTCAGTTCGTGCCGTGAGCGAATTCGCCTCACGGGCGAGCCTCCGAACAAATTCGGAGGCCAGGGCGGTCAAATCGTCATGAATCCCTTGTGAGCGCGTTGCATAAAGTGAATCGGCGGCAGTGATATTGCCAGTCCCCATATGCGATGAGATTGAACTCCTTTCGTTTATAACCTCCTCGTGCTGAGCCAGAACGCGCTGGACCTCTTTTGCAACCAAGCTCGAAAGCTCGTCATGGCGAGGCTCATTTCCAAAATCAAATGATTTTGTCATGTGTGGCTCCCTTGACGCGTAAGAGTCCGGTTGATTGCCTGCGTGATCGAATTGTGATTATGAGCTATGTTGTCGACACAAGAGATGCGAGGCCGGATGGCCCGAATCGAGCGGAAGACGAAGAGTAATCCGACCGGTGGTGAGGGATGGGAGCGGACTGCAATTGCTGCCTAAACCAGCCGAGCGCGGAAGTAGGTAGAGCGTTGACCTGCGTGAGGTTCTCGACGCGATCCGCCAAGTGACGCGCACGGGCGGCGGCTGGCGTATGCTCCCGCTCTGGCAGACGGTCTACTGGTGGTATCGGCGCTTTGTACGGCTGATGCTGTTTCGTACGGTTGACCTGATGTGGTGGACGGCCTCCGCAGGGTTGCACCGCTGACTCAGCAAAGTGCGTCGTCCACATTGAAGGCTCGTCCCGCGAAGCTCCATCATGCGGCGACCGATGTTGACCGCGAAGACAACCGTGTACCCGGCAAACGCATCTCCAAGCGCGAAGATACTTGACGTCCCCACCGCGATTAGACAACCACATCAGGTCACGGTCCACAACATCGCCCTGATGGATCACCGCGAGCGGGCCGGGCGCGAAGCCAGCCCGAGCGCCGGTATTGTCGACAGCCCGACCGTCAAGGCAGATGCGCCGGGCGCTTAGCGAGGCTATGACGCGACCAAGAAGATGATTGGGCGCAAGAGCCACATTGTAGTCGACACTGACGGGCAGCCGCTGATGGTCAATCTCAGGCCAGCCGACATCTCTGACAGCGCCGGCGCGCAAATGATCCTCAACGCTATCCGCAAGCGCTGGCCATGAATCGAGCATCTTTTCGCCGACGGCGCCTACGGTCGTAGGCAATTGCTGGACAAGGCCGTTTTCCTCGATTTCGTAATCGAAGTGGTACGCCGTATCGATACCGACGCCGACTTCAAGGTGCTGCTCAGGCGCTGGATGGTCGAAAGAACGTTCGGCTGGCTCATACGCTGGCGCCGCCTCGTGCGCGACTACAAACGACGCATCGACCTCTCCGAAGCCATGATCCACGTCGCCGTGGGCATTCTTTTGATGCGCAGAACCATCCATTGAACCAATTCCCAAACAGACTCTAATGAGCGGTCTACTTAGCGAGAAACGCGTCGTGGTAATCTTTAGCCACAGCGCGGCCGCCCGCTAAAACAAAACCTGAGTCGCCTCCGTAGGTGAACAAGCTGAGACCCATCTTTTGGAGCGGCGGAAGATGGTCTATGGATGCCATATCAATACCAGATGCTTTACCGTACTTCTTAGCGGCATCCGCGACTGCCTGGCAGGCATCCAGCAACTCAGGAGTGAGCTTTCCCAGTTCCATGCCCAAGGAAAGGGCAAGATCTCCAGGGCCGATGAAGAGTGCGTCGACACCAGGCGTTGAGGCTATGTCGTCCAGATTGTTGAGAGCCTCTCGTGTCTCAATCTGGACTACGACACCCAGACTAGAGTTCGCATTTTTCCGATACTCGGTCTCATTTTGGTAATAGTTCGATGCTCTCCACGATCCGGCTCCGCGCTTTCCCGCAGGTGGATATTTTGCGGACGACACAGCTTCGATGGCTTCGAGACCCGAGTTTACCATTGGCACCATGATGCCGTTCGCACCATGATCTAGCGCGGCTTTTATGAGTTCAATCCTGTTCCACGCAACTCTATAAAGTACAGGCATGCCATATCGTTCGGTCGCAGGGAGAATATCTAACAGCGCATTGGGTGGAATTGGAGCATGCTCGCCATCAACCAAAAGAAAATCGAGATCTGTCTGTGCCAGCGTTTCTGCCACCATCACATGTGGAATGCTCATCCAGGCGCCAATTTGCGGTTTTCCCGACCTGATCGTATCAGCCAACGGATGTCTTGCCATTTTCATTATCCTTTGCGTATTTTGAGCCATAGTTGCATTTGTAAGCAGCATCCCGCCCCATCGGGGCGCCTTCATTCCGTGGGGATGGAGCTTACCTGTAGAGTTGCAGGAAGCCGTAAAATAGCGCTACTGCGCACCCAAGTGACTTGTTCCTGTGGGACGATGGCAGGATTCTCGGCTTACTGAAATATACAGTTTGTCCAGAAGTGGGCTATCACACCAAGCGATGTTCGTCGTTGATCCGGGGCCCTCCGCGAAGGGAACACCGGTAATTTCTCCGGGGTCAGTGCGGATACGATTTGTTGGCGCCGATTGGCCATCACCGTCGCTTTGTTCAAGGAGGCGTTGAAAGCGATGGAATGGACGAACGCGATTGAGGGAAGAACGACTTCGGCGACCTTTGTCGTCAAGAAGTCCGCATCAATAAGACCGAGGAGCGTCTGCGTGACGGCGATCTCGGCCTGTCGATCGACGATGGGCAAGAAGATCATGGTCACCTTGCAGAAGGCGGTGGTCACCCAGGAGGCGGAGACTTGCGCCTTGTTTTGCCGGGTATGTGCGGACTGCCATACCTTCGGCCAGTCATGGACTAAACGACGCGCCGAATTCGAACGGCGTTTGGCACGGTGGAGGTTCCCAATCCACGGTGGATGCTGTGTCGATTGCCCTCCGGGAATGGACGGCGCTCGCTCCGCTCAAGGAAATCTGCCCCGATCGGGCTGATGAATTGACGGCGCGACTGGGAAGCATGCTGCCCTACCGCCAAGCTGCCAGCATGCTCGCTGCCTTTCTGCCTTTCTGCCTATCGAGCCGACGGAGACGCACGCCACTGTGCGCAAGCGGACGATCAGCGCCGGCGAACGGCTTGATGGCCAGATCGTGGAAGAAACCCGGCGAGCAAGACTGCAGCCGATGAACGACGGCAGCTCGAAATGCAGCTTCGTTGCAATCGCCGGAAAGAGTTCGTCATCAGAATCGACACGGCGTATGTTCGCGGCACCGAGCGGAATTCAGCACGGAACTTCGAGAGCGTCGTGGCCCGCTGCGATCGTGGTGGGCGGAGATGCAGGCAGCCGGTATTTCACCACCAGCAACACCGACCAACACGCTAGCGCTCTTCAGCCCTTGAGCGAGAAGGGCATCGTGGTTTCGGCGACGTGACAGTAATTTCGGACGGTGCTGAAATTCTCAGCGGCTGCCCGCGACTCCGAAGCCGACGGCCCACATCATTGACTGGTTCCACAGTACTCATACGACGAAGGCCGCCTACTGACGCCTACCTTGAGGCGTTAGTGTCCTCTTAGATTTAAGTGGACACTTAGTGAATGAAATATCTGGCGATGGAGCAGCCGTCGGCGATGGAAGCGAGCACGCCTGCGGCTGTGCCTCTGCCGCCGGGTGCGGAACGACAGCGGACGCGCCGCTCCTGGACGGTCGAGCAGAAGCTGGCGATCGTGCATGAGGTGCAGGAGACCGGTGATCCGGTGTCGGTTGTGGCGCGGCGTCACGACATGAACGCGAACCACTTGTTCATCAAACAAGCCCAGGAAGGGCGATTGGGCCGATCCAACCCGCTATCCGAGACCCCAGCGATCGCCTTCATTGACATTGGTGTTGTCGGTCCCAGCCTGCACGATTTAGAGCCGGAAGAGCCGGCTCCTGAGCGATCGCATTCTGAAGTACCAGCTACGACCAGCCAAGCGGTGTCTATCGGTGGCCGGATGGAAATCGTCGGGGCCAACGGCCGGCGTGTGATCGTTGACCGCACTGTTGACGTAGGTGTCCTGATGCGGATCTTGCAGGGGCTGGAAATGCTGCGATGATCCCGACAGAACGCATGCGTGTGTGGTTAGCCACAGGCTACACCGACGTGAGATGTTATGCGGTGCACAAGATTATGTCGAGTCCTGAGCGGCAACACCGATTTCATCTAATCATTACGGCATGATGCACGATCTCGACGACGCAGGAACTCAACATAACCTAGTCTTCCCCGGCGCTGACCTAGCGCTGGGAGAGAAGCTATGAACATTCATGAGAGACCAACTAAGATACCAAGGACCATGGAAGCCGGTGAACTGAGGCCGTGAGTCGCCGCATTCGCCGACGAGCTGGTGTCTCTGGGATACACGCCGCTAACCATTGGTGGTTACATCGATTGTGCCCGCCATTTTGCGGCTTGGCTCGCGATCAGCAACATTGGACTCGATCAGGTCGGCGACGAGGCTATCGGACGCTTTGGGCAGCATCGTTGCTGTTGCGGTGGTTATAGGCGCGCAGTGCCGCGCTCCAGTAACTACCTGAACCGCGTTCATCGTTTTATCGTGTTTCTTGGCGAACGCGGTGTCATCGCGCCGCTGGCCGCGCCAGTTGCCAACCCCGTTGATCCCCATGTCGGTGACTATCAAGAGTGGCTCATGCGCCATCGAGGTACTTGTGGGCGCACGGCCGCACGGCACGGGAGGATGATCATGCGGTTGCTTCCTTCGTTAGGATCGGAACCTCATGCATACGGTCCAGCTGCAATCAGAAGGGCCATCCTAAACGAAGCCCAACGCTGCTCCGTGGTTTACGCAAAGACGATGACAACTGCTCTGCGCGGATATTTGCGCTTTCTGGCCGCCGCTGATCTCTGTCGTCCTGGCCTTGAACACGCCGTTCCGCGCATTCCACAATGGCGCCTCTCATCACTGCCACGCTACCTGTCGACCGATCAGATTGAACGGCTGATTGCGTCCTGTGATCTTCGAACCGGCCGCGGCGTGCGGGACCGCGCCATTCTGCTCCTCCTCGCGCGCCTCGGACTGCGCGCGGGCGACATTTTGGAGATGCGCCTCGGTGACATCGATTGGCTTGCGGGAACATTGCGTGTGAGGGGCAAGGGACGCCGCGAGACCCGTCTGCCCATGCCTCAAGACGCCGGCGACGCTATGCTCGACTATGTTAATGACATTCGCCCTACCTCGGCCACGCCCATGTCAGCGACACCTATTGGTATCTTCAACCTACGCCTGGCCTGATGGCACAGATCGCTGATGCTGGTGAGACCTTCGGCCGACAGGTGCGGCATGACGGCGCTCGCACCACCTCTATCGTATCCCCACGGTGACGGCCGCCTTGCTGAGGTAGGCTGAAGGCTGCAAGTCCTAGTGCAAGCACTAGGAGTAGCCCTGTGACGAAGCATCAGATTGAAGTGATCACGTCGGTCGAGCGGCGTCGGCGTTGGTCTCGGGAGGAGAAGGAGCAGTTGGTCGCGGCGACGTTTGAGCCTGGGGCCTGTGTTTCCGAGATTGCGCGATCGGCCGGCATTCATGTGAGCCAGCTTTTCCGGTGGCGCAAGGAGCTCTGCCAGATTTCCGCGCCGTCCGTGCCGCAACTCGTTCCCGTGGAAGTCGTTGAGGCGTTGCCAGCGCCGTTGACGTCGGCGCAGCCACTGCCGATCTCCCGACCACGCAAGAAGAGCATGGTGACGATCGAGCTTGGCGGCGCCCGTCGCCTGCGGGTCGAGAGTGATATCGATAGCGAGGCGCTCGGCCGGATCCTGGATGTGCTGGAGCGGCGATGATCTCGGTCCCGAGCGGTGTGAAGGTGTGGCTCGCCACTGGCTATACGGACATGCGCAACTATGCGGCGACCATGATTATGTGGAGTTGGCGTTGCCGATCGATAGATTAGGGCGTTTTTACAGATACCTGCGCAGCCGGAGAGCACGCTTCCGCTCTGCATAACTATGCTCCCTCGCGATGGTTCAACATCGTGAGGAGAGCAAAAGATGGATACCAATAATGGCAATCACTGGTTCCTTGATCCGGGACCGTTGTCGCCATGGATTGATCAGTTTGCGGCCGACCTTGCCGCTCAGAGATATACGCCGCTGACCATCGGGAACTACACGGACGCAGCCCGTCACTTCGCGGCCTGGCTTGGCAGCGCCGGTATCCCGACCGACCTCATTGATGACGATGTCGTTCGTCGCTTTGCCGGACATCGGTGCAGCGCGTTGCACGGCTGACGGAGATCCTGAAAGAGCTGAGGCGGGCGCACTATGGAAGGCGCTCTGAACGGCTGAGCGAGGATCAATTTGCCTTTGTGTTCGAAGAGATCCAGATCGGGATCGCGGCGGCCGAGGCGGAACTGGCCAAGGCGTGTGGCGAGGACAAGGCGAAACGCGCGCCGCGGCCTCGCAAGGGCTTTGCAGAGCATCTCGAGCGGATCGACGTCGTCATCGAGCCGGAAACGCCGCAAGGCTGCGAGGGCCTGGACAAGGTTCTCATTGGCGAGGACGTCTCGGAGCGGCTGGACGTCATCCCGGCGCAGTTCCGGGTGATCGTCACCCACCGCCCGAAATACGCCTACAAGGGCTTCGACGGCGTCTTCCAAGCACCGGCACCGGCGCACCTGATCGAGGGCGGCATTCCGACCGAGGCGCTTCTGGCCCATATCGCCGTCGCCAAGTATGCCGACGGGCTGCCGCTTTATCGGCAGGAGGCCATCTTTGCCCGCTCTGACGTCGAACTCGATCGCACGGTGATGGCTCCATGGATGGGCAAGGTCGGCTTCGAACTGCAGCCCCTGGCCGACTATGTGCTGGAACGCATCAAACAGGCCGAACGGATCTTTGCCGACGAGACCAGCCTTCCGACGCTCGCGCCAGGGACCGGCAAGACCAAAACGGCCTGGCTATGGGCCTACGCCCGCGACGATAATCCGTTTGGCGGGGCCAGTCCGCCGATGGTCGCCTACCGCTTCGAAGACAGTCGCGGTGGCGAGTGTGTCGAGCGTCATCTGCAGGGGTATCGCGGCATTCTGCAAGTCGACGGCTATGCCGCCTACAACCGGCTGGCCCAGTCGGCCGGCGCCAATGACGGCGTGATCCTGGCAGCCTGCTTTGCCCACGTCCGACGCAAGTTCTACGAACTCCATGTCAATGGCAGTTCGGAACTGGCGACCGAGACCGTCAGCACCATGGCAAGGCTCTGGCAGATCGAGGATGAAGTTCGCGGGCAGGCTCCCGAGATGCGGGTCAGGGCTCGCCGGGAAAACTCCGCGATCGTCGTCGCCGACCTCTTCGATATGTGGGAAAGGCAGCTCCCGCGGATATCCGGCAAATCGAAGCTTGCCGAGGCGATCCGCTATGCCCTTGCCAGACGCGTGGCGCTCGAGCGCTTTCTTGCCGACGGCCGTATTGAAATCGACTCCAACATTGTCGAGCGGGCGATCCGCCCGCAAACAATAACAAGAAAAAACAGTCTCTTTGCGGGCAGCGATGGCGGGGGACGCGCCTGGGCCACCATAGCCACTATGCTGCAGACGGCCAAAATGAACCGCGTCGATCCTTACGCTTGGCTCAAGCTGACCCTCGAGCGCATCGCTCGAGGCTGGCCGATCTCTCAGATCGAAGATCTCATGCCGTGGAACTTCAAGGCCTGAAAGGCCTAACCATTGGATCGCCGATGGAGAAGATCGACAGATCGTTGCCTGTCAGCGCTCAGGCCTGACTGCATCGATCAGTTCGGTGGTAGCGCCTCCGGAATCTCCTGCGCCTCGCTCGCGTCGGCAAAGACCTCATCGCGGATCACGCGCAGCGTCACCTGATGAAGATAGGCCTGCAGGGCCTGGTCAAGTTCGGAGAACTCCGGCCACAAAACTTGATCGAGAAATCGTTTGGGTGCGCGAACCATGACCGTGTTGCGCCGTTGCCGATAATAGCGATAGGGCTTCATGCCATAACGCCGGCACAAGGCGAGAAACAGATGGCGCGACCATTGATCCGGCATCGAGAATTGCATCTCAATTGAGGGATCTTGCCGCCCAAGCTCCGTCAAACGCTCCCGCACACGTTCCAGCGCCGCTTCCGCCGCGAGCCGCTCGCCGGCCGTTCCAGCACCCACGAAAAGGGCCTCGATCTTCCGCAACTTCTCACGCAACTGGGATTCGGTAGACATCGGCAGGGCTCGCGGCTGAGTTTAAAAACCCCACCATTCGGCGATATCGACGTCAATCGCCGGGCCATCGATATCCACGTCATTTGCTCGCCGTGGGGCAAACGATCGCTATCCCCGAACGGCCTCAGCTCGACGCTTACGCTGCAGCCGCGCCAACTCTACAGCCAGGCAAGTTCAGGCCGCCGGACAAGCTAATCGCTATGCTTGAGGATCAGCGACAGCGCCAAAATTATGCGGAGTGACAAAAGGTGCATCCTGAGCGGCCCTCGCGTTGCCGCTCAGGACTCGACATAATCTTGTGCACCGCATAACGGCGCATATCGGTCTCACCGCAGCACAGATAAATCCGGTCGGTCGGCACCACCGTGATCACCTGGTCAACTCCGCCAGGACGATACGCAGTGCTGTCGGATCAACGGTGCCGTCGATCCGCAATCGCGTGCCGCTCGGAAAGGCCACGACGATCCTGCCGGCCGGGTCCGGGCAATCGGCGACGGGGCGTTCGACCTCGGGCAGATCGTTCACCTCGATCCGCGCAAAGGTCGCCATCGCCTGATCGGCATCGAGTTCCCCGCCGGCCATCTGCTTGCGCCAGGCATAGAGCTGTGACGGAGCTACGCCGAACGCTTCCGCGACCTCAGTCACCGACGACCCCGCCGCGCTCGCCAGGTCGACCAACGCGCGCTTCTCAGCGCAACTCCACAGCCTCCGTTGCCGCGAGCGCCCGGGCATCGTTGCACGATCTTCGGCCGGCGCGATGCCGCTTAACTCGGCGGCCATATCGCCCGTTGCATGTTCCAATGTCATGGCCCGAAAACTCCATGTTCATCGGCATCTTGCAAGGTGCCTTGGCGCACCGCTCTGAAATAGAGGCGCCTGACCCCAGAGAAATAACCGGTCTCTCGTGACGTGGGTATAGGGCGCGCCCAGTGTCGGACTGCGCGGACCAGAGGCGATGGGATCGGGCTGATGCCCATCGCCCCCGCATCGCTTTTAGGATTGCTGGTTAATCGCTTTGAGCACCATTTTAGTCGCTTCCGATGTTTCGCCAGCCGACACCTCTAGTCGGGTGGCCTTTTCCAACTCCTGGAGGGCGATAGCTGCATCGGCGATTTTCTCGGCTTCTTGCCGAGGCAGTACGACCACTCCCTCCTCGTCCGCCAAGATGACGTCGCCGGCTAGAACCGGAACATCCCCGCAAGCAATGGGGTAGTTCATCATCCCACCGAGATTGTACCACCCGGCGGTGATCGAAGAAAGTCCGCGGCACCACATCGGGAAATCTGCTTCTTCGATTTCCAGGAGGTCCGTGCATGGACCATTAACAATGGCGCCCACTGCGCCGGCTGCCTTAGCCGAAGCAGTGACGCCGCCGCCCCAACAGGCATACCTATCATCGCCTAGCCGATCCACTACGACAAAATCCCCGGGACGAAGAAGTCCCAGCGCATGACCAAGTAGTGTCGAATCCGGTCCGGGAATTGCCACTGTAACTGCAACGCCAGCAACGCGTTTACCGCGAAGAAGCGGCCGGATCCGTCGATCCATAAAGCCCCACTGGCGAAGATGGCCGACGGTCGCTGTCTGGACCTTTTGCAGCTTCTCGACAAGTGAGGGTGGCAAAGGTTCCGGCATGGGATTAATACGGTAATCAGTCATTCAGGTCTCCTATTCTGTTAACGGGCAAGTGGGCTCACTGAGATGGATTGGATATCCGTATCAAACTGTAACATGGCCATATCGTTACCTTCCACCGAGAGAGTCGGAGTATCGGCGAGAGAGAGCCCAAGCGGTTCTCGAGTGAGATCCAGAGGAGGACTGTCGAGATCGTCGGGTTTACTAAGAATGACCTGAAATGCGTAACTTCGCTCCGCTATTAAGAGCGGTCTCAGTCGCCGAACTGTAATCGACGCCTTCCGGCTGGGCGACCTTTGGACGGGCCCGCGAAGAGTACCGTATTGCCAGAGATGGCGGTCGGGGATCTTAAGGGAGCGACCTAGTCGGGTAGCGCGAAGCGAGGGTCGAGCATGTCACGCAGGCCATCACCAATCAGATTGACAGCTAACACGACAGTTCCGATTACGAGGCTTGGGTACAATATCAGGTACGGAGCTATCAGAGCAAACGACCGCCCTTCGGCGACGATATTGCCCCAGCTTGGGTGCTCAGGCGGAACGCCAACGCCCACAAAGCTAAGGAAAGCCTCATAAAGAATAGCCAGGCCGCAGATATATGTTGCCTGCACGACAATGGGGGCCAACGCGTTCGGTAAGATATATCTGAACAGCAGCCGCAGAGGACTAGCGCCGTAGGACCGAGCCGCTTCTATGAAGACTTGCTCCCGGAGCGTCAGCGTTAAGCTTCTAACCAATCTTGCAACACCCGGCACTTCCGGTATCGCCAAAGCCAAGATTACGGTCAAGATTCCGCCACCGAAGATGGTTGCCAAAGCAATGGCGAGCAGCATCCCCGGTATCGCCATGATCCCGTCCATCACCCTCATCAAGATACTGTCCAATGCCTGCCACGCTCCTGCGAAAAGACCCAAGATTGTTCCAACAGTTGTGGTCAGAACTGCGGTGGCCAGTCCAATCGCGAGCGAGATCCGCCCGCCGTAAAGCACACGCGTGAAAATGTCCCGCCCGAACATATCGGTGCCCAGCAAGTGGGCGCTACTGGGCGGATTAAGTCTCAACTCCGGGCTTATCGACAAGGGATTAAGATTGGCTATCCCAGGACCCAGATAGGACACTAGCACAACCAATAGCATGAAAATCACGGCGACACGCGCGGGCGCCGGCAGGCGCGTCGTATCTGGCCACAATATAGGAAACGTCATATCCTCCTCCTCAGGTGTACTTTATTCGCGGGTCAATGAATAAGTATGACAGGTCCACCAACAGATTTACCATAACGTACACGCATGCACTTATCAGTAGGACCCCCTGAATGACCGGAACATCTCTGTGCTGGATGGCTTCAACGAGCAGGCTGCCAATCCCGGGTATCGCGAACACCGTCTCAGTTATTACCACGCCGCCAAGCATACCGGCGAACGACATTCCAACTACGGTGGCCAAAGGTATGGCGATCAGCTTAAGACAGTGCCGAACCAGAATCGTGAACTCGTCGAGACCTTTCGCTCGCGCGACACGGATAAAGTCCTGGTTCAGGACTTCGATGGCACTCGCTCTAGTGATTCGAGTGATCAGCGCCGTTTGCGCAAATCCCAACATGGTCGCGGGAAGGAGCACATGCCGTAAGACTTCCCATATACCGCTGTCAAACCCTGGGAACCCGGAGACTGGCATTGACCCAAAGTAGACACCGAACGTGAATATAAGGACGTACCCGATCAGAAAGGGAGGTATCGCTGTGCCTGCCACCCCGAAGAGCGATACTAAGCGATCAGAGATGCCTCCCCTGTTTTGTGCTGCCAACAATCCCAACGGCAGCGCAACAGTAAGTTGAACCACAGTTGCTGCGATTGCGAGAATAATCGTCGGGTCTACTCGCGATAGAATCAAACTGAATACTGGCTGTCTGGAAAAGATCGAGTTTCCCAGATCCCCCTGGACGACGTTCCCCAACCAGTGAAGATACTGGACAACCAAGGGATCATCGAGATGAAGACTCTCCCGAATTGCGGCGATCTGTGCCGGCGTTGCGTACTCGCCCGCCAGAACAGCCGCCGCATCTCCAGGACTCAGATAAGTCAGACCGAACACTACGACGGTCACGACCCCCACCACCGGAATGACGGAAAGCACCCTAGTAATGAGATACCTGATCATTACTTACCTCACAAACGCAGACGCGATTTCGCGCTACTTGCTCTTCCGCCGAATGTTCCAGAAATAGTTATAAGCTGCCTCGGGATGAAATCCCTCGAGGTCGGCCCCATAAACGGTCGGAATGGCGTATTCTCCTGTCATAATAAACGGCAAATACGCTGATGCGCGAGCTTGGAGTTCATAAGTAACTTTCTTTTTCTCCTTCTCGTCGACTGCGCTGGCAAAGGAAGCTCTCAGTTGTTCGAGTTTTTCATCGCAGGGCCAACCAAACCAAGCCTTGTCGCAGTTTGCAGCCAGCATCAGATGCGTGAACGGGGAACTTGCAGGTTCCACTTCCATATACGTACCGAACAGGTTCCACCCGCCTTCCGAAGCAGGCGCCTTAGACGTGCGGCGCGACGTTATGGTACCCCAATCCATCGCTTGAAGGTCTACTTGAGCGCCGATCTTTCTCAATTGCTGCGCCAAGTACAACGCTCTCGCGTGCATCTGGGGTGAATCAGTTTGATCGAAAATAACAATCGGCTTTCCATCGTAGCCGGCTTCCTTTAGGAGCTCTTTAGCCTTCTCATAGTCCGCGGCGCCCCGGTGACCGCTATAGGCGGACTCATCGCCATACTTCCCCTCGCAGGTGAGATATGCATAGCAAGTATGCCAGAATTGCGGGTCACCCACAGAAATCTGCATGAGCTCTTTTTGGTCGATCAGATAAGTGAGAGCCTCAGTCGCCTTGATGTTGTTGAACGGTGGCACCTCGTGATTCACCACGAAGAGGCTCTGCACGAAATATCCTTTCGAGACCACAAGCTTCGGATCCTTTCGCAGCGCCAAGGCGTTATCCAGTGCAGGCCATATCCAAATATCTTTTTTCCCGGTCTGCATCTCCGCCATCGCGGTGTTTGAGTCTGGTACGTCAGATATTTCAATCTTATCGAACGTTGCCTCTTTCTTCCCCCAATAATAGCTCGGAGGGTCGTTCCGCGAAGTGTAGAAGGAGTTCTTGGTATAAACCTGCGTTTGCCCCGGCTTCCAGGTGGAGTAATCGAACTTATAAGGACCAGAGCCGGTTGTATCGGTGAGTTGAACGGTGGGCGGCAGGGAGGCGACCCGTTTGGGCATTATGAAAGGGACGTTCCCCTCAGTATTGGCAAGCGCCGAGGGAACGTCGAACCGCTCGTTCAGCTCGATCCGAAACGTCAGATCGTCGACCTTCACCATTTCCTTGGTCCGGGATCCAAGCAGTCCACCGGTCACATCCCGAGACTCCCAGCGCCTCAGAGACTGAATCACGTCGTCAGTGGTGATTGGAGTTCCATCTGAGAATTTCAGGCCGTTGCGGAGCGTGATTGTGTAAGTCTTCTTGTCCGAGCTCACATCAACTTTGTCGGCCATTTGGGGCCGTGGTGTGCTGCTGCTGTCGAATTCGAACAATTTATCGTAAATCAGATATCCGTGGACCTGTGTGTCTCCCGATGTTGTAACAATTGGATCAATAGTCTTTAGAGATAATCCTATTACGCGCAGCGTGTCCGCCTCAGCCGCGCCGACGGATAGACCGCTGGCAATTACCGCTGTCAGCAGCCACGATGCGGCAGGTGTTCTAGACGTCCATTCTACAAGTTTGTTCTTCATTTTCGTTCCCTCTAGTTGTTTAAAGACCCAGTAAGGTTCTTCCTCTCCCATTCCTCGCCCCAGATCATCACTGCATGTCCGGGCGAGACATCTCTGTACTGACGCACAGGTGGGACGTAATCTGCAGGCCGGACTGGGCTCATAATTTCGTCGTTTGAGACCAGGCGTTTCTGCAGGCGCCGTGCCGGATCGGCGATCGGCACTGCCGCGAGCAGCCGTTTGGTATACGGATGCTGCGGATTCTGAAAAATCGACTCGCGCGGGCCGATCTCGACGATCTCGCCGAGATACATTACGGCCACGCGGTGGCTAACGCGCTCGACCACTGCCATGTCGTGCGAAATGAAGAGATAGGCTAGGCCCATACGGGCCTGAAGATCCAGCATAAGGTTGACGACTTGCGCCTTAACAGAAACGTCCAGCGCCGAGACGGCTTCGTCCGCCACGATGAGCCGCGGCTCAAGCGCTAGCGCACGCGCAATACAGATGCGCTGGCGCTGGCCACCCGAGAATTCGTGCGGAAACCTATTGACCATGTCAGGTGTCAGGCCTACCCGCTGCAGGAGGTCGGCCACCTTGTCGCGTGCTTCCGAGCGGCTGGCGCGAGCATTGATCAACAGCGGTTCGATGATCGCTGTGCCGACATTCATGCGCGGATTGAGCGATGCAAACGGATCTTGGAAGATCATCTGCATGCGACTACGCTGCTTGCGTAACTCAGGACGGCTAAGCTTGAGAAGGTCAATGCCGTCGAGCAAAATCGAGCCCGAGAGGGGCTCAGTCAATCGCATCACTGTGCGGCCGGTCGTCGACTTACCACAGCCTGACTCGCCGACCAGTGCCAAGGTTTCGCCGCTCTTGACGCTGAAGGAAACATTCTCGACCGCGTAGACCCGGCCCTTGACCGAAGAAAACATACTTGAACGGATTTCGAAGCGCTTCGTCAAGCCGGCCACTTCCAGCACCGGGCGCTCGGTCTCGTTGACGGTGTCCGGTACTTCGTTCGGCACGTCAGACAGGCCAGTCGTGCGGTCGACGATCGGGAAACGCATTGGCCGCCTACGCCCCTTCATCGAGCCGAGCTTCGATACGGCGGAAAGCAGCGATCGGGTGTAGGGGTGTTCGGGGCGTTTGAAGATGTCCTCGGTCGAAGCAGCCTCGACCACTTGGCCGGCGTACATAACCACCGTACGGTCGGCGATCTCGGCGACGACGCCCATGTCATGCGTAATGAAGAGGACGGACATGCCCTCCTCTTTCTGCAGCTCCTTGATCAGTTCCAGGATTTGCGCCTGGATCGTCACGTCGAGCGCCGTCGTCGGCTCGTCGGCAATCAGCAACTTTGGCTTCCCGGCCAACGCCGTCGCGATCATGACGCGTTGGCGCATGCCTCCCGAGAAGTGGTGTGGATATTCGTGGAAGCGTGACTTCGCCGCCGGGATTTGTACCTTCTCCAACAGCCTAATCGTTTCCAACTCAGCCTCGGATCGTGACAAGCTGCGATGCAGGATCAGCGACTCAGCTATTTGGAACCCGATTGTAAGTACCGGGTTCAGCGAGGTCATCGGTTCTTGAAAGATCATGGCAATATCGTTGCCGCGGATACGACGCATTTCTGCCTGCGAGAGCGTCAGCAGCTCCTGCCCCTCAAGCGTTATCGACCCTTCCACCTTACTCGATGCTGGCGAGTTGAGCCGCATGATCGAGAGCGCCGTAACGCTCTTTCCAGAGCCGGATTCGCCGACAATTGCGACCGTCTCTCTCTCGCCGATCTCAAACGATATGCTGTCCACCACGGGCGCCCAGCGCCCTGCGACACGGAACGAGGTCACCAACTTCGAAACCGATAGAACCGGAGGGGCAATCTCGTGTCTGCGCACGCCTAGACGGCTTGGCTCGGGCTTATACAAATCTATCACGTCGGAAACCACGAAATCACCCAAAACTTGCGACCGATTCTCGCTGAAGACCCGAAGCCTCTCTTTCGGCTGTTTACAGGATCCGGTAAACTTCTCTGGCGTTCTCCCGAAAGAGCAGCGCTCTGTGTTCCTCGGATATTCGCGCCTTGAAGGCATAGCGCGGGTCGTCGAAGTCCCAGTGAGGATAATCGCTCGCGTACAGCAGCCTGTTCCAGCCGATTTGCTCAAACAGATAGTTGAGATCCTCGGGATTGTCCGGCTCTTCCACCGGCTGTGTGGAAAAGTAGAAATGCTCGCGAAGATAATGCGAAGGCGGATGTTTGCGAAGGCGGATGTTTCAGGCTTGCCACTTCCGAGCCCATACGCCGCCACAACATGTCGAGCCGGTGTCCAAGTCCGATCGACCAGGCACAGCCGCACTCGACGATGATCACCTTGAGAGACGGCAACTGGTCGAACACGCCATCAAGAATGAGACTCATAATCTGCGACTGCGCAGCGAAGGTGAGATCCAAATGGTTTTCACAGTAGTAAGACGGCCAGCCGCTAGCAGTTCGTGCGCCGGCCCGGCCGCCGACATGCATGCCGATCGGAAAGCCGTGCTGAGCCGCTGCTTCCAGGATAGGCCTGTAGCGCCGGTGGCCCAATGGCTCGGTTGTCCCTATGAAAATCTGCACCTGGACAAATCGCGCGTCCAGCGCACGCTTTTCAATCTCTGCGACCGCGGAAACGGCATCGTCCGGAACGACCAGAACGGACGCCTTCAGCCGATCCTCCGGCTCGACGAACTCGGCGATCTGCCAATCGTTCAGCGCCGTGGACAAAGCGTTGCTGAGATCGAGATTGCGACCGCCATTGCCCAGACCCACCATCGGTTCGAGCACTCCGAAGGCGACATTGTTCGGATCGAGATGCTGCTTCCTCAGCACCGCCAGGTCCGAACCGGGCGGCCCGTCACTCGGCCAGGCATCACGACGGCACGACAATGGGATGTAGCTGTCAATGCTGTAACCGCTGGCAAGCGCCTCGAATCCCAACTCGCCATACTGATCG
>NZ_JHQR01000098.1 GCF_014843825.1 Mesorhizobium silamurunense
CTGACGCGAGCGGATGCGGCCGGCTTCCTCCTCGATCTGCGTCTTGGCGATCGACAGGCGCTGGAAGGCGGCGGCAGCGGCGGCCTCGGCGTCGCGCAGGTCAGGCAGCCGGTGCGCGGCAATGCCCTGTTCCCTGGCGGCCGCCATCTGGGCTGCGGCTCGGTCGCCGACCAGCGTGGTAGCTACGGCAAGCGCGGAACGCGCCTCGCCTTCCTGGGTCTTGGCCAGCGTCCAGCGCAGATGCAAGAGCGTCGCCTCGGCCTTGCGGATGTCGGCCGACAGGTTCTTGAACCGCGAGGCCTGGCGCGCCTGGCGCTTCAGGCTGTCGATCTGGCTTTCCAATTCGCCGACGACATCATCCAGTCGTTCGAGGTTCTGCTCGGCCCCCTTCAGCCTAAGCTCGGCCTCGTGCCGGCGCGTGTGCAGGCCGGAAATGCCGGCCGCCTCTTCGAGAAGGGCGCGGCGGGCCTGGGGTTTCGCCTGGATCAGCTCGCCGATGCGGCCCTGGCCGACCATCGACGGCGAGCGTGCACCGGTCGACTGGTCGGCGAAGAGCAACTGCACGTCCTTGGCGCGGGCTTCCTTGCCGTTGATGCGGTAGAGCGAGCCCGCCTCGCGCTCGATGCGGCGCGACACCTGCAGCTCATCGGCATCGTTGAAGGCGGCGGGCGCCGTGCGGTCGCTGTTGTCTAGGAAAAGCGTGACTTCGGCGGTGTTGCGCGCCGGCCGCGCGCCGGAGCCTGAAAAGATCACGTCGTCCATGCCGGACGCGCGCATGTTCTTGTAGGAGCTTTCGCCCATCACCCAGCGCAGCGCCTCGACAAGGTTCGACTTGCCGCAGCCGTTCGGCCCGACGATGCCGGTCAGCCCGCGTTCGATGACGAACTCACCGGGCTCGACGAAGGACTTGAAACCGAGCAGGCGAAGGCGCGAAAACTTCATTCGCGCCGCCCCGCAAAGGCCAACATGCCGAAGCCAAACAGCTTCGGCGCGGCCCGGACGTCAGAGCAGAGGGTCGATGATGGCCGACATTTCCTCAATCGACATCGCCCCTTTGTAGGTCTTTCCGTTGATGAAGAAGGTCGGCGTCGAGTCGACCTTGAACTCGTCCGCTCCGCGTTTCTGGACTGCTCTCACATCGTCCAGAAGTTTCTGGTCCGTCAAGCAGGCCTCGAAGGACTCCTGTGTAAAACCGGCGAGCTTGGAGATCTGCAGCAGCGCCTCCTTGGTATTGCTGACGCCGACCCAGCTCGGCTGCTGCTTGAACAGCACGTCGACCATGGCGAAGTAGTTGTCCTTAGCGCAGCGCGCCAGCATGAAGCCGGCTTCGGCGCTCGGGTCGAAGGGGAATTCGCGCAGGATGTAGCGCACCTTGCCGGTGTCGATATATTTCGATTTCAACTCAGGGAAGGTAGCCTCGTTGAAATGCGCGCAATGCGGGCAGGTCATCGAGGCGTATTCGACGATGGTGACCTTGGCGTCGTCCTTGCCGAGCTGCCTGTCGGGCAAGGCGCCAGGCTTCAGCAGTTCCGCCATGTCGACCGTGCCCTGCGCTTCCGGCACTTGAACGGCCGCCGGCGTGGCCGGCTTGGCTGGCGTCGACGGGTTGGCGGGCTTCGCGTCGGCCGCCTTCGCCTCCTCGCCCGAGTCGCTGCATGCGGCAAGCAGCGCCACAGCCGGAACGGCGGCCAGCGTGGTCAGAAGGTTCCTGCGGGACAAGCTTTTGCCAAAAGGGGCACGGTTCATGCGAATCACCTGATATCGGTTGGATTGTGCAATGCAAGAGCTAGAAAAGGCGAGAGTTGGCGCGAATTAAGGCATCGCCGTCCCCAATCCAATCGCCAATTTTTCGTGCGCGATCACGAATATGCGATATTGACGACAATTTTGCAGCACGCCGCATGTCCTTTTCGGGAGACATGCTCATGGCCTTTTTTGTCCGAGGATAGTCGCCCCAAGCCGCTCGAGCGACGCGCGCAGGCCGTCGTCCTCGATCTTGCCGACGGTGCGCGCCAGCTTCGATTTCTCTGCCTCGCTGAGCGGCCTCGGTTGGGGTTTCGGCCGCGCTTTGGCCGAAAGGACCGGCTTCTGCAGGATCTTGATGCGGCCGATCGCATTGAAGCCCAGAAAGGCGTTGACGCGGTTGATGACCTCGCCGGCCTCGTGCTGCAGATGCAGCGCCGCCATGCCTTCGCAGGCGATGACCAGCACCGCCGGCTCGAACGGATCGTCCTCATGCAGGCGGCGCGGCCACTGGATCTTTTCCGGGCGCGAGTGGCCGGCCAGGCGCGGACCGGCGATCTCTTCCCAGGATTGCACCAGCCCGATCGAGATGCCGGCGCGCTTCTTCAGCACCGGATCGAGGATCTCGGTCGCGAGATCGCTGACCGGAACGGGATTGCCGAAGCGCCTTTTCCCTGCCATGTGCGTTCTCCGATCCCAAACTCACCCGATCAATGGCACCGCAAGACCAGACCCGCAAGGCCGCAACCGAGAAGGCCACATCCGGAGATGCAAGCGAAAGCGTATCCCTGGACATCGCCGCCCGCCTGCTTGCCTGGTACGACGCGCATCACCGCGACCTGCCCTGGCGCGTGACGCCCGGGGCGTTCGCGCGCGGGACAAGGCCCGATCCCTACCGCATCTGGCTCTCCGAGGTGATGCTGCAGCAGACCACGGTCGAAGCGGTGAAGGTCTATTTCCGCACCTTCGTGGAGAAATGGCCGACCGTCGAGGCGCTAGCCGCCGCGCCCGCCGAGGACGTCATGAAGGCCTGGGCCGGGCTCGGCTACTATTCCCGGGCGCGCAATCTGAAGGCCTGCGCCGATCTCGTGGCGCGGCAGGGCGGCCGTTTTCCCGACACCGAGACCGGACTGAAGGAACTGCCGGGCATCGGTGCCTATACCGCGGCGGCAATCGCGGCGATCGCCTTCGATCGTCCGGCCGCCGTCGTCGACGGCAATGTCGAGCGCGTCATCTCGCGGCTCCACTCGATCGAAACCCCGCTCAGCGAGGCCAAGCCCGAAATCCGCGCGCTGGTCGAAAAGCTGGTGCCGCCGGCAAGGCCCGGCGACTTCGCCCAGGCGATGATGGACCTCGGCGCGACGATCTGCACGCCGCGGCGGCCGCGCTGCATGCTGTGCCCGGTGCGCGAGGATTGCAGCGCCATCCTTTCGGGCGATCCTGAACGCTTCCCGGTCCGGCTGCCGAAGGATGACAAGCCGCTGAGGCGCGGCGCCGCCTTCGTCGCCGAGCGCGACGACGGCGCCATCCTGTTGCGCAAGCGGCCGGACAAGGGACTGCTCGGCGGCATGACGGAGGTGCCGACCACGGGCTGGACGGCACGGATAGACGGGGCAACTACCGAAGACGCCGCGCCCTTTGCTGCCGACTGGCGGCGCGCCGGACGCATCGGCCATGTCTTCACGCATTTCGCGCTCGAACTCGAAGTCTTTCATGCCCACATCGAAGGTGGCGCGCCGGGCGGGCATTTCTGGTCGCTGGCCCATGAAATTTCCGGGGAAGCGCTGCCCACCGTCATGAAAAAGGTAATCGAGGCGGCGATACCGGGCGCGACCAGGAAACAACGCCCTCGCTGAAAGGACAGACATGACCGAAATCCGCCACATCGTGTTCGACATCGGCAAGGTGCTGATCCACTACGATCCGGACCTTCCGTTCAGCCGGCTGATCCCCGATGCGGCGGAGCGGAAGTGGTTTTTCGACAATGTCTGCACCAGCGCCTGGAACATCGAGCAGGATCGCGGGCGGACATGGGAAGAGGCAGAGGCGCAGCTGATCGCCGAGCATCCCGATCACGCCGAAAACATCCGCAATTTCCGCCGCTATTGGCATGAGATGGTGCCGCATGCCTATGACGACAGCGTCGCCATCATGGTCGGTTTGATCGAGAGCGGCCACGACGTGACAATGCTGACCAATTTCGCCGCCGACACTTTCGCCGAGGCCCGCCAGCGCTTCGAATTTCTCGACCGCCCGCGCGGCGTCACCGTCTCGGGCGAAATCGGCCTGATCAAGCCGGATCAGGCCATCTACGACCATCACATCGCATCATTCGGCCTGGAGCCCGCCGCCACGCTGTTCATCGACGACAGCCAGAAGAATGTCGACGGCGCCAAGGCGGCCGGCTGGCAGGCGGTGCTGTTCACCGAGGCCAAGGCGCTTAAAGCAGACCTTGAGCGGCTGAGGATTGCGGCCTGATATGAATCGCTTGCGGCGATCCGTTGAAGCTTTGAGTCAACGGATCAACCCCCTGCCCGCTCCATGCCGAGGCGCGCGATGCGGCGCAGCTCATCGATCGGGGTGAGGCCGCCGCTGCGCTCATAGTGCCAGAAGGTCCAGCCGTTGCAGGCATCGAGCCCCTGCACCTCGGCGCCGATCTTGTGGATCGAGCCGGCGCTGTCGCCGATGGCCAGCGTGCCGTCGGCGCGCACCTTGGCGGCCCAGCGCTTCTTGGCGTCGTAGAGCGTGGCGCCCGGCGCCATCAGGCCGGTGTCGATCAGGCTGATGAAGGCGACGCGCGGCTCGGCGCGCTTGCCGGAAAGCACGGTGAGGTCGGCGCTCTCCAGCGGACGAACGGCCGCGATGCGCTCGTTGGCGGCGTCGATATAGGCCTGCTCGCGCTCGATACCGACGAAGTGGCGGCCGAGGCGCCTGGCGACAGCCCCCGTTGTGCCGGAGCCGAAGAAGGGATCAAGCACCACATCGCCCGGCTTGGTCGAGGCCATCATGATGCGGGCAAGCAGCGCCTCCGGCTTCTGCGTCGGGTGCAGCTTGTTGCCGTTTTCGTCCTTCAGCCGCTCACCACCCGTGCAGATCGGGAACAACCAGTCGGAGCGCATCTGCAAATCGTCGTTCGATGCCTTCAGCGCCTCGTAGTTGAAGGTATAGCCCTTGGTCTTCTGGTCGCGCGAGGCCCAGATCATCGTCTCATGCGCATTCTGGAAGCGGCGGCCGCGGAAGTTCGGCATCGGATTGGTCTTGCGCCAGACGATATCATTCAGGATCCAGAAGCCGAGGTCCTGCATCCTGGCGCCGACGCGGAAAATGTTGTGGTAGGAGCCGATGACCCAGATGGTGCCGTTGGGCTTCAGCACCCGGCGCGCCGCGAGCAGCCAGGCGCGGGTGAAGGCGTCATAGGCCTCGAAGCTCTCGAACTGGTCCCAGTCGTCGTCGACGGCGTCGACCTTGGACTGGTCGGGACGGTGCAGGTCGCCGTCGAGCTGCAGATTGTAAGGCGGATCGGCGAAGATGACGTCGATCGACTTTTCCGGCAGCCTGTCGAGCGCGGCGACGCAGTCGCCTTTCAGGATCGTGTCCAGCCATTCGGACTGCTGGGGAGCGTGGGAAAGCTCGTCGATAAGACGCATGGCAGACATCAAAACACCCAAAGCACGCGTTACGGTTTACTGGCTGTTATGGTTACCGATCAGCGTAAACATTCGGTGAAGGCTGGACAGCCTTGCGCGGTTTGCGAAGACCGGCCCATTGGTGTATGCCGCGCCGCTTGGGCCAGTCAGGCCATGTTTTCCTCCCTGCGTTCCGGATTGCCATGCCCCAGCCAGACCTTGTCATCTTCGATTGCGACGGCGTGCTCGTCGATTCCGAAATCATCGCCGCGCGCGTCGAGGCCGAACTTCTGACCTCGGCCGGGTTTGAGATCTCGGCGGAAGAGCTTGCCGAGACCTATGCGGGGCTGACCTTCAAGGACATCCTGATGCGGGTCGAGGAGAAGTCGAATATCCCGTTCCAGGCCGCGCTGATCGACCGCGCAGAGGAACTCGTCGACCGCAAGCTGCGCAGCGACGTGCGCATCATCGACGGCGCACGCGAGGCGGTGGCGACCGTTACCGTGCCGCGCGCCGTCTGCTCCAACTCGCGCAAGGAACGGATCGAGTTCATGCTGGAAAAGGTGCGCCTGCTGCCGTTCTTCGCCGGCCGCATCTTTTCAGGCCTGGACATACCCAGTAAGAAGACCAAGCCGGCGCCCGACGTGTTCCTCTACGCCGCTGAACAGCTCGGCGCGAACCCGAAGAATACTTTCGTCATCGAGGATTCCGTACATGGCATCACCGGCGCCAGGGCGGCGGGGATGCGCGTGATCGGCTTCACCGGCGCGGGGCACAGCTATCCTGGCCATGCCGACGCGCTGACCGAGGCCGGCGCCGAGACGGTCATCCGCCGCTTCGCGGAACTGGGCAGCACGATTGCGGCGCTGTCGGAGTGGTCGGAAGACGCCTAGGGTTCGCTGTCCAGTCTGACGTCCGCTTTCTGACGTCCGCTTGTCCGCCAATAGCGGCGAAACAGCGGACGTCGCCGCAGGTCTCAGAAAGGCCGGAAGCCATCGAACGTTGGGACGGAGACTACACGCGTGTTGTCAACGTCGAGAGCTGATCGGTGTCGTAGCGGTTTCGCAGATCGGCGAGTGCTTTTGGATCCGGCGCACCCTGCGCCGCGAGTTTGGCGAGCTCTTCGAAATAATGCTCGTGGCCAGGTGGAGAAACGGTCATCAGCACGCGTGCCGGTTTCTCGCTGACATTCGTGATGTTGTGCGGCACTCCCGGTGGGATGAACAGATAGGTTCCGGGCGTTGCGCGGATTGTCTTGTCGCCGACATGCCACTCGCACTCGCCCTCGATCAGGTAGAAGGTTTCCTCCTGCACCCGATGAACATGCCGCCCGGTGGCAAACCCTGGAGGAATCGTCCAGTCGAACATGCTCGTGTGCTTGGTATTTTCGCCGGTGACAAGGAAGACCATAGGATGACCACGTAGCATGACGCCCTTCTTCTCATCGGGCATACGGATGACGGCATTGGCGCTCATATGATCCTCCTCTGACTGGGCGCTCATTTCTGGCCAGCATTCGTGCAACATCGGCCGTCCACGCCGGAAAGTCGTGAATCCGTTCCCAAAAATTTGCTAAAAGACTCGAATGATAGTCAGGGGCGACCTCTACCAGTTCGGCCCGTTCCGCCTCGATCCGGAGGTGGGCATTCTCTTTTACGGGGCCGAGCCGACCATGCTTGGGCAACGCGCAATTGCGTTGCTGCGCCTGCTGATCCAAAACGCCGGCGTACCCGTGTCCAAGGGCGCGTTGATCGAGGCCGGCTGGGGCGGATTGGCGGTTGCCGATAACAATCTGACGGTGCAGATCGCAGCCCTGCGCCGGGTGCTGGCCGACGCGGCGAATGCCGAGAGCTGGATCGAAACGCTGCCGCGCCGAGGCTATCGATATGTCGGACCGGCTGTCGCGACGAATGCCCCCGATGCTTCGACCGCCACACGCGCCGCATCAGCGCCGACCTTGCCCGAGAAGCCCTCCGTCGCGGTCCTGCCGTTCTCGAACTTGAGCGGCGATCCGCGGCAGGAGTACTTTGCCGATGGGATGGTCGACGACATCATCACAGGCCTCGCACGCATCAAGTGGTTGTTCGTCACCGCACGAAACTCGACCTTCGCCTACAAGGGTCGCGCCGTGGACGTGAAGCAGGTCGGTCGCGAGCTTGGCGTTCGCTATGTCCTCGAAGGCAGTGTGCGCAAGGCCGGCGGCAGGGTGCGCGTGACCGGGCAGATGGTCGATGCATCGACCGGTGCACATGTATGGGCCGAGCGCTACGACCGCGGCTCCAAAGACATCTTTGCGCTTCAAGATGAGATCGCGTTGTCAGTGGTGGGCGCGATTGCGCCGAGCGTGCGGAAAGCGGAAATCGAACGTGTCAGGCGCAAGCGCCCCGACAGTCTCGACGCGTACGATCTGGTGCTGCAAGCCCAGCCTGACGTCGATTCAGGCATGCCGGAGCAAGTGACGAGAGCGCTGGTGCTTCTTGACCGCGCCATCGCGCTCGAGCCAGCTTATGCGCTGGCGCATGGCAATGCCGCGATGTGCCACCATTGCTTGTTCCTTCGCGCCGGTCTGCAGGAAATCAACCGAGCCTCTTCGATCCGCCACGCCCGGTCGGCCATTGTCCATGGACAAGATGATGCGCTCGCTCTGACGTGGGCCGGATTTTCCATCGGAATGGATGCGCACGATCGCGCCGCTGCATTCACCGCATTGGAAGCTGCCCTCGCCATCAGCCCGTCATCGGCACTGACCTACATTCTTGGCAGCGTCGTTCTCGGATGGAGCGGCGAAGCGGAGCGCGCGATAGAATGGAGCGTGCAGGGTATGCGGCTGAGCCCGTTCGATACGTGGGCCTGGGCCGCATTTGATGCGCAAGCAATGAGCCATTTGCTGCGCGGGCGTTACGAAGAAGCTTGCCGCGCGGCCTACAAGTCGGTTCAAGCCAACCCAGCGCATAGTATCACTTATGTGCAGTTGGCCGCCGCGTTGGCCAAGCTTGGCCGATTGGACGAAGCGAGGGCGGCCGCCGCGCGCGTGCTCGAGCTTCAGCCTGCCTTTCGCTACAGCCGCCAGTTTGCCGGCGTGAATTGTGCGCCTGCGCTCGCAGAGGCTCTTGGCAGCGCGCTGCGGGACGCCGGACTGCCGGAGTAGCCCGACCGGCCACGCGCCGTCGTCCTTCGAATTTGTTGTATCGACCCGCTACGACAAACTTGCCGCCAACCATCCGGCCTTTGTCCAGCTTGCATCAATCAGGCTGCTGCCGGGCGTCAATGCATCCACGCATCAGTTCGTCACTGCTGCGGCGACGCGCTTCTTCCTTTTGCCCTTCGACTTGTCCGTCGCAGCTTTCGGCGCGTTCTCGTCATAGCCGGCATAGGCCTGGTAGTCGCGAGCGGTCGGCTCCGGCACCACGACATTGGCGTCGGTGAAGACGAATTGCGTGGCGGCCGACGGATCGGTGACCTGCACCTGATATTGATGAAGCTGCGAATAGAGCACGTCAGGCCCGTGCTGGACCGCGACGCGGATCGGCATGGTGACGGTGCCGGGCGTGAACAGCGGGCCCGGCACGACCTTGCCGGCGACCGCGATCTTCATCGTCAGCTGGCCGTTTTCGTGCGTGCAGTCGCGGGTCACGTCGGTAATCGAAGCCTGGTAGATGATCTTGGTCGGATCGCGATTGGGGTCGACCGGCTGACCGTCGGGGCCGGTCTGCGCGGCGGCCGCTGCTGCCTCGGCTTCAGCGTCCGCCGCAGCATCGGCCTTCTTTTTCTTCGGCTTGGCGGCGGTGCCCTTGGCATAGGTGTTGAAGAAAGCAGTGCCGTCGCGCAGCGTCACCTTCGGGCAGTAGGCGCGCAACTGGCTGGCCAGCACTTTCGGATCCTGCGGCGGCGGCGGCGCGGTCGGATCCTTCTTGCTGAAGCCGAAGTTCAGAATGCCGTTGTCGCTCGATTGGCATCCGGCGGCGGCAAGCATAAAGCCGGTGAGCGCCAGACCCGCGACAACACGACGGTTGACCGAATAAAACCTCATGAACTGCACTTCCCTCTCACAAAGCCGGTGACGTATATCAACGCCGCGGCGAAAATGCGACTGAGCCGGTTCTGAAAATTAACCAATTTGCCGTGGATGATGCGGCCGGCAACGATGGGCCTTTTATGATGCAATATGTGAGTACCCGCGGGGATGCGCCCGTGCTTGGATTTTCCGACGCGGTGCTGGCCGGGCTGGCGCGCGACGGCGGGCTTTACGTGCCGCGCGAATGGCCGCAGTTCTCGGCCGCCGAAATCCGCTCCATGCGCGGCCTTGCCTATCCGGACCTTGCCATTCGCGTCCTGACGCCCTTCCTCGGCGGCGAGATCGCCGCACCCGTCTTCGAGCTGCTGGTGCGCGAGGCCTATGCGACTTTTCGGCACGACGCCGTCTGCCCGTTGGTGCAGACAGGGAAAAACACCTTCGTCCTAGAGCTTTTCCACGGTCCGACGCTCGCTTTCAAGGACGTGGCGATGCAGCTGCTCGCGCGGCTGATGGACCATGTGCTTGCCGAACGGGGCAAACGCGCCACCATCGTCGGCGCCACCTCCGGCGACACCGGCGGCGCTGCGATAGACGCTTTCGCCGGCCGCGACCGCACCGACATCTTCATCCTTTTCCCCAACGGCAAGGTCTCGCCGGTGCAGCAGCGGCAGATGACGACGTCGAGCGCGGCGAATGTCCACGCGCTGTCGATCGAGGGGAATTTCGACGACTGCCAGGGCCTGGTGAAGGACATGTTCAACGATCACGGCTTCCGCGACCGTGTGTCGCTGTCGGGCGTCAATTCGATCAACTGGGCCCGCATCATGGCCCAGATCGTCTATTATTTCTCGTCGGCCCTTTCGCTCGGCGCGCCCGACCGGCCGGTGTCCTTTACCGTGCCGACCGGCAATTTCGGCGACATTTTCGCAGGTTACGCCGCCAAGCGCATGGGGCTGCCGGTCGAACGGCTGATCATCGCCACCAACGACAACGACATATTGGCGCGCACATTGTCGAGCGGCGAATACCGCACCAAGGGCGTGTTCGCCACCACCTCGCCGTCGATGGACATCCAGGTGTCGTCGAACTTCGAGCGCCTGCTGTTCGAGGCGGCGGGCCGCGATGCCGCGACGGTCCGGCGCTACATGAACGGGCTGAAGCAATCCGGCGCCTTCACCATCGAAGCGGGCGAAATGGCTAGGATCCGCGCCGAGTTCGACGCCGGCCGCGCCAGCGTCGACGAGGTTGCCGCAACCATCCGCCAGACGCTCGAAGCGAGCAGCTACCTGCTCGATCCGCACACGGGCGCCGCCGTGCACGTAGCGGCCGGCCACGCGTCAGGCGCCGTGCCCATGGTGGTGCTGGGCACCGCGCATCCGGCCAAGTTCCCGGCAGCGGTCGAGGCCGCCAGCGGCGTTACTCCAGCGCTCCCCTCATGGCTTGCCGGCTTGATGACAGCCGACGAAAAGTACACCATACTTCCATCCGAGCTGAAAATGGTGGAAGATTACGTGAGCCGCCACACGCGGGCGGCCCGTTAGGGAGTAGTTGCCATATGGGTGTTGAGGTAAGCCGTCTGTCGAACGGCCTGACAGTCGCCACCGAAACCCTTCCAAGCCTCGAATCCGTTGCCCTTGGTGCCTGGGTCAAGTCGGGCGCCCGCAATGAACGCGACGAAGAGCATGGCATGGCCCATCTGCTCGAGCATATGGCGTTCAAGGGAACCAAGCGGCGCAGCGCCTTCGAGATCGCCTCGGAAATCGAGAATGTCGGCGGCGAGATCAATGCCGCCACCAGCGTCGAGACGACGTCCTACTACGCCAGGGTGCTCTCCGACGACGTGCCGCTGGCGGTCGATATCCTGGCCGACATCCTGCAGGAGTCGGAATTCGACCCCGAAGAGCTGGAGCGCGAGCAGCATGTGATCCTGCAGGAGATCGGCGCCGCGCACGACACGCCAGACGACATCGTCTTCGACAGGTTCACCGAAACCGCGTTCCGCCACCAGACCATCGGCCGCTCGATCCTCGGCACGCCGGAGACGGTCAAATCCTTCACCTCGAAACAGTTGCACGACTTCATCGAACGGCAATACGGCGCCGAGCGCATGGTGATCGTGGCCGCAGGGGACATCAAGCACGACAATTTCGTGCGCGAGGTCGAAAAGCAGCTCGGCGGCTTTCGCGCCAAGGCCTCGAGCAACATCCCGCAATACGCCCAATATGTCGGCGGCGACTTCCGCGAGGACCGCGACCTGATGGACGCGCAGATCGTGCTCGGCTTCGAGGGCCGCGCCTACCATGTGCGCGACTTCTACGCCTCGCAGGTGCTGTCGATGATCCTCGGCGGCGGCATGTCGTCGAGGCTGTTCCAGGAGGTGCGCGAGAAGCGCGGCCTGTGCTACTCGGTCTATGCCTTCCACTGGGGCTTTTCCGACACCGGCATTTTCGGCGTGCATGCCGCGACCGGGCAGAGCGATATCGCCAAGCTGGTGCCGGTCATCATCGGCGAACTGCAGAAGGCCGGCGAAAGCATCCAGCAGGAAGAGCTCGACCGGGCACGCGCGCAATATCGCGCCGGCCTCATCATGTCGGCCGAAAGCCCGGCAAGCCGCGCCTCGCAGATCGCCAGGCAGTTGCTCCTGTTCGGGCGGCCGATCGCCAAGGAGGAATTGATGGAGCGGCTGGCAGCGCTGACCATCGAGCGGCTGACTGACCTCTCGTCGCGGCTGTTCTCGACCAAGCCGACGCTGACGGCGGTCGGCCCCGTGGGCACGCTGGCACCCTACGAGGCGATCCTCGATTCGCTTGCGGGTCCGCAGACGACGGCCCGCAGGCTCGCCGTCTAACCCCGAACAAGCGCCGTGTTCGCGCTCCCTTTCTTTCGCCGCGACCTGCCGGCACTGAAGGGCGAAAAGGTCACGCTTCGCGTGCCGCTGACCAACGACTATCGCGAATGGTCGAAACTGCGCGGCGAAAGCCGCGCCTTCCTGGAGCCGTGGGAGCCGCGCTGGCAGCCGGACGAGCTCGACCGCACCGCCTGGCGGCTGCGCATCGGCCGCTACCGCGAGGACTATGCGCAAGGCACGGCCATCGCCTTCTTCATCTTCGAGAAGGAGAGCGGCAAGCTCGCCGGCGGCATCACGCTCGGCAACATCCGCCACGGCGTCGCGCAAAGCGGCCATATCGGCTACTGGATCGGCGAACGCTACGGCGGCCGCGGGCTGATGACCGACGCGGTCAAGGTGGTGTCGCGTTTTGCCTTCGATACGCTGAGGTTGCACCGGATCGAGGCTGCCTGTATTCCCGACAACGCCCGGTCGATCCGCGTGCTTGAAAAAGCCGGATTCCGGCGCGAAGGACTTCTGCGATCCTATCTCAGGATCAACGGCATCTGGCAGGATCACTACCTCTACGCCCGGATCGCGGACGATCCGCCGGATGATGGAACGAAGGGCTGATATGTGACGAATTTTCCGCGAATCGCGTCGCTGTTCGCCCTCATCCTGGCGGTCGTCGTCACGCTCTCGGCAGCCGCGCCGGCCCTTGCCGTCGAGCCGATCAAAATCGCCCGCGACGATAAAGCGCTCGACCTTTCGGGCGCCGTCGCGATCTACCGGAACCAGGGCGAGAATTTCCAGGTCTCGACCGCGCCCGGCCCCGACGGCATCGTGCGGCGCATCGAAGTGGAGGCCAATGATGCGCGCTCGACCGGCGACTGGGCGGTGTTCGCGCTCGCCAACACTACCGACCAGCAGCTCGACCGGCTGATCGTCGCGCCGCATTTCCGCCTGGTGAATTCCGGCATCTTCTGGCCGGATCTCGGTTCGACCCGCATTGCGGCGATCACGCCCAGCGAAGGTTTCGCGCTCGACCGCCAGACCAGCCCCGACGCCGACGTGTTCCGGGTGACGCTGAACCCTGGAACGGTGGTCACCTTCATCGCCGAGCTCGCCTCGCCGAAGCTGCCGCAGGTCTATCTGTGGGATCCGGAATCCTACAAGGACTCGGTCAATTCCTACACGCTGTTCCGCGGCATCGTCATCGGCATTGCCGGCCTGCTGGCGCTGTTCCTGACCATCCTGTTCGTGGTCAAGGGAACCTCGATGTTCCCCGCCACGGCAGCACTCGCCTGGGCGGTGCTCGCCTATATCTGCGTCGATTTCGGCTTCCTCAACAAGGGCATCGAGATATCGCCCGGCAACGAGCAGATGTGGCGGGCCGGCACCGAGGGGGCCTTGGCGGCGACCTTCGTGGTGTTCCTCTCATCGAGATATCGCCCGGCAACGAGCAGATGTGGCGGGCCGGCACCGAGGTGGCCTTGGCGGCGACCTTCGTGGTGTTCCTGTTCGCCTATCTCAACCTCAACCGATGGCACGGCCATTTCAGCTACGGCGCGCTAGTGTGGATCCTCGGTCTGCTTCTGATCGCCGGGGTGGCGATCGTCGATCCGGCGGTCGCCGCCGGTATCGCCCGCATCTCCTTTGCCGCCACCGCGCTCACCGGGCTCGGCCTCATCATCTTCCTTGGCATTCGCGGTTATGACCGCGCCATCATGCTGGTGCCCAGCTGGGTCATGGTGCTCTTGTGGCTGTGCGGCTCGTGGATGGCAATCACCGGCATGCTGGACAACGACATCGCCCAGCCGGCGCTGGGCGGCGGCCTGATCCTGATCATCCTTCTGATCGGCTTCACCGTCATGCAGCACGCCTTTGCCGGCGGCGCGCTGCACCAGGGCCTCTTCTCCGACCTCGAGCGCCAGGCGCTCGCGGTCGCCGGATCGGGCGATATCGTATGGGACTGGGACGTGCTGCGCGACCGCGTGGTGACCAAGCCCGACATTAGCATTCAGCTCGGCCTCGCCCCCAACAGCCTGTCGGGCGCGGCCCGCAACTGGCTGCCGGTGCTGCATGCCGACGACCGCGACACGTTCCGCACAACGCTCGACGTGGTGCTGGAGCACCGCCGCGGCCGGGTGGCGCAGAATTTCCGCCTGCGCGGCGCCGACGGCCATTATCACTGGTTTTCGCTCAGGGCGCGGCCGGTGATCGGGTCGGACGGTGAAGTGATCCGCTGCGTCGGCACGATGGTCGATGTCACCGAGCAGAAGAAGTCCGAGGAAAGGCTGCTGCACGACGCCGTGCACGACAACCTCACCGGCCTGCCGAACCGCGAGCTGTTCATGAACCGGCTGGAGGCGATCATCTCGATCGCCCGCACCGAGGACAAGGTGCGCCCGACGGTGTTCGTCATCGACATCGACCGCTTCAAGCAGGTCAATGACGGGCTTGGCATTTCCGCCGGCGACACCATCCTGCTCACCATCGCGCGCCGGCTGCACCGGCTCTTGAAGCCCAAGGATTCGCTGTCGCGCTTTGCCGGCGACCAGTTCGCGCTGATGCTGTTGTCGGAGCAGGATCCGGCCCGCATCGCCGCCATGGCCGACGCGATCAAGCATGCGATCAACAACCCGATCACCTTCGCCAAGCGCGAGATCGTGCTCACCGCCTCGATCGGCCTGATCACCTGGACGACGGCGCAAACCTCGTCCGAGGACATGGTCAAGGACGCCGAGCTTGCCATGCACCAGGCCAAGCGTTTCGGCGGCGACAGGATCGAGCCGTTCCGGCCGGCCTTCCGCACCGTCGGCACCGACCGGCTGCAGTTCGAATCCGACCTTCGCCGCGCCATCGAGCGGCGCGAGTTCACGCTCGCCTACCAGCCGATCGTGCGGCTGGAGGACGGCAGCGTCGCCGGCTTCGAGGCGCTATTGCGCTGGGACCATCCGCGGCGCGGCATGATACCGCCGGGAGATTTCATCCCGGTGGCCGAAAATTGCGGGTTGATCGTGCAGCTCGGGCTGTTCGCCATGCAGCAGGCGGCCGAGGATCTCGCCACCTGGCAAAAACAGATCGGCGACGCGCCGCTGTCGGTTTCAGTCAACCTGTCCAGCCGGCAGCTCATCCGCCGCGACCTGGTCAGCGACGTGCGTTCGGTCATCGCGCGCGCCAATCTGAAGCCGCGCTGCTTCCGGCTCGAGCTCACCGAATCTTTGGTGATGGACAATCCCGAGCAGACCGCGCATGTGCTGAGTAAACTGAAACAACTCGGCATCGGACTGTCGCTCGACGATTTCGGCACCGGCTATTCCTCGCTCTCTTATCTGACGCGCTTCCCCTTCGACACGATCAAGATCGACAGGAGCTTCGTCGACGACGCCACGCCGAAGAGGGCGGTGCTGCTGAAATCCATGGTCAACATGGCGCATGAACTCGGCCTGTCGGTCGTGGCTGAGGGCATCTCCGACGAGAGCGACGCGCTGGAGCTGCGCCAAATGGGCTGCGAATATGTCCAGAGCTTCATGTTCGGCGCGCCGATGCCCGGCGACCAGGTGCTGAAGACGCTGAGGGAGCAATATCCGCTGACGCAGGCTTAGGTCACGCGTGGCCGGCGGCGGCGCTCAAATGGGCGAGATCGATGCCGATCGAGGCAAGGATACGG
Source organism: Mesorhizobium silamurunense (assembly GCF_014843825.1). Taxonomy (GTDB): domain Bacteria; phylum Pseudomonadota; class Alphaproteobacteria; order Rhizobiales; family Rhizobiaceae; genus Mesorhizobium; species Mesorhizobium silamurunense. Next base: position 15,885 of record NZ_JHQR01000098.1, read on the forward strand.
TCGTATTTGCGCTCGATGTCGGCGTCGAACAACAGTTCGGGCGTCGCCGGGCAGGTCAGCCAGCCATTCTCGGCGATCTCGCTTTCGAGCTGGCCGGCGCCCCAGCCGGAGTAACCGAGCGCCATCAGCGCATGACGCGGCCCGCGGCCCGTCGAGATGGCGCGCAGAATGTCGACCGTGGCGGTCAGGCAGATGTCGTCGGAGACGCTGAGCGAGGATTCCACGCGATAGTCGCCGGAATGCAGCACGAAGCCGCGGCTGCGATCGACCGGCCCGCCATTGCGCACGACGAAGTCGCGGGCATGCGCCGGCAAGCGGATCGCTTCCTGCTCGTTCACGATGCCAAGCTGCACCAGAAGGTCCGGGAACAGCATCTGCTGCGTCTGGTTGATGATCAGGCCCATGGCGCCCTCGTCGCTGTGGGCGCAGATATAGATGACCGAGCGCGTGAAACGGTCGTCCTTCATGCCGGGCATGGCAATCAGGAACTGATCGTCGAGAAAGCCGCGCCCCGCGGCCATCTTTTTGTGGCGCAACAAGTCCATGACGTTGAGCGTAACCCGTTTCCGCCGCGCCGAAAAGATGGTCAGGCTGCCGGATGTCACGCAAATATGATACCGGCAGGAACATGAAATCATTGCGCGGCCAAGAACGGGCGATCAAATCACCGCCATGCGATACCTGAACATTGTGGCGCTCGGCGCCGTCATCGGCCTGGGAGCGGGCCTGCCGGCCGAGGCCTCGTCCTCGGCCTGGTACAACAGCGAAGGCGGCAAAGTGCGGCTGGTGACCAGCGGCAAGCCCGACGAGGCCGGCAAGATCCACGGCGTGCTCGACATTGCCCTGAAGCCAGGCTGGAAAACCTACTGGCGCGACCCCGGTGACGCCGGCGTGCCGCCGCAGCTCGACATCTCGGCCAGCACCAACATCGCCGATGCAAGGCTGTCGTTTCCGCCGCCGCAGCGCCACGACGACGGCTACGGCAAATGGGCCGGCTACGACCGCCCCGTGTCGCTGCCGGTGACCTTCACGCTGTCGTCGCCCGACCAGCCGGCGACGATCGACGCCAACGTCTTCCTCGGCATATGCGAGACGATCTGCATTCCGGTGCAGACCCGGCTCAGCGTCGATCCGGCGTCCGATCCGGACAACGCCACGGACGCGGCGCTGGTGAAGACGGCGCTTGCAACGCTGCCCTCGCCAGCACGGCCCGATTTCGGCATCCGCGTGCTACCCGGCGACCACGAGACCCTTATCGTCGAGGCCCGGTCCCCCGGAGACCTGGATTCGGTCGATTTCTTCATCGCCGGCGAGCGCGACTACATGTTCGGCGCGCCGGTGCGCAGCGAGAAGGACGGCAAACTCGTCTTCACCGTGCCGATCCTTGACCGGCCGTCGGCGACACCCACGGATGGCGGGCTCTATTACACGCTGACAAGCACCGAGGGTTCGGTCGACGGGCTGCTGCCTTTCCCTTGATCCAGGCTTGGTCAACGGTTGCGGGAAGCCGCTCGGTCCGATACGCAGGCACAGATCCTTCCCAATCTCCAAGCGAGGAATCCCATGACCATTTCGGTTGGCGAAAAACTGCCCGATGCGACTTTCAAGGTGATGACCGCCGACGGCGCCAAGCCGATGACCAGCGCTGAAATCTTCGCCGGCAAGAAGGTGGTGCTGTTCGGCGTACCCGGCGCCTTCACGCCGACCTGCAGCAACAACCATCTGCCGGGTTATCTGGAGAACCACGACGCCATCCTGGCGCGCGGCGTCGACACCATTGCGGTCGTCTCGGTCAACGACGTCCATGTCATGGGCGCCTGGGCGCGCTTCACCGGCGGCGAAGGCAAGATCCTCTACCTCGCCGACGGCAGCGGCGATTTCGCCAAGGCGGTCGGCCTCGACAATGATCTTTCCGCGAACGGCATGGGGCTGCGCTCGAAGCGCTTTTCGATGATCGTCGACGACGGCAAGGTCACGGCGCTCAATGTCGAAACCAAGCCGGGTGTCGACGAGAGCGGCGCGGCCAAGATCCTCGAGCAACTCTGATGCTCGATATCGTCTGGCGCGCCGTCGCGATCGGCATCGGCGCCACGGTCTTCATGGACGTCTGGGCGATTATCCTCAACAAGGCCTTCGGCCTGCCGCGGCCGAATTGGGGCCTGGTCGGACGCTGGGTACGGCACCTGCCCGAGAAGGTGTTCCACGACGATATCGGCCAGGCCACGCCTTACTCCCATGAGAAGGCGCTGGGCTGGGCATTCCACTATCTCGTCGGCATCCTTTACGGCGTCATCCTGGTCGTGCTTGCGGGAGCCGGCTGGCTGGCCGCGCCGACCTTCCTGCCGGCCTTCATCCTCGGCATCGTCACCGTCGGCGCCGGCTGGTTCCTGTTGGCGCCCGGCATGGGCGCCGGCTGGGCAGCTTCCAAACTGCCCAATCCGATGCTGGTGCGCACACTGAACCTCGTCTCGCACACGGTGTTCGCGCTCGGCCTGTTCTCCACGGCGCTGCTGATCCGATAGAGAAGTCGGCGCGTCAGTAGCTCTGGGTCGAGCGTCGGGGCGATGGTTTTCTGGCCGGAGCGCCTTCGGGTTTCGGCGCACTTGCAACCGGTGCCGGCCGCGCCGACTTCGGCTTGAACGGCGCCATGCCTTGTCTTGCCAGCTCGTCGGCGCGCTCGTTCTCGGGATGGCCGGCATGGCCCTTCACCCAACGCCAAATGACCTTGTGGCGCCTGTTGGCCTCGTCGAGCGCCTGCCAGAGCTCGCCGTTCTTGACCGGCTTCCTGTCGCCGGTCTTCCAGCCGTTCTTCTTCCAGCCATGGATCCACTTGGAGATGCCGTCCATGACGTATTTGCTGTCGGTATAAAGATCGACCGTGCAGGCTTCCTTCAGCGCATTGAGCGCGGTGATAGCGGCAAGCAATTCCATGCGGTTGTTGGTGGTCTCGGCCTCGCCGCCCGACAGTTCCTTGGTGACGCCATTATAGCGCAACACCGCGCCCCAGCCGCCGGGCCCGGGATTGCCCGAGCAGGCGCCGTCGGTGAATATCTCGACTTGCTTGTTCATGTCAGTCCGTATTCGGAGGGCGACTTGATCGCCCGGTGAAAGCGCATGCGGCGGATATATTCGGTCGGATCGCGCTTCATCACCAGGCCGCCGTTGGGAATGGTCAGCCAGTCATAGAGCCTTGTCAGCATGAAGCGCAGCGCCGAGCCGCGCGCCAGCATCGGCAGCGCCGCCTTCTCGTCTGCCTGCAGCGGCCGTACCGACTGGTAGCCGGCAAGGAGCGCGGTCCCCTTGGTGAGGTTGAAGGAAAAGTCCTTCTCGAAGCACCATGCGTTGAGGCAGGTGGCGACATCATAGGCGTAGAGGTCGTCGCAGGCGAAATAGAAGTCGATCAGGCCCGACAGCTTCTCGCCGAGGAAGAAGACATTGTCCGGGAAGAGATCGGCATGGATGATGCCCTGCGGCAGGCTTGCCGGCCAGTTGCGCTCGAAATCGAGGAAGTCGGCGTCGACCTCCGCCGCCAGCCCCGGCTCGACCTCGTCGGCGCGGTCGCGCGACGCGGCCCAGAGCTTGCGCCAGCCATCGATGGCAAGCGCGTTCGGCCGCTTCATCGGGAAATCCCGGCCGGCGAGATGGAGCGCGGCCAACGCCTTGCCGACCTCGCCGCAATGCGCCGCCGTCGGGCGTCTCAGCGACAGGCCTTCGAGGAAGGTGATGATGACGGCCGGCCGGCCGGCAAGCGTGCCGATGACGGTGCCGTCATGCGCGGTGACCGGAAGCGGACAGGAAATGCCTTTTCGCGCGAGATGGCCCATCAGACCGAGGAAAAACGGCAGATCGGCCTTGTCGACGCGCTTCTCGTAGAGCGTCAGGATGTAGGAACCCGTGGAGGCGTGGACGAGGAAATTCGAGTTCTCGGTGCCCTCGGCGATGCCCTTGTATGATAGGAGTTCGCCCACCGGATAGGCTTTCAGGAATGCGCTGAGCTCGTTTTCGTTGACGTCGGTGTAGACAGCCATTGGGGTTTACGCGGCTCCATTGACGAAGGCCATGTCGGCCGCCGTCAGTTCGACATCGCGCAACACCCGCATCACCGGAAAGTCCTCCGTTTCGGTGGCCGTGATGGCCAGATCGATGGTGACGTCGAAGCGCTGCCGGAATGCGTCGATGATCTCGTCGACGATGATTTCCGGCGCCGAGGCGCCGGCCGACAGGCCGAGCGTCGAAATCTCGCCGATCTCATCCCACGGAATTTCGGAAGCCCGCTGCACGAGAAGCGACATTGCGGCACCCGCGCGCTCCGCCACTTCGACAAGGCGCCGCGAGTTGGACGAGTTCGGCGCGCCGACGACGAGGAAGAGGTCGGCGCCGGCAGCCGTTTCCTTCACCGCCTCCTGGCGGTTGGTGGTGGCATAGCAGATCGATTCGGCCGCCGGGGCGTGAAGCTCCGGGAAGCGCTCCTGCAGCGCCCGGATGATGCCGGCGGTGTCCTCGACCGACAGCGTCGTCTGGGTGACGAAGCCAAGCGCCGCCGGATCCGCCGGCACGAAGGTTGCTGCATCAGCCTCGGTCTCGATCAGGGTCACGGCACCCTCCGGCAGTTGCCCCATGGTGCCGATCACCTCAGGGTGGCCGGCATGACCGATCAGCAGCACATGGCGTCCAAGCCGCTGGTGGCGCATCGCCTGCTTATGCACCTTCGACACCAGCGGACAGGTGGCGTCGAGGTAGAACAGGTTGCGCGCCTCGGCGTCGGCCGGCACCGATTTCGGCACGCCATGCGCGGAAAAGACAACCGGCGACTGGCGATGCTCCGCCGGGATTTCGGACAATTCCTCGATGAACACCGCACCCAGGCTCTGCAGCCCCTCGACGACATAGCGGTTGTGCACGATCTCGTGGCGGACATAGACCGGCGCGCCGTATTTCTTCAGCGCCAGCACGACGATCTGGATGGCGCGGTCGACGCCGGCGCAGAAGCCGCGCGGCTGGCAGAGCCTGATCGTCAGCGGTGGCTTTTTCTCAATCATCAAAACGGGCCGGTTCAGTGGGAAAGCTGGAGGCGAAATGAGGCGTGCGGCCCGGCTCTGTCAAGAGCGGCGGCGCTCACCCTTCCTTCGCCGGGCGGCGAAGCCTGAGGATCAGCACCGCGGCAAGGGCGGCCGCCAGGCCGTACCAGGTGACGGCATATTGCAAATGGTTGTTCGGCAGATCGATAATGGTGACGCCGCCGACCGGCAGGCCGCCGGGATTCGGCGTCCTGTCGGCATCGACGAAGAACGGCACCAGCACGGCGCCCGCCGGAAGGCCGGCGCTCGAGGCCATGGCGTCGCGGTCCTTCCAGTAGAAGACGTTCTTGGCGACATCGTTGTCGGGCAGCATCATCGAGGGCTTTTCCGGCAGCGGATTGCGGGCAAGCCCGGTCACCGTCACCTTGCCGGCGACTTCACCCTGCTGGCGCTTGGCCGGATCCTTGAGGTCGTAGGGAACGAACCCGCGATTGACGAGCACGAAGCGGCCGTCGTCGAGCCGCAGGGGCGTGTAGACATTGAAGCCGGTGTCGCCTTCCCAGGTCGAAAAGAAGTGCCGCTCGCCCTGATGCAGGAACGTGCCGGTCACCGTCACCGGTGTGTAATCGACATCGTGGGAGGCAGCGAATTCCTTCTCGACCTCCGCCAGCGGCAGAGGTGCCGCATGCGTGCGCCTGTCGATGGTCTCGAGCAGCCCTTCCTTCCAGTGCAGGCGCTCAACCTGCCAGGTGCCGAGACCGAGGAGAATGGCGAACAGGACAAGGCTGAGCCCAAGCAGCAATACCGAGCGCGGCCGCGAAGGGCCGGCAGCCGAACCGGTCGCGCCGCTCATCGGCTGCTGTCCAGCCTGCCTTCCGCAGCCTTCTTCGAATATTGCAGGGTGATCAGCACGCCCTTGATCAAGCGCAGCGCCGTCAGGCACAGCACAAGCGCCAGCGGTATCCACAATATGAAATGCAGCCAGAGCGGCGGGCTGAGCGTCACTTCCGTCCACAGCGCCAGACCGACGACGATGAAGCCGATGATCAGGATGACGAAGACGGCCGGGCCGTCGCCGGCATCGGCGAAGGAATAGTCGAGCCCGCAATTGTAGCAGCGCTTGCCGACGGTGAGGAAACCGGAGAACAGCTTGCCCTCGCCGCAGCGCGGGCAGCGGCCGTGCAGGCCGGCCGAGACCGGGTCGATGGGCGGCCAGATCGCCCTGTCTTCGATCGCCTTGTCTTCGATTGCCTTGTCTTCGCTCATGTCGGGCATCCTATAGCATTCCGCGCAAAAGATAAGGCGGCCACGTCGCCGCAGCCGCCCTTTTGGGAATTCCGAAGCCGTTGATTTAATGGGCTTCGATCATCGCTCCGTTCGACGCCCAGACATAGATGCAACTGAACAGGAACAGCCACACCACGTCGACGAAATGCCAGTACCAGGCCGCCGCTTCGAAGCCGAAATGCTGCTTCGGAGTGAAATCGCCGCGCATCGCGCGCACCAGGCAGACGAGCAGGAAGATGGTGCCGATGATGACGTGAAAGCCGTGGAAACCGGTCGCCATGAAGAAGGTGGCGCCGTAGATGGAATCCTTGAACGCGAAGGGCGCGTGCATGTACTCGTAGGCCTGCACCATGGTGAACAGCATGCCGAGGCCGACGGTCAGCACCAGGCCGTTGATCAGGCCCTTGCGGTCGCCGTGCAGCAGCGAGTGGTGCGCCCAGGTCACCGTCGTGCCCGATAAGAGCAGAATGATGGTGTTGTAGAGCGGCAGGTGGAAGGGATCGAGAACCTCCAGGCCCTTCGGCGGCCAGACGCCGCCGGTGAAGGTGGTGCGCGCATATTGCGCGGCTTCGCCCGGGAACAGGCTGGCGTCGAAGAAAGCCCAGAACCAGGCGACGAAGAACATCACCTCGGAGGCGATGAACATGATCATGCCGTAGCGCAGGTGCAGCGACACGACGCGCGTGTGGTGGCCCTCATGCGCTTCCTTGATGGTGTCCGACCACCAGGCGAACATCGTGTAAAGCACGATGATCAGGCCGATGAAGAACAGCCACGGATTGGCGATGTTGTGGCCGAAGACCGGGAAGTTGCCGGCCTTGAGATACTGCATCAGGCAAACGCCGCCGACGGCCGTGACCAGCGCGCCGATCGAGCCCAGGAAAGGCCAGGGGCTGGGATTGACGAGATGGTAGTCGTGGTTCGGTTTTGCGTGCGCGTCTGCCATATCAACCCCCGAGGCTTGCTTCGGAATCTGGAACTTTGTTGCTGTTTTTGCCAGCGGCCGGCGCGGACGAGGCGACCGGCTGTTTCTTCTCGACCGGGAACATCGTGTAGGACAGGGTGATGGTCTTCAAGTCCTTCAGTTCCGGCACGTTGACGATGTCTGGATCGACATAGAACACGACCGGCATGTCCAGCGTCTCGCCGGGCTTCAGCGTCGTGTCGGTGAAGCAGAAGCACTCCACTTTGTTGAAATAGGCGCCGGCCATTTCCGGCTGCACGTTGAAGGAGGCGCGGCCGGTGATGGGGCGATCGAACTTGTTGGTGGCGCTGTAATGCGCCTGCGTGGTCTCGCCGATCTTGATCGTCACCGAGCGCGCGACGGGCTCGAACTGCCACGGAATGCCGTTGGTGTTGGCATCGAAGCGGATGGTGATGTCGCGGTCGAGCACGCGGCCGGCATATTGCTTCTCGGCGCGCTGCGTCGTGCCGCCATAACCGGTGACCTGGCAGAACATCTTGTAGAGCGGCACCGCCGCATAGGCCATGCCGACCATGCCGGTGAAGAAGGCCAGGCAGACCGCCACAACGATGCGGTTGCTGTTCTTCCTGACGGGTCTGGTCTCGACGCTCATCGCCGCCTCACATCAAATTCGTGGGCATCAGGCCCGAGGCATGGTGGCCGAAGCGCACGATGGTGGCGATGTAGAAGATGATGACGAGCGCGGCGAGCGCGACGCCGATGGCGACGGAGCGGTTGCGCCGCGCCTTCCGCTGGCGTTCGGTCAAGGTGACCAGTTCGAGGTTCTTGTCGGCCACGATCATGTTCCCCCCATGACGAGGGCGCGCCCGACCACGCTGTCGACGAGATAGGCGGCGAAGATTGCGAAGAGATAGAGCAGCGAATAGCCGAACAGCGCCTTGGCCGGCTTCATCGCCCGGTCGTCGTCGCTCATGCCCAGCACCTTCCAGGCATACCAGACGAAGCCCAGGCCGAGCGCGACGGAGACAATCCCATAGGCAGCCGTGGTGTAGCCGAGCAGCCAGGGCAGCACGCCGACCGGCGCCAGGATCAACGCATAGGCAAAGATCTGGCGACGGGTCGAGGCCTGGCCGGCGACGTTCGGCATCATCGGGATGCCGGCGCGGGCGTAGTCGTCCGACTTGAACAGCGCCAGCGCCCAGAAATGCGGCGGCGTCCACAGGAAGATGATCAGGAACAGGATCAGGCTTTCGAGGCTGACCGATCCGGTCACCGCGGCCCAGCCGATCACCGGCGGGATGGCGCCGGCGGCGCCGCCGATGACGATGTTCTGCGGCGTCCAGCGCTTCAGCCACATCGTGTAGACGACGGCGTAGAAGAAGATGGTGAAGGCAAGAAGCGCGGCCGACAGCCAGTTGATGAGGACGCCCAGCGTCATCACCGACAGCGCGGAGAGCACCAGGCCGAAGCTCAGCGCCTCACCCGGCGTGACGCGCCCAGCCGGCACCGGACGGCCGGCGGTTCTTGTCATCACCGCGTCGATATCGGCGTCGTACCACATGTTGAGCGCGCCCGAGGCGCCGGCGCCGATCGCGATCGCCAGGATAGCGATCACCGCCAGCAGCGGATTGATGGCGACGGGCGCCGCGACCATGCCGACAAAGGCCGTGAAGACGACCAGCGACATGACGCGCGGCTTGAGGAGAGCGAAGAAATCGCCCGCGGTGGCTTCCGACATGCGAAAGCCAACTTCCTCCATCAATTTGTGGTCGGCAAGAGCCATGCGTACTTAAAGTCCATCATTCCGTTGGCCAAGACCGCCGGCTCTCCGGCGGCCTCGTATTTCGGGCAGCCGCCTTACTTGATCTTCGGCAGCTGTTCCCACTGGTGGAACGGCGGCGGCGAAGGCAGCTGCCATTCGAGCGTGGTGGCACCCTCGCCCCACGGATTGGCGCCAGCGACGCGCTTCTTCTGGAAAGCCTCGAACACGCCATAGAGGAAGATCGCAACGCCGACGGCCGCGATGTAGGAGCCGTAGGATGAGACCATGTTCCAGCCGGCGAACGCGTCCGGATAGTCGACGGTGCGGCGCGGCATGCCGGCGAGACCGAGGAAGTGCTGCGGGAAGAAGATCAGGTTGACGCCGACGAAGGTGACCCAGAAGTGGGTGTTGGCGATCATCGGCGAGTACATGTAGCCGGTCATTTTCGGGAACCAATAGTACCAGCCGGCGAAGATGGCGAACACCGCGCCCAGCGACAGCACGTAGTGGAAATGGGCGATCACGAAATAGGTGTCGTGCAGCGAGCGGTCGAGGCCGGCATTGGCGAGCTGAACGCCGGTGACGCCACCGATCGTGAACAGGAAGATGAAGCCCAGCGCCCACAGCATCGGCGGCTTGAAGGAGATCGAGCCGCCCCACATCGTGGCGATCCAGGAGAAGATCTTCACGCCGGTCGGCACCGCGATGACCATGGTGGCAAACACGAAATAGCGCTGCGTGTCGAGCGACAGGCCGGTCGTGTACATGTGGTGCGCCCAGACGATGAAGCCGACGGCGCCGATCGCGACCATGGCGTAGGCCATGCCGAGATAGCCGAAGACGGGCTTCTTCGAGAAGGTCGAGACGATGTGGCTGATGATGCCGAAACCCGGCAGGATCAGGATGTACACCTCGGGGTGGCCGAAGAACCAGAACAGGTGCTGGAACAGGATCGGGTCGCCGCCATTGTCCGGCACGAAGAAGGAGGTGCCGAAGTTGCGGTCGGTGAGCAGCATGGTGATGGCGCCCGCCAGAACCGGCAGCGAGAGCAGTAGCAGGAAGGCCGTGATCAGCACCGCCCAGGCAAACAGCGGCATCTTGTGCATCGTCATGCCGGGCGCGCGCATGTTGAAGATGGTGGTGATGAAGTTGATCGCGCCGAGGATCGACGAGGCGCCGGCGATGTGGATCGACAGAATCGCAAGATCCATCGCCGGGCCAGGCTGGCCGGAGGTCGAGAGCGGCGGATAGATCGTCCAGCCACCGCCGACGCCGAACGCGCCGGGCGCGCTCGGCACGAACATCGAGCTGAGAAGCAGGATGAAGGCCGGCGGCAGCAGCCAGAAGGAGATGTTGTTCATGCGCGGGAAGGCCATGTCCGGCGCGCCGATCATGATCGGCACCATCCAGTTGGCGAAGCCGCCGATCAGGGCCGGCATCACCATGAAGAAGATCATGATCAGGCCGTGCGCGGCGCCGAAGGCATTGTACATGCTCTTGCCGCCGTCGATGGCGGCATCGCCCTGCATGCCGTAGACCATCTGCGCCAGGCCGCTGAAGATCTGGATGCCCGGCTCCTGCAGCTCCATGCGGATGGCGACCGAGAGCGCGCCGCCGACAATGCCGGCGATGATCGCGAAGATCAGGTAGAGCGTGCCGATGTCCTTGTGGTTGGTCGAGTACACCCAGCGGACCCAGCCATGCGGCCTGTGGTCGTGGTGGTCGTGAGCTGCAGCCTCTGCCATATTCGGCTCCGTTCCCTAATTCTTGCTAACCCGCGGCATCAGTTGCCAGCGGCCGCTACCTTGTTGGTACCATCGATCTCGGCCATCAGCGCCTTGTTGGCGGCGGGCACGTCGGTCTTGGCCGTCTCCAGCCAGGTCTTGAACTGCGCATCGGACACGACGCGAACCGCGATCGGCATGAAGGCGTGATCCTTGCCGCAGAGCTGTGAGCACTGGCCGTAATAGAGGCCTTCCTTCTCGGCCTTGAACCAGGTCTCGTTGGTGCGGCCGGGCACGGCGTCCATCTTGATGCCGAAGGACGGCACGGCGAAGGAGTGGATGACGTCGGTGGCGGTGATCAGCACGCGGGTCATGGTGTTGACCGGCACCACCAGCTCGTTGTCGACGGCGAGCAGGCGCGGATAGAGAGCGCGGTCTTCCTTGCCGGCCTTGGCGCGATCACCATCCTGAAGGATCGCCGAGTTGAAGGAGAAGCTCTTGTCGACCTGATATTCGTAGTCCCAGTTCCACTGGTTGCCGGTCGCCTTGACGGTGAGCTTGGCTTCCTCAGGCGGCGTGTATTGCGCGGTGAGCAGCTGGAACGACGGGATAGCGATGAGCAACAGCACGATGACCGGCCCGACCGTCCAGATCACCTCGATGAGGGTGTTGTGGCTGGTCCTGGAAGGAACCGGATTCACGCTGGCGCGGAACCTCAGGACGCAAACGGCAAGCAGTGCCAGCACCAGGATTGTGATCGGGACGACGAACCACATCGTGTAGTTCCCGAACCACTCGATCTGTCGCATCATATCGGTCGCCGGTGCCTGGAAGGCGGTCTCCCAAGGCCGCGGCTGATCCGCGTAGGCGGATACGCTGGAGAAGAGCGCGCCTGCGGCTGCAGCACCTGCCATCAATTTGGCGCTTGCCTGGAATTTTCTCATCGCCCTCTCGTCTCCCACTTCCTGCGATCGGATCGCACCAATAACGAACGACGCCGGGATGGGGAATCCCGGTCTGTCCCTAAGGTGGTTCAAACCATACTCTAATTCCCTCTGCAAGGAAGGAGCGGACGAAGCCGTGCGGCATTTTTGCGCGCAGCCCGAAGGGCATCCCCTGCCATCGCCGCGTCGCGTGGCGGACGGTCGCAATTCGGGCGAATTTGCTCTGGAAAAGCGCGTAATTGCCGGTATCTGGGCGGGCCGGCGACGGTCTCGTCCTTTACTTGGCCTTGGCGCAGCTTAAAGTGCCGTGATTCGCAATGGAGCCGTCATGACTTCCTGGCTTTCGAGACCCCTGGCGAAGGTCGTCTTCCTTGCCGCCTTGCTTGGCGCCAGCGCGGCGAACGCCGCGCCACCTCAGACCGCAGCGCCGCCCAGCGGCACGGTCAAGTCGACGCATGGCGCGTGGTCGATCATCTGCGACACGCCGGCCGGCGCGACCTCCGAGCAATGCGTGATGATGCAGAATGTCGTCGCCGAGGACCGTCCGGAAATGGGGCTTTCGGTGGTGGTGCTGCGCACCGCCGACAACAAGGCCGAGATCCTGCGGGTGCTGGCGCCGCTCGGCGTGCTCTTGCCCAACGGGCTTGGCCTCAATGTCGACGGCAAGGATATCGGCCGCGCCTATTTCGTGCGCTGCTTCCAGGATGGCTGCTATGCGGAAGTGATCCTCGAGAAGCCGCTGCTCGACACGCTGAAGAACGGCACCTCGGCCACCTTCATCGTCTTTCAGACGCCCGAGGAAGGCATCGGCATTCCCGTCGATCTCAAGGGATTCGGCGAAGGCTTCGCCGCCCTGCCCTGAGCCTGGCGGTTGCAATGCGGTCGGTCGGCCCACGGCGATGACGATCCCGTGTGAACGCTGGCGATTGTCTTGACCTCACTTCGCCCCTACATCGGGGAAGACGAAACCGCCAGCGGACAGCCTTGCCATGAACAGCCTGATCGGCCAATTCGACATTTCCGACGACCGCGTCAAAGAGATCGTCGCCGACACCATCAAGGGCGCCGACGACGGCGAGTTGTTCCTCGAATACAGCGAGAGCGAAGCGCTGATGTTCGACAATGGCCGGCTGAAGACGGCCAATTTCAACACCGACCAGGGCTTTGGGCTGCGCGCCGTCGCCGGCGAGGCGAGCGGCTATGCGCATTCGAGCGACTTGTCTGAAGCCTCACTGTTGCGCGCGGCCGACGCGGTCTCGGCGGTCAAGGGCGGCTATTCCGGAACGCTTGCCGCAGCGCCCGCGCGCACCAATCGCCACCTCTATGGCGACGAGAACCCCATCCCCTCGCCCAGTTTCGAGGCCAAGGCCAAGCTGTTGCAGGAGATCGACGCCTGGCTGCGCGCCGCCGATCCGCGCGTGCGCCAGGTGACGGCCTCGCTCGCCGCATCCTGGCAGCACGTCGAGATCGTGCGTGGCGACGGCCAGGTGGTGCGCGACATCCGTCCCTTGGTCAGGATCAACGTCTCGGTGGTTGTCGGCGATGGTGATCGCCAGGAGAGCGGCTCCTACGGCATGGGCGGCCGCAAGAGCTTCGGCGAGTTCCTTACCGAGGAGAGCTGGAAGCATGCAGCGCGCGAGGCGCTGCGGCAGGCGCTGGTCAATCTCGAGGCCGTTCCGGCGCCGGCCGGCACCTTCGATATCGTGCTCTCCAGCGGCTGGCCGGGGGTGATGCTGCACGAGGCGGTCGGCCATGGCCTGGAAGGCGATTTCAACCGCAAGAAGACGTCGGCCTTCGCCGGCCTGATGGGTCAGCAGGTCGCGGCAAAGGGCGTCACAGTAGTCGATGACGGCACGATCGCCGAGCGTCGCGGCTCGCTCACCGTCGACGACGAAGGCACGCCTTCGGCGCGCAACGTCTTGATCGAGGACGGCAAGCTGGTCGGCTACATGCAGGACCGCCAGAACGCGCGCCTGATGGGTATGAAGGCGACCGGCAACGGCCGGCGCGAGGGCTACGCGCACCAGCCGATGCCGCGCATGACCAACACCTACATGACCGCGGGCGACATGAACCCAGAGGAGATCATCGCCTCGGTCAAGAACGGCATCTATGCCGTCTCCTTCGGCGGCGGCCAGGTCGACATTACCTCCGGCAAGTTCGTCTTCGGCTGCACCGAGGCCTACATGATCGAGGACGGCAAGGTGACCCAGCCGATCAAGGGCGCGATGCTTATCGGCAACGGACCCGACGCCATGCATCGCGTGACCATGGTCGGCAACGACATGAAGCTCGACAACGGCATCGGCATGTGCGGCAAGGCCGGACAGGGCGTGCCCGTCGGCGTCGGCCAGCCGCATCTGAGGATGAACCAGATGACGGTGGGCGGCACCCGGGTTTGAGGCAAAGGAACGATTCCGGTATTGTTAAGCTAATGACCGGCTCCGAAAAATTCATAACGACCGTCTCGACCAGGGACGGATGACCCTGCCCAGCGCGATCTGAAAACGGCGGGACTGGGGCGCTGGTACGCGCCTCCAGGTCGAAGACACGCCGGAGGGCGTTCTTCTGAGACCGGAGCAGGCTTTTGCCCCGACGCGGCCGGAGCAGGTGTTTGGCATCCTGCCGCACAGTGGCGTGCCAAAAACGCTGCAAGACTTGCACGCGAGCGTCCTTGACGAAGCGCAGCGGCGCCATGCCCGCGATTGATACCAATCTGCAAGAGGCGTAGCGGCCCCCGCCGGACACGGACACGATCGTGTTAGCAAATTATTAATTGTTCAATTGCCTTGGCCGGCGTTTCCGCATTAACTCATCGCCAGTCTTCTCGTTGCGGTGGTGTCTGGCATTGTTGCGTTCCCCTGGCGTCCTGACCTCTTCTTTCCTCCTTGGCCTTGTTTCGTTGATCGGCGCGACGTCCCTATCTGCCGACCCGGCGGCGGCGCAGTCGACGTTGTTCAACCGGCCATCGACGCAATCTTCCGCGGATACGGTCCGCTCCGCCGCGGTCGGAGGACGCACCAGCGTTCCCTATGGCTGGCTCGATTTCTGCCACCGCCGGCCGAAAGAGTGCAAAGTGGCGGCTCTGCCGGCGACGAGCGTCAAGCTGAGCGCCCAGAACCTGCGCACCCTCAAGCGGATAAACCAAAAGGCGAACCGCGCCATCAAGCCCGTCAGCAACTACGATCACTGGGGCACGATGATGGACCACTGGGACTATCCGGTGGACGGCAAGGGCGACTGCAAGATCTATGCGCTCTACAAGCGCAAGCTTCTCATGGAAGCGGGATTCCCACGCCAGGCGCTGCTGATGACGGTGGTGCGCGACCTGAACAATGAAGGTCACACCATCCTGACGGTGAAGACCGACAAGGGCGACCTCGTCCTCGACAATCTGGTCGACGAAGTCCGGCCCTGGAACGCGACCGGCTATTATTTCCTGAAGCGCCAGTCGCAGCAGAACCCGAATATCTGGGTGTCGATCAATCAGCGCGGCGGCACGCCGAAAACCTGACGGAGGCCACCAGGCCTGTAAGCTGAGCGGCCCGCATAGCCCGGAGCGGACCAGCCTTTGCGGGTCTGTACGCAGGTGCTCCCTGCCTTACAAGTCGCGGGCCGGAAAGTCCGGCCCGCGCAACGGCAACCTATCGTCTGGCTCGACAGCCTACTCCTTGCAGGGTGGCTCGCCCGGATTCCCGCAGGCAAACTTCTTGTTTCCTTGCGGCTGCTGCTGCTTCGGCTGCTGCGGCAGACGCCGCTCCTGGACCTCAGGCCTCGGTTGCGCGCGGAACTCAGGCCTCCGCGGCCTGGAGGACGCCTCACCGTTGGGCTGTTCCTGCAGCTTGTACTGGCGCTGCGCATTCTCCTTCGGCCTGTTGACCTTGAAGTTGCGCTGGACGTCGACCTCCGCGCCGCCGGACCCTTCTTCGTTCTGCAGCCTGCGGAACTTCCTGCCCCTGTCGTTCCTGCCGACCGAGCCTTGATTCTCTTCGGAGAACACGTCCGGATTGTTCCTCCTGAGCCGCTTCTGCATGCTCGGCCCGTTGTCGGCCGGCTCGCCGTTGACGGTCGGCAGCTTGCGGAACTTCCTGCCCCTGTCGTTCCCGGCGGCCGAGCCCTGATTCTCGTCGGAGAACACGGACGGATTGTTCCTCCTGAGCCGCTTCTGCATGCTCGGCCCGTTGTCGGCCGGCTCACCGTTGACGGTCGGCAGCTTGCGGAATTTCCTGCTCTTGTTTCCCTTGGCCGGGCCCTGATCACCCGGTTCGACAATGGACCGGCCGGCCGACAAATCCTTGCGCGTCAGCTTCTTCGATTTGCGGTTGTCCTGGCCGGACAGCACGTTCGGATTGTTCTTCCCGAACCTCTCCTGCGCGCCCTGGCCGTTGTCGGCCGGCATGCCGTTGACGGTGGGCAGCTTGCGCAATTTCTTGCCCTTTTGCTGACCGGTGCCCTGCTCTCCGGTCACGGCGGCGCCGGCATTTCCCGTCGCCTCCTGGTTACCGCCCACAATGCCTTGCCTGCCGAGCTGCTTCCTGGACTTGCTGCCTGGCAAATTCCGATCACTAAGCACTGGTTTGCCGTTGACGAGCGGCAGCGTTTTGCCATCGGCTCCCGGCAAGGCGTGGTCGGTTCCAAGCTTGCGGGCGGACAGGTCCTTCGACAGCGGAGTCGCAGCACCGGGCTGCTGGCCCGAGATAACACGCTGGCCGGGCTTCGGCGGCAAGCCGCCCTGTTTCTGGCCGCCCTGTTGCTGATTGGACGGGATCTTACGGGACATGGCCGCCTTCTTCTGCAGCAGCGGCGGCAGCGCAACCCTGGCCGCCAGCGCATCCGCGCGGGCACCAACAGCGCCCGCGGTCGTCTTCTGGCCTGCGGCGCGGCCACCCTGAACACTGGCGTCTGGCTGCGCGGCCTGATTGATGGTCTCGTTTTTGATCGTCGTGTTGATATTGTTGATGACGGTCGTGTTGTGGATGTTGTTGAAGATGATGTCGTTCCGCGGCGGCACGATGTGACGCGGCGGGTTGATGAACACGGGTATCGGCACGAACACCGGTGTCGGCAGGACGAAGACGTCGATCGGCGGCGGCGGTGGCTCAAGCACGATGAAATCCGGCGGCGGTGGCGGCAGGAAGATGATTGCGACCGGCGGCGGCGGTTCGAAGTCGAAATCTGGGTCGTCGAAATAGAGCACCGGGCGGTCGATATAGACGATTTCCTCCGGCGGCGGCGGCGGCACGTCATAGACAATGACGGTGAAGCTCGGCGGCGGCTCGAGCTCGGCGTCGAAATGCTCCAGCCGGCGGCGCGCGTCCCAGGCATGCGGTCCGTGCGGATAGCGTTCGAGGTAGGACCAGTAGGCTTCCGGCGTATCCCGCGTCCAGGTCTGACGCCAGGTGATCGCCTCACGCCGCGCGGCGATGATGGCGCGCACCCGCTTGGCCATCGGATCGTGCGGATAGGCGACGAGGAAATCCTGGTAGCCGCGCAGCGTGTCGCGGTCGAGCGCCGCGACATAGGCGTCGCGGGCATTAAAGTCGCGAATCTCCCTTGTCCGGTTGGCCTGGGATTCGGCCTCGGAAACCTTGGGCGCGGGCGCATCCGGCGCGCGGTCGAAGAAGACGAAGGGCGCGTTGATCTTCGAAGCGTTCCAAGGCACCTCGGCCCCTTGCGTCACTTCGTTGACGCGCAGGCGCGTGCGGTCGAACACGTCTTCGAGCGGCAGGCCGCCCTCGCGCATCATCTCGGCCAGCGCCTGGGCATAGGCGCCATAGGGTCCCTTGCCCTCCGGCGCGACGGTTCCCGGAGCGGCATTGAAGGCGATCAGCATGTTCGGGTCGGGATCGACCAGCGCGAGGCCGCCGGCCAGCGGCTGTTTCATCTGCGGGAAGGCATTCGGCCGCGCCGCGTCGAGCACGATGATGTTGACCTTCGTCGGCAAGGCCGCGAGCGGGCGGGTGAGATCGGAGATCCGAATGGCCTGGATTGGCACATCGGCAGGATTGGCGATGTTGGCATCGACCGGCAGGAAATAGTTCTCGCCTTCGAACTGCGCGCCGTGCCCGGCGAGGTAGACGAAAACGACCGCGTCGGGACCGGCGGCCGAAACCTTGGCGAGGAAATCGCGGAAGGCGCCGCGCAGCGATTCCTGGTCCACATCACGCGCGCCGACCACATCGAAACCGGCTGCCTGCAAGGTCTGTCCAATCAGACCCGCATCGTTGGCGGCCGTCGCGAGTTCGCCGGACTGATATGCGCCGTTGCCGATGACGAAGGCCAGCCGCTTTTCACCTTGCGCAAGAGCCCCAGCTGCGGAACCGACCGCAAATATGACGAGAACGACGACGAGTTCGAGGAACCTCTGAAGCGTCCGCATTGCAATCCGCCATCCATTTAAAATGGTAAACGCTCGAGAGGTCGGAACGTTTCCCGAACGCCGTGAATTTTTGTCTCGCAAAAAGGCGGCTTTAGGGCGCAATTTCGTCGAAAGAACAGAGGCTTCACAAAATTTCTTGCGAACCGCCGCTTGTGAACTACCGCCGCCGCTTCGGCTTCTCCAGCAGCGCGACGGCCTCGACATGCGGCGACCACAGGAACTGGTCGATCGGCGTCACGCTCTTCAGTTGATAGCCGCCGTCGAGGAGGATGCGCAGGTCCCGCGCCAGCGTCACCGGATTGCAGGACACGGCCGCGACCAGCGGCACGTCCGAGCGGGCGATCTGCTTGGACTGATCCTCCGCGCCGGCGCGCGGCGGATCGAAGACCAGGCTGTCGAAGCCGTTCAATTCCTTGAAGGTCAGCGGCCGGCGGAAGAGGTCGCGGCGTTCGACGGTCACCCGCTTCAGGCCGCTGGCGAAACGAAAGGCGCGATCGAGCGCCGCAAGGGCCGGCGCATCTCCCTCGACGGCGTGAACCTCCGACTTCGCCGCAAGCCGGAGCGAGAAGCTGCCGCAGCCTGCAAAAAGGTCGGCGACCTTTTTCGCGCGCGACAGATGCTGGCCGACGAGGTCGGCCATCGTCTGCTCGGCGGCCTCCGTCGCCTGCAGGAAGGCGCCGGGCGGCACGGCGACGGCGACTGACCCGAACTGCACCACCGGCTTCTTCGGCTCGACAATCACCTCGCCGTCGACCGAAAGTCTCGCCAAGCCCTCCGCAAGAACGAAATTCGAGGCGATACGGCGCTGGTTTTCGCCGAGCTTGCCCGCGTCCTGGACGGCAACATCGAGGCCGGAGGCAGTAACGGTAACCGTCATATGGAAGGCTTTCGGCGTGGCGCAGACCAGATCGGCGAGCCTGCGCAAGCGATCGAGCGACGAAACGATCACCGGCAGCGAGATCGGGCACTCCTCGATCGGGATGATTTCGGAGGAGTGCGCGCGCACGAAGCCGAGCAGCATGCCGGCCTCGCCACGCCTTGCGCTGAAGACGACGCGGCGGCGGGTCTGCGGCGCGCACGGCACCAGCGCGTCGACCGCGCCGGCGATGCCCTTGGCCTTCAACGCCTGAATGACCCGCTCGCGCTTCCACTGCCGGTAAGCCTCGGCTTCGAAGTGCTGCAGCGCGCAGCCGCCGCATTCGGTGAAATGGCGGCAGGGCGGATCGACCCGGAGCGGCGAGGCTTCCAGCACCGACATCAGCGTGGCGCGGTCTTTCTGGCGCGCGGCGGTGACCGTCTCGCCCGGCAGCGTGAATGGGATGAAGACCTCGCCGCCATCGGCATTGGCGATGCCGTCTGCCTGCGAACCGAGCCTGGCGATGGTGAAGCGCGCGCTCATCGCGGTTTCGCGTCCTTGATCGCGGCAAGCAGGGATTCGCGATTGCCGTCGCCGCCTTCGATCGGCGACGGGTGCAGGCCGAGCACATGCCAGTCCGGCATGGCGGCAAGCCAGTCGCGCAAACCGGCGGCAATGCGCTCGGCATCGCTCGGGTCCTTGAGCAGCCCGCCCTTGCCGATCGCTTCGCGGCCGGCTTCGAACTGCGGCTTGACGAGAAGCAGCGCCCTGGCGCCCTCGCCGGCCAGCGCAAGCGCCGGCGGCAGCGCCAGTTTCAGCGAAATGAAGCTGACGTCGCAAACGAGGAAGTCCGGAACGCGGCCGCCGAGGTCCGCTATCGTGAGGTCGCGGGCGTTCAGCCCCTCGATCACGGTCACGCGCGGGTCGGCGGCGATATCGGGATGCATCTGGCCATGGCCAACATCGATCGCCGTGACATGGGCGGCGCCACGCTCAAGCAGAACCTGGGTGAAGCCGCCGGTCGAGGCGCCGATGTCGAGCGCCTCGCTCTCCGAGGGAGAAAGGTCAAAATGATCGAGGCCGGCAATCAGTTTCAGCGCCGCGCGCGACACATAGGCCTGCGCCGGGTCGTCGATGGCGACGACGCAATCCGGCGCAACGGATTGGCCCGGCTTGTGGGCAACCGCGCCATCAACGGCGACGGTGCCGCGCTCGATCGCGTCGCGGGCGCGCGAACGGCTGGCGAACAGGCCGCGCGCGACGAGCAGTTCGTCGAGCCTTAGGCGCGCTCTGGCTGGCACAGGAGAACTCATCGGCCTTCATTGGCGAAAGCTGGTCGCGAAGGCAATGGCAGCGTGTTGAATATGGCGCGCGGCACGGCAGAATGCGGGGTCGTTTCACCAGCCTGAGGAGGAGGCAATGCTCAAAGGAACCTGCCATTGCGGCGCCGCGCACTGGACCCTGGAAGGCGATCCGGGATCGATCACGGCCTGCAACTGCACGCTTTGCCGCCGCTACGGCACGCTCTGGGCCTATGACTATGTCGACGAGCGCATCCGCATCGCCGGGCCGATGCGTTCCTACACACGCGCCGAAGTGGCCGAGCCGGCGCTCGAGATCCTGTTCTGCCCGACCTGCGCCTGCGTTCTCGCCTGGCGCGGCCTGCGTTCCGGCTCCAGCGGCCGCACCCGCATCGCCGTCAACGTCAGGCTGGCGCCGCCGGAGGCCGTCGCCGACCTGCCGATCGACCATTTCGACGGGCTCGACAGCTTCGACGACCTGCCGCGCGACGGCCGCTGCGTGCGCGATCTGTGGTTCTGATTTTTAATTGATGCATGTCGTTGCCCCAAAACCGCAGGGCACTTTTGGGCGACATGCATCAGAAAATCGTCCGCGAGACCGGGCGCTCGACGGCCGGCATCAGGCCGTCATTGTTGGAGGCCTGCTTGCGTGGCTCAATCGGAACCGGAGCGGCCGGCGCGGCTTCCGGCACCACCACCAACTGGGGAGCCTGCTTGTAGGAGAAGGCGCCGCGGATGTTGCCCATCTTGCTGACGACGATCTCGATCACCGCCTTTTCGAGGTTGCGGTCGTAACGCGTTTCGGCTGCCACCGGCGCGGCCATGGCCATCACAAGGACCATACCGCAAAGGAACGATTTCATTGTTCTTATCCCCTGCCTGGGACCAAGGTCTTAGCAGGGCGCCGTTGAAAATCGGCCAAAAGACAGGGTAACCGAACCGCCAAACAAAAGCGTTAACAAACACTTATGATTCTGATTTAACGCAATTCCGGACGCAAAACCGCCGCACACTTTTGCTGGGAATTGCTTCCGAATCCGGCAAACCGATTCAGCACGTTGAGAATTCGGATCAGGCGCGCTGCGCCTGCACGCCGTGGCCAAGGGCGGCGAAGACCGTGCGCACGATGCCGGCCGTGTCGAGGCCCGCGTCGGCATACATCTTCTCCGGCTTGGCGTGATCGGTGAACTCGTCGGGCAAGATCAGTGGGCGCACCTTGAGGCCGTTTTCCAGCAGGCCTTCATGGGCGAGGAAATGCAGCACGTGGCTGGCGAAGCCGCCGACCGCGCCCTCCTCAACCGTCACAAGAACCTCGTGCGAGCGCGCGAGGCGGCGGACGAGATCCTCGTCCAGCGGCTTGGCGAAGCGGGCGTCG
Organism: Mesorhizobium silamurunense; assembly: GCF_014843825.1. Classification (GTDB taxonomy): domain Bacteria; phylum Pseudomonadota; class Alphaproteobacteria; order Rhizobiales; family Rhizobiaceae; genus Mesorhizobium; species Mesorhizobium silamurunense. The sequence continues at coordinate 37,456 of NZ_JHQR01000098.1, forward strand.
GCAACGGTGGTGGAAAGGCCCGCGGCACCGAGCTCTTCCGCCGCCAGCAGGCAGTCCTGCAGCCGCGTGCCGAAGGACAGAAGCGCCACCTTGGTGCCTTCCTTGAGGATACGGCCCTTGCCGATTTCGAGCACCGAGCCGCGTTCCGGCATGTCGACGCCGACACCGTTGCCGCGCGGATAGCGGAAGGCGATCGGGCCGCCGTCGTAGTCGGCTGCCGTGCGCACCATGTGGCGAAGCTCGGCCTCGTCGGCGGCTGCCATGACGACGAAGCCTGGCAGCGAGGCCAGGAAGGTCGTGTCGAAGGCGCCGCAATGGGTGGCGCCATCGGCGCCGACGAAGCCGGCACGGTCGATCGGGAAACGCACCGGCAGCTTCTGGATCGCCACGTCATGCACGACCTGGTCGTAGGCACGCTGCAGGAAGGTCGAATAGATGGCGGCGAAGGGCTTGTAGCCCTCGGTGGCGAGCCCGGCGGCGAAGGTCACCGCATGCTGCTCGGCAATACCGACATCGAAGGTCCTGGTCGGGAACACCTCGCCGAACAGATCGAGGCCGGTGCCGCTCGGCATGGCGGCGGTGATCGCCACGATACGGTCATCCTCGCGCGCTTCCTGGATCAGGCTCTCGGCGAAAACCTTGGTGTAGCTCGGCGCGTTGGCCGGCGCCTTGGCCTGCGCGCCGGTGATGACGTCGAACTTGTTGACGCCGTGATATTTGTCGGCGGCGGCTTCGGCCGGCGCGTAGCCCTTGCCCTTCTGGGTCACGACATGGATCAGCACCGGGCCGTCGGCATTGTCGCGAACGTTCTTCAGCACCGGGATCAGGTGCTCGAGATTGTGTCCGTCGATCGGGCCGATGTGGAAAAAGCCCATCTCCTCGAACAGCGTGCCGCCGGTGACATAGCCGCGCGCGTGCTCGACGGCGCGCGTGATGGCATTGTCGGCGCGCTTGCCGAGATAGGAGGTCAGCTTCTTGCCGAAATCGCGCAGGCCGAGATAGGCCTTGCCGGAGGCGAGCCGGGCCAGGTAGGCGCTCATCGCGCCGGTCGGCGGGGCGATCGACATGTCGTTGTCATTGAGGATGACGATGAGGCGGGCATTGAGCGCGCCGGCGTTGTTCATCGCCTCGTAGGCCATGCCGGCGGACATCGCGCCGTCGCCGATGACGGAGATGACATTGTTGCGGCCGCCCGAAAGGTCGCGGCCCATGGCCATGCCGAGGCCGGCGGAAATCGAGGTCGAGGAATGCGCGGCGCCGAAGGGGTCGTATTCGCTCTCGGCCCGCCGGGTGAAGCCGGAGAGACCGCCCTCCTGGCGAAGCGTGCGGATGCGGTCGCGGCGGCCGGTCAGGATCTTGTGCGGATAGGCCTGATGGCCGACATCCCAGATCAGCCGGTCTTGCGGCGTGTTGAAGACATAGTGCAGCGCGACCGTCAGTTCGACGACGCCCAGCCCGGCGCCGAGATGGCCGCCGGTGTGCGACACGGCATCGATCAGCTCGGCGCGCAGTTCCGTCGCCAGCTGCGGCAGCTCGCTCTCGTCAAGCGCCCGCAAATCCGCGGGAATGCGGACCTTGTCGAGAAGCGGCGTGTCGGGTTTCGGGTTCACTCTGGTGCGGCCTGCTGAAATCTTAACCTTGCATCAGAGCGGTTAACCGTTTCACGGGACCGCTCTGTCTCTTTGTTTTCACGCAATTCCAGACGGAAAACCGTTTCACACTTTTCCTGGAATTGCTCCAACCTTCACAAATATGCGCCTCGATCATGCGCGAAATATGCCGCCGGAGGACGAATGTAAATGCGTGTCAGTGACGCGGCGGCGTAGGATGTCCATCCTGCTCTAACCTTCCGGCAGCGGAATGAATTCTTCCTCATCGCCAGGAACGATATCGAAGCGGCCCGTCTTCCATTCTTCCTTGGCCTGCTCGATGCGTTCTTTCGAGGACGAAACAAAATTCCACCAGATATAACGCTTGGAGCCGAGCGATGCTCCGCCGAACAGCATGAAATGCGCGCCGCGCTCGGACGAAACGACGATCTCCTCGCCCGGTTTGAACACCAGAAGCCGCTCGGCCGGGAAGCGGTCGCCGGCGATAAAAACCTCGCCCTCCAGTGTATAGATGGCGCGCTCCTCGGCATCGGCGGGGATTTTCACGCTGGCGCCCGCCGCCAGCCGCAAATCGGCATAGAGCGTCTCCGAGGCGGTCGCGACCGGCGAGCGCAGCCCGGAAAATTCGCCGATGACGACGCGGCCACTGACGCCTTCGGCGTCGATCTCGGGCAGGCGGATCACCGACGTGTTCTCGAACACTGGAGCGATCTCTTCCTTGCTATCCGGCAGCGCCAGCCAGGTCTGCAGGCCGGAGACAGACATCGGCGCACCGCGCAATTCTTCCGGCGTGCGCTCCGAATGGACGATGCCGCGGCCGGCGGTCATCAGGTTCACGTCGCCGGGTGCGATCACCATTTCGGTGCCGAGCGAATCGCGATGCCTGATCTTGCCGTCGAACAGATAGGTGACGGTGGAAAGCCCGATATGCGGATGCGGGCGCACGTCGATCGCGTGGCCGGCGCGCAGGATCGCCGGGCCCATGCGGTCGAAAAAGATGAACGGGCCGACCAGCCGGCGCTTTGCCGTCGGCAAGGCACGGCGGACCTCGAAACCGCCAATGTCCTTGGCGTTGGGGATGACCATCAACTCGATCTGGTCGCAGGCAAACGCGTCGCCGGCCTCAGGATCGTTACCCGGGAAGAAGCTCATATCGGCCTCACGCGAAACGGAGGGCGGATCTCGCCTTCGCCTTGGCGGCCTCTTCCTCGCGATTGCGTGGCTCCTGTGTCGTCTCCAGCGAGTCCAGCAACTCGCGCGCGGCTGCGGCGATCGCCTCGACGGCGTGGTGGAACGCATGCTCGTTGCGCTTGGAGGGCTTTGTCGAGCCGCTCAGCTTGCGCACGAACTGCAATGCCGCGTCATGGACCTCGTCATTGGTCGCCGGCGGATCGAAATTGAACAGGGTCTTGATGTTTCGGCACATGCTTGCAGGCCTCCTGTCTTTTCGTGTCCCCGCCGGTTGGGACTATCACCGAGGTGTGTTGAGATTCAGGTCAGTCCGAGCCGAAAATGATGGCTTCCGAGAACCGGAGCGGAGCGTACTTAAAGTACGTGAGCACCGGAAGCGCAGGAGACCGCCATTTGCAGGCCGTCCTCACCTGAATATCAGCACACCTTACTCAGCGTCGAGCGGCTCCGTTCCCACCGGCTTGCCGTCGCGCGACAGCCTGATCTTCTCGACCTTGTCCTCTGCCGCCTTGAGCAGCCGGTCGCAATGGGCTTTCAGCGCCTCGCCGCGCTCGTAGATCTTGATCGACTGGTCGAGAGGAACGTCGCCGCGCTCCAGGTCATCGACGATCTTCTCCAGCGCATCGAGCGCCTGTTCGAAGCTCATCGCCTTGACGTCTTGATTAGCTTCATCAGCCATAATTCATCCCTTCATCAGCCGCCCGACATGGGCGGCGACCGAAAATGCCAGTCCCTGCAGATCGTAGCCGCCCTCCAGCAGACTGACGAGCCGGTTGCCGCTGTGGCGCCCGGCGCGGTCCATCAACTGACCGGTCGCCCAGTCGAAATCATCCTCGGTCAGGTTGATCTCGGCCAGCGGATCGCGATGGTGCGCATCGAACCCCGCGGAAATGATGATCAGGTCCGGCTTGAAAGCGTCGATCGACGGCAGCACGCGCGACAGGAAGGCGTCGCGGAACGTGTCGCTGCCGGTGCTCGGCGCGAGCGGCGCGTTGACGATGTTGCCGGCGCCGGTTTCGCTCTTGGCGCCGGTGCCCGGGTAAAGCGGCATCTGGTGCGTCGAGCAATAGAGCACCGACGGATCGTCCCAGAAAATGTCTTGCGTGCCGTTACCGTGATGCACGTCCCAGTCGACGATGGCGACGCGATCGGCCTGGTGCTTCTTCTGTGCATGACGGGCGGCGATCGCCGCGGTGTTGAACAGGCAAAAGCCCATCGCCGTCGTCTTTTCGGCATGATGGCCGGGCGGGCGAGCGGCGACGAAGACATTGGCGGCGCGGCCTTCGAAGACATCGTCGATCGCCGCATTGGCGGCGCCGATCGCCGTCACCGCGGCCTGCCAGCTTTTCGGACTGGCGCTGGTGTCGGCGTCGATCGAGACGATACCGCTCGCGGGGATGGCCGCGCGGACGCGGGCAACAAAATCTTCCGGATGCGCATAGAGGATGGTTGCCTCGTCGCCTTCCGGCGCCTTGACGCGGTCGAGGGCCGAAAAAGCCTCGTCGTCCAGCACGCGCTCGATGGCGCGCAAACGGTCGGGCCGCTCGGGATGACCGGACGGCGTGAGGTGTTCCAGGAATACCGGATGGGTGTAAAGACGAGTGGTCATGGAGCCTAATCTAGGCACCTGTCACCCGGATAGCCATGTTTCAGCGCCGAATGATTGGGGAAAATCGCGCCCGATCGTGTCGCAGGCGGCATTGGCGCGGCTTAAGCTTCGCGATAGAGTCCTGCCGCTGCCTGGTGCCCGCGACGCGGGAGAATCGGGAACACGGTTGAAATCCGTGGCGTGCCCAACGCTGTGAGGGGGACCGCGCCGGCAAAGCCACTGTCCAAGACGGGAAGGCGCCGGATGCGGGTAGATCCCGAGCCAGAAGACCGGCCCGGCAGACATGGTCGTCCGCATGGTCAGGCGGAGGACTGCTTATCGCAAGGGGACAAGCGATGCAGGCACGAATGGCCGCCGCCGGCGGCGACGACTTTGACCAATTGGCGCGCGACGCGGTCTACCGGGCAATGTTCACCAGGCGTGACGTGCGCAGCCATTTCGTTGCCGACGATCTCGACGATGGCGTGCTGGCGCGGCTGCTCACCGCAGCGCATCACGCGCCGTCCGTCGGCTACATGCAGCCGTGGAATTTCATCGTCATCCGCGATGCGGCAAGGCGTCGGCGGGTGCGCGACCTTTTTCTGGCCGCGCGCGAGCAGGAATTGCCGGCGATCGAGGCGGAGCGGCAGGCGCTCTACCGCAAGCTGAAGCTCGAAGGCATCTGCGAAAGCGCGCTCAATCTTTGCATCACCTGCGACCGGCAACGGTCAAAAGACTCGCCGCTCGGGCGCTGGCACAATCCGGAAATGGACCTCTATAGCACCGTCTGCGCGGTGCAGAATTTCTGGCTGGCGGCGCGCGCCGAAGGCGTCGGCGTCGGCTGGGTGAGCATCATCGATACCGAGGCGCTGAAGCGGCTGTTGTCGATTCCCGAACATGTCACGCCGATCGCCTATCTTTGCGTCGGCCGCGTTTCGGAATTCGCGCCGAGGCCGGATCTCGAAGCGCATGGCTGGGGCAAGCGCCTGCCACTGGGCGACCTGGTGATGAGCGAGACCTTTTGCGGCGCCGGCGAGGCGCCGCTCAAATCGGCAATTGCCCGCCTTGGTTCCGGCGAAATGGTGAAGCCGTGATCAGCCTGCCTTCGTGGTCAAGGGGCTGCTGATCAAGCAGTCCGCGGCGTATCCCAGCGCGAGCCGCCGAAGGAGCCCAGCGCCTTGTCGCGCAGCTCCCTGAACTTGGACGAGGTCTCGGCCAGGCGCCGATCCCACTCCGGATTGGGAACCTGGCCTTCGATGGTGGCGAAATAGACCTGCATCAGCGAAGCGATGGCGAAGGGTTCGATGAAGGCCGCCTTGAAGGCCCAGGCGAAGACAATGGCCAGCACGAAGGCCCAGCCGGCGAGTTGCCCCGGCATCACCCAGAGGATGGCGGCTGCCGGGGCAAGCATCAGCAGGAAGATGACGAAGGACACACCCCACATGATCACCGCCAACCAGACGGCGTTCTTGACCATGTGCTTGCCGTTCTGCGCGTAGAGCACGACGCCTTGCCTGGCGGTCTCGAAAGGCGAGTTCGAATTGATGCGGATGTTGTAGCCGAGGATGATCTCATCGACATAGGTCAGCGACAGGCGGATGACCGTGTTGATGAAGCTGACGATGCCGCTCAAGCCCGGAATGGGCAGGAATGCCGCGATGCCGCCGATCAGGCCGGTGATGGCGCGGATGGCGCCCTTCACCAGCTGGTCGACGACAAAAAGGATGTTGGCCTCGGCGAAGCGCTTGGTCACCACCTCGCGCGCATAGGCGATCTGGCCCTGGCCGTCCGGAACATCGTGGCCGTCGATAAGATGGACCATGACGGCGATGTGACCGGCCTTCAGGGCATAGAGGATGTATTCGCGGATCCAGTAGAGGGCGATCGAGACGACGCCGAAGCCGACAACCCCGCCCCACAAGGCAAACGACATCGGCCCGTCGGGGTCGGTCGAGATATGGCCGACGCCATAGCCAACACTGGCGCCGGTACCGGTCGCCATGATGTAGGCGACCGTGATGCCGAAATAGACGATCATGCGAAAGACGATGAACGGCCATGTCCGCATCATGATGGACACCGACCGGCCGATGCTGAAGTCCCACATGGCCCCGACTCTCCCACCTCAGAGAATGGCCGGGAAGGATGCGCTCACCCTTGCCATTGTCAATGTCGGAGCGATTTTGAGCGGGGGACAATTGTTGAAGACAGTGCTGCCCTCATCCGCCTGCCGGCACCTTCTCCCGTGAAGGACGGGGAGAAGGGTCACGCTCCGGCGCTAGCGTGCCCGTCCTTCACGGGGAGAGGTTAGGGTGAGGGGCAGCGCCGACTTAGGCGATTGCCTAGAGCACCGCGTGCCGGATGCTACTTGCTTTTTAATCCTTCGAGCAGTTGCTTGAACGCCGCTATCGCCTCCTTCGACGTCGCCGCAGGGTCTTTCGAATTGGCGATGCGCTGCGAGGCCTGGCTGCTGGCGCCGTTGATCAGACGCGCCGCGGTCTGGACCGCGGCGAAGCGGTCATTCCGGCCGAATGACAAAAAGGGCCAGCTCTTTCAGCCGGCCTTTTTGCTTCGCCTACAGAATCTCGGTCTTCGCGATGTGGATGCCGAAACCTTCGAGGCCGACATAGTGGCGCTCGCGCGAGGCGATCAGGTTGATCGAGGAAATGCCCAAATCCTTGAGGATCTGGGCGCCGAGACCGATCTCGCGCCACTCGTTTTCGCGCCGACGCGCTTCCTCATGATCCTCGCGGTCGCTGCTCTTCGGCCGATTGCGCTCCTGATGGGCGACGCCGACGGAACCTTCGCGCAGATAGACGATGACGCCGCGCTTGCGCTCGCCCATCGCCTTCATGATGCCGTCCAACCGGTGGCTGGTGCCGAAGACGTCGGTCACGACATCTTCCGAATGCAGCCGCACCGGTACCTCCTCGCCGTCGCGGATGTCGCCGAAGACGACCGCGACATGGTGCATGGAATCCCAGGGCAGCGTGTAGGTGAAGACCTGCGCCTTGCCGCCGGGCGTGTCGATGTCGGAGCAGGCGACCCGCTCGACCAGCGTTTCCTTGCGCTGGCGGTAGGCGATGAGATCGGCGACCGAAACCTGCTTCAGGTCATGTTCTTCGGCGAAGGCCTGGACCTCTGGCCCGCGCTTGACGGTGCCGTCGTCGTTGACCAGCTCGGAAATGACGCCGACCGGCGGCAGTCCGGCGAGCTTGCAGAGGTCTACAGCGGCTTCGGTATGGCCCGAGCGCATCAGCACGCCGCCCTCACGCGCGATCAGCGGGAATATGTGGCCGGGGCGCACGAAGTCGGAGGCGCCGACATTGCCGTTGGCGAGGTTGCGCACGGTCAGCGTGCGGTCGTCGGCCGATATGCCCGTCGTGGTGCCGTGCTTGAAGTCGACGCTGACGGTGAAGGCGGTGGTGTGCGCGGAATCGTTGTCGGCCACCATGGGCGCAAGGTTCAGCCGCCTCGCATCCTCGCGCAGCATCGGCGTGCAGACGATTCCGGAAGTGTTGCGGACGATAAAGGCCATCTTTTCCGGCGTGCAGTGAACGGCTGCGACGATCAGGTCGCCCTCGTTCTCGCGCCCGTCATCGTCCATGACGACAACGATCTCGCCGCGCTCAAAGGCGCGGATCGCTTCGACGATCTTCTTCTGGTCGTAAGGCATAGGCGCTCGCTTCGCTCGCAGGGAATAGGAATTAGACAATAGGCAGTAGGGAAGGAAAAGGGCTGTCTCGGGCTGGCATGCTGCCTACTGCCTAATCCCTACTGCCTACTGCCTTCCCTGTCTGTCCTCTGTGCCGCAGATAATGATCCGCGATCGCGCAGGCAACCATGGCCTCGCCGATCGGCACGGCGCGGATGCCGACGCACGGATCATGGCGGCCCTTGGTCATGACCTCGACGTCCTTGCCGTCTTTGTCGATGGATTTGCGCGGCGTGAGGATCGAGGAGGTCGGCTTGACGGCGAAACGGGCGACGATCGCCTGCCCGGTCGAGATGCCGCCCAGGATGCCGCCGGCATTGTTCGACAGAAACACCGGCTTGCCGTCATTGCCGATGCGCATCTCGTCGGCGTTCTGTTCGCCGGTGATGCGCGCCGCCTCGAAGCCGTTGCCGATCTCGACGCCCTTGACGGCGTTGATGGACATCAGGCCGGAGGCAATGTCCTGGTCGAGCTTGGCATAGATCGGCGCGCCGAGGCCTGCCGGCACGCCGTCGGCGACGATCTCGATCACCGCGCCGACCGAGGAGCCCGCCTTGCGGATGCCGTCGAGATAGGCGGCGAAGATGGGAACCGACGCCGGATCGGGCGTGAAGAACGGGTTCCCGGCGTCGCCGATGAAATTCCAGTTCCAGTTGGCACGGTCTATTGCTTTTTCGCCCATAGAGACCAGCGCGCCGCGTACCACCATGCCCGGCACCACCTTGCGGGCCAGCGCGCCGGCCGCCACCCGCGCCGCGGTC